>JAUHXR010000324.1 GCA_030426845.1 Polyangia bacterium | reverse complement strand
TCCGGCAGGGCGAGGGCGACTGGGAGCGCTTCGTGCGATACGCCGACCGCACGCTCGAGGAGCGCGACTTCTTCATCCGCAAGGCGATCGGGTGGACCCTGCGCGAGGCGGGCAAGAAGCGCCCCGACCGCGTGGCCGCCTTCCTCGCACCGCGGACCGATCGGGCCTCGGGCGTCACGATGCGCGAGGCGGTGAAGCCGCTCGACGAGGAGACGCGGGCGCGCCTGCTGGAGGCGCACCGCGCGAGGCGGGCGGCTCGACCCGAGGCGCCCGAGTTGTCATAGCGGGCCGATGACCAAGACCGCCGCCGCCGAGGCGTTCACCGCGCACGTGGACGCGCTCCGGGCGCAGCACGGCCCGGAGGCCCTGATCGTGAGGCCGAGCGTGTACCGCACGCCCGACGGTGCGGAGATGGCGGTCGGGGGCTGGGCGTTCCTCGATGGGGACCCTGCGCTCGTGCCCGCCCTCCTGGACGTGATCGTCTTCACCGAGGGGCAGCCGGAGACCGACGCGGGCCGGCGCTTCGCCGACGCGATGCGCGTGCTCTCTCCCTACGCGCGTCGACAGGTGACGCCGGTCGATCACTACGAGGTGCGCGTGCCCGAGGCGGACCGCGCGGCGGTGCGCGCGGCCCTGGTGGCCCTCCCCGATCCGAGCGCGGCCAACCCCGCGTCGGTGGCCCCCGTCCGGACCGATCCCGACGCGGCCGAGCGCAAGATCAACGCGGACATCAAGGCCGCGGAGGCGCCGACGCCCGTCAAGCTAGCCGCCTCCGTACAGGGGCTCTCCGGCGTGCTGGCCGGGCTGACGGGGCTCCAGCTCGTGGGCGCGCGCTGGGCCGCGGAGTGGGTCGGCGCAGTCCCCTACGCCCTGATGGGGCTCGGCCTCGCCTCGCTCGCCATGGCGGTGAGCCAGTACCGCGCGCGCGCCTGGGCGGGCCCCGGCTCGGTGCTGCTCTCGGGCGTCGTCGCCCTGACCGTGATCGGCTGGGTGCTCTACACGCTCACCAGCGTGATGAGCTGCATGGCCTACATGAGCGTGCCGCTGTCGATGCTCAGCGCCGTGCTCAGCCTCGTGGCGCTCCGCGGGGTCCGCGAGACGGCGGCCGCCCGCCAGCGCTTGAGCGACGAGGGCCTCTCCCTCGGCCTCTGAGCGGCGCGCCGAGCCGCAGCCCGACGATCCCGAGGGCGAGCAGCGCCAGCGCGGCGAGGCCGTCGAGGCTCCGCGTACGGCCGCCTCGGATCGTGCAGCCGGACCCAGCGTCCGCGGCCGGCCCCGGCGCGGCCGGTGGCGGAGCCGCCGCCTCCGCCCGAGGCGCCTCGGCGACCTCGTTCCCTTCGGTCGGCGCGTCCGACGCCTCGCGCGGGGCGAGCGGCTCCATCGGGCCGCTCTCGCGCGCCATCGGAGACGGCTGCACCTCGGGGGGCGGCGGCGGCCAGCCCGCGGGGGCTTCGCTGCCCGGCTCGATCGAGAGCGACTCGATCGGGTCGCGCAGCACGCTCCCCGGCCACATGTCGCGATCGGCCTCCCAGAGCGACTGGGCGGTGGCCCAGCTGCGCGCATGGCGCCGCTGGGTGGCCGCGCTCGCGCAGACGCCGCGGTGCACCGCGACGTACTGGATGTGGAAGCCCGACTCGCCGCGCGGCGCGTAGCTCCGCGCGCCGCGGTAGCGCCAGCGGCGGGTGAGGCGCAGCGGCTCCTCGGCCGGGCGCAGGGTCAGATCGTCCTCGAGGTCGACGCCGTAGCGGTGGCGGATGCGGGTCAGCGTCCAGCGCGGCCGCGGCGCGCGATCGTCGGGTAGGCCGAGCTCGCGCACGTGCCGCACGCCCACCCGATCGCCGATGACGCGCGCGTACTCGGTGACCGCCGCGCCCGGGTTCTGCCGGAAGATCTCGTCGCTGATCGCGCGGTAGAGCTCCGCGACCCCGCCGCGCGCGTCGCCCGACAGCTCGAGGTCGGTGGGCGCGACCACCCCGGGCCGGTTCGCGACCTCGTAGCGGCCCTCATCCGAGAGCACATAGAGCAAGAGCTCCTGCTCCCCCGGGCTGTTCAGCGTACCGAGCCGCACCGGCACCCGCAGCTCCTCGGAGTCGTACTCGAGCTGGATCGGCGAGAGCATCATCTTGTCGCCCAGCCGGTTCGCCCGCGCCGGGTCGACGTCGACGAGGACGAACCGGTGGCCGCTCTCGATGTAGGCGCGCAGCGTGCTCGCCGCGATGTCCGGCAGCGTGAGCCCGCGCTGGCGGAGGAACGTGAGAAGCCCCGTGGACTCGTCGGCCGACAGGAGCGTCATGTCGTACTCGTCGACCTCCCACTGGTCCTCGATGTCGACCCCGAGATCGTCGATGCGGATCCGTGGCTCGGACCCGCCGCCGAACCCGCCTCCCCCGAGAGAGCGGAGCTCCATCGGCATCCGGCGGGGGCGACGACGCCGATCGCACGCGGGCCACACGTGGCGGACCCGCGGCGCAGTGCGCCGGTCGAGGGTCCGGAAGAGGGTGCCGCTCACGGTGCGCACCTGCTCGCGCGTGATCGCGGTCGGCACGGGGATGACCATCGAGAGCGCGACCGGCGGCCCGGTGTAGGCGGTCTCCATCGTGAGGACCGTCTGGGTGCCGTGGCGCGTGACGAAGACGGCCGCGACCGGGGAGTAGCTCGGGTCGGTGGCGACGTCGCCGCTCGTCCCACCGGGCCCCATCGGGCGGCGGAAGAAGCAGCTGCAGGTGGCCGCGGCCGGCGCCGGCACGGCCAGCCCGAGAGCGAGGAGCCCGGGGGCGACGAGCCCGGGGACGAGGAGCGCGAGGGCGGAGGTGCGACGCATGGCAGCGTCGACCTTGCCCGGCCTTGCGAGCTTGGGTCGAGGTCCAGAGCGCTGACCAGAACCCCTGGACCGAGCATGCCGGAGCGCCGTGGGTCCGGTGCGTGGCTGGGCGTGACGAGGGAATCGACCGGCCGCGCAGAGCGCCCACGCCGCCCGGCAGGCGACGGGAGGGGTTCCTGGTCAGGGCTCCAGCGCCTCGTGGACGATCGCGAGCAGGGCGACCGCCGCGGTGTCCGAGCGCAGGGTGCGCGGCCCGAGGCCGACCCCGACGAAGCCGTGCCGCTCGAACAGGTCACGCTCGAACGCCGTCCAGCCGCCCTCGGGACCGAGCGCGAGGAGCACGCGCCGGCCCGGGCCCACCGCGGCCGCGGCGCGGCTGGCCCGCCGCGCGTAGACGGGGTCGGCGAGGAGGCGCTTGGCCTCGGGGTAGACCGGGTCGAGGTGGTCCTCCACGAGCGCGCGCAGCGAGCGGTGCACCTCCACCTTCGGGAGCCGCGGGTCGCGCGCCTGGGCCATACCCTCGAGGAGACGCTCGCGGATCACCGCCGGCGCGAGCGCGTGCGAGTCGAAGTAGTAGCGCTCGACCTTCGCCGCGTTCGTGAGGTGCAGCCGGCCGACGCCGAGCGCGGCGAGCGGCGCGTAGAGGCGCTTGAGCACCTTCGGGCGCGGCAGCGCGAGCACCAGGTCGACCCGCGGCCGCGGTGGGCGCGCGGTCCCGAGCCGCAGCGCGAGACGGACCGCGTCGGGCCCGACCTGGAGGACCTCGGCCGTCCCCGTCGGCCCATCCACCACGCCCACGCGGAGCCCGTCGCCGACGTCGAGCCGCAGGACCTCGCGGACGTGCCGCGCGCGCGCACCGTGGAGCACGACCTCGCCCCCGGACGCCTCCTCCGGCTCGAGGAGCAGGAGGTTCACGGACCGGAGCGCACGCTGACCAGGACGTCGCCGCAGCGCGAGCGGCGCGCGTCGCCGAAGTCGTACTCGAGCGCGTCGACCACGACGTAGTAGGTGCCGGCCTCGAAGAACTCCGAGATCCGCGCCTCGCGCTGGTTCACGCCGCCCGGGCAGATGCCCGGGATGTCGCAGTCGACGTGGTCGTCGCAGTAGATCTGGCTCGACGGATCGTCGCAGACGCGCCGGACGTAGACGATGACGTCGACCGTATCGAGGATGTCCTCGTCGCGCACCTCGATGGTCACCTGGCGCGGGCTCGGGATCACGAGCCGGTAGATCTGGTCTCCGCTCGTCGCCGGCCGCGTCCGGTCACACTCGCCCTCGCGCTGATACGTGGCGGAGTCCGCGAACGCGCAGAGGTCGAGGCGGTCGCTGCTGTCGAGGCTCAGCTCCGGGAGCCCGACGCAGCGGCCGGGGCCGCCCGCGCAGGCGTTGGTAGACGGATCGCAGACCCCGGTGGGGCACTCGATCTCGTCGGTGTTGATGCCCCGGGCGTCGCACACCACGACCGCGTCGCGGGCCCCGTTGCACTCGCGCGAGTCCGGCTCGCAGCTCCACGGGCGGCATCGCCCGTCCTCGCAGTAGCTCCCGCTCGCCTGGCAGCCCTGCACCTGCTCGAACCCCGACACGCACGTCACGAGGGCGTCGCCCAGGCAGTAGGGGTCCTCGCCTTCGCACTCCGTCATGCCCGCGTCGAAGCCGGGGCCGGCGTCGCGACCCGGCCCCGCGTCGCGACCGGGCCCCGCGTCGAAGGCCGTCCCCGCATCCTGGCCGCCGCCGAGGCGGCTCTCGTCCGGGTTGATGATGGCGCTGCAGCCGACGACCCCGCAGGCGAGCGCGACGAGCACGGCGTGTCGCGTAAGCATGGGATCGATGGTGGGCGAGGCCCGCGGCGGGGTCAACGGGCCCAGGGATCGAGCCACTGCCGCCGGCCCGGGTCCTCGGAGCCGCCGGTCGCCGGGCCGTGGCCCCCGCTCGCGGCGCCCGTGGACTCGCTCGCGCGGCCTCGCCGCGACGCTGGCGCGGGCCGCAGCTCCACCCGGAGCGCGGGCTGGCTCAGCGCCCCGATCGAGACGGTGCTGTCCTCGTAGCCCTCCGCGCGGAGGGTGAGGGTCACGCGCTCGTCGCCCTCGGGGCGCACCATCTGGAAGGGCGCGTTGCCGAGGAACGCCTCGCCCTCGAGCACCGCGGCCCCGGGCGGGATGGTGTCGATCACGAGCTGCACCTCGGCGGGCGCGCCAGGGTCGAGCGCATCCGGGCCGGGCGCATCCGAGCCGGGCGCATCCGGGCCGGGCGCATCCGAGCCGGGCGCATCCGAGCCGGGCGCGGCCGGAGCGTCGGGCTCGGCCGACGGCGCGTCCGCGATCGGGGCATGCGCGGGCGGCTCGGCCGCGACCTCGACCGCGGGCTCGTCGCCCCAAGAGGACGCGACGACCGCGAAACCGGCGAGCGCCCCGCCGACCGCGGCCACGAGGCCGAGGACGAGCATCGGGGATCGCCGGGCCGGGGCGACCTCGGCGGGGACCGACGTCGTCCCGTCGGGGCGCGACGCCAAGCGCGAACCCGAGCGGGTCGGGTCGCGCGCGATCGGCGGCTCGGAGCCGCGCAGGTCCTCGGGCGGCGGCGGCGCCACGTCGCCCGTCTCGAGCGCGTCGAGCGCCTCGGCCACCTCGGCCATCGACTGGAACCGCCGCGCGGGCCGCTTGGCGAGGCACCTCAGGATGAGGGCCTCGAACGCCGGCGGCAGGTCCGGCGCGAGCTCGCGCGGGGGCCGCGGCGCCTCCTGGATGTGCTTACGCACGAGCTCGAGGAGGTCGGGGCTCGAGAACGGGAGCGACCCGGTCGTCATCTCGTAGAGCAGCACCCCGAGCGCGTAGACGTCGACCCGGTGGTCGACGCCGACCCCCGCGCACTGCTCGGGCGACATGTACTCCGGCGTCCCGACCACGCGCCCGGCCTGAGTGATCTTTGCGCCGCCCTGGACCAGCGCGATCCCGAAGTCCACGAGCTTGACGAAGTCCGGCTCGCCGCGGCGCGCGGTGAGGATGACGTTCTCCGGCTTGAGGTCGCGGTGGACGATCCCGGCCGCGTGGGCCGCCCCGAGCGCGTCCGCGATCTGACGCGCGATCGCGCGCGCCCGCCGCCAGGGCATCGGCCCGCTCGCGCGCAGGGCCTTGAGGAGGTCGTCGCCCTCGACGAGCTCCATCACGACGTAGGTCGACCCGTCGCGGAGGCGGCCGAAGTCGCGCACGTCGACGATGTTCTCGTGCCCGATCGCGGAGGCGGCCTGCGCCTCGCGCTTGAGCCGCGCGAGCGCCTCCTCGTCCCCCCAGACCTCGCTGCGCAGGAGCTTGAGCGCGAGCCGGGTGCCGAGCACCTCGTGCTGCGCTTCGTACACCAGGCCCATGCCGCCCTGGCCCAGGACGCCCTGGACGCGGTAGCGCCCGTCGATCAGGCGTCCGACCAGCGGATCGGGGGTCGAGGCGGGGTGAGGTCCGGGCATCGCGAAGCTGGCTTCGGTCACTATCGGGCGTCCTTGGGGGTCGCACAAGCGCGCGGCCGAGGTACGCGCCGGACCGCCGATCGGTTCGGCGCGCCCCCGCAGCCCGCGGAGCGGGGCCGGCCGGACCTGCTACCGTCGAGCGTGACCGAGGCCCAGGACGAGGCGCTCGAGCGCGTGGTGAACGCCCGCTTCGAGCCGGAGCAGGTGCCCTTCTTCGAGGCGCTGGTGGCCCAGCCGAGCTGCAGCCGCGAGCCCGAGGACGTCGAGGCCGCGGCGCGGCTGCTCGACGCGCGGGCGGAGGCGCTCGGGCTGGCCCGGAGCCTCCACCCCGACCCCGACGGGGTCTACGCGGACCACCGCGTGTACGCGACGCCGGCCACCGGCGACGGACCGAGCCTGGCCCTCGTCGGCCACGTGGACACGGTGTTCCCCCGCTCGCTCGGCTTCCTCGGGTTCGACCGCGACGGCGACGAGGCGCGCGGGCCCGGGGTGCTCGACATGAAGTCGGGGCTCAGCTCGATGTTCGGGGCCCTCGAGGCGATCGCCGAGGTCGCGGGTTCGCTGCCGCCGCTGCGCGTTGTGATCAACACCGACGAGGAGGTCGGCTCGCCGAGCAGCCACCCGCTCTTCGCCGCGATCGCCCCGCGCCTCACCGGCGCCCTCGTGTTCGAGGCCGGCCGCGCCCGGGACGAGATCGTCACCGCCCGCAAGGGCACCGGCTCGTTCACGATCGTGGCCCACGGCCGCGCCGCCCACAGCGGCCTCGCCCACGCCGACGGAGTGAACGCGATCGAGGCGCTGGCCCACGCGATCATCGAGGTCGAGGCGCGGACCGACTACGCGCGCGGCGTGACCTTCAACGTGGGGCTCGTCGAGGGCGGCACCTCCGCCAACACCGTCCCTCCGGAGGCGCGCTGCCGGATCGACGCGCGCTACATCGAGCCCGCGGACGCGGCCTGGGGCCAGGCCGCGCTCGAGGCCGCGGTCGCGGCGGTCTCGCTCCCCGAGCGCCTCCGCGGCGCCACCCTCGCGCTGAGCGGCCGCTTCCACCGCCCGCCGATGGTCGAGACCGCGGCGAGCCGGGCCCTCCTCGCCCGCTACGGCGCCAAGGCGGTCGGGGTCGGGCTCAGCGATCGGGCGGCGCCGCTCCAGGGCGGCGGCTCCGACGCGAACCTCCTGGCGGCGGCCGGGGTCCCCACGATCGACGGGCTCGGCCCGGCGGGCAGCGGCATCCACCGCACCGACGAGCGCTGCAGCCTCGACAGCCTGCGACGCCGAACGGTCGCGCTCGCCCAGCTCCTCGCGACCGAGCTCGGCTGACCTCCGGGAGCCTGTTCCGAGCGGTCCGCCGGAATTTTGCGGGCGCTCCGGCTCGCCACCTAGAGTCGCTGGTATGAGCGACTCCGTCCGCAAGCATCGACGCCACCACCTCCGGGCCGAGTGCGTGGTGCGGCAGGGCGAGCGCCTCCTGTCGGACACCGTCCTCGACGCGTCCTACGACGGCCTGCGGGTGAAGACCCTCACCCCGCCGACGATCGGCGAGCCGGTCCGCGTCTCCCTGCGCATGCCCGGCTCGCGCGTCTGGGTGGAGGCCGAGGGCACCGTGACCCGCGTGATCGAGGGCCGCCGCTCCGGCGACGACGGCCGGAGCTTCGCGATCCGTCTGCGGCGCATGGACGGCATGCAGCGACTCTTGCTATCCACGGTAGCGGGCCTCTACCCCGAGGCGCGCGGCGGCCGCGGCGAGAGCCGCGACTACGCCCGCGCGGTCGAGCGCATCGACGAGGGCTGAGGGCTCGCGAGGGCTGAGGGCTCGCGAGGGTTGGCGCGCTCAGCGCGGATAGCGGGTCCGCACCTCGAGGCCCTCGGCGCCGGGGACCACCACGATGGTCTGGTCGACCCGGATCGGTCCGCGCGGCTGCGGCGCCGGGACCTCGCGCCCCCACGCACCTTCGCTGACGTCGGCCTCGAAGAGCCGCGACCCGTCGCGATAGACCGCGAACACGCGCTCGCCGATCACCGCGAGGCGTGCCTCGTCGATCGCGCCCGGACGGCTCGCCCACCACGGGTGCTCCATCGGCCGGAGCGTATCGCCGTCGACGTGCACCCCCGCGAGCCGGGTGTCGCCCCCGGCGGAGTAGAACAGCAGGAAGTAGAAGTCGCCCCGGCTGGGCATCCAGGCGACGTCCGCGATCGGCCAGGGCGCGGGCACCGCGACCGCCGGGCCGAGCGGCCGGCCACGGTCGTCCGTGCGCGCGAGGAAGGTCCGCAGCGGCCGCCCTGGCGCGCTCCCGCTCGCCTCCTGCCAGAACACCGCGAAGCCGCCCGGCACCGTCGCGATCGACGCGCCGACCGGGCTGCCGTCGGCGTCGCCAACCCGCGGGATCGCCACGGGCTCCGCCGGCCCGGGCTGGCCGTCCTGGATCGGCACGAACGCGGCCTCGAGCCCGGAGCCCGCGCCGACGAGCGCGAGGAGGACCCCCTCGTCGCCCCCCGCCGCGAACGCGAAGCCGGCCCGCCCCGTGTAGACCGTCCGGTGGCCGGTCGGGGTCTGGATCTGCACGTTCGCGCCGCGCGAGCCCCGCCCGACCACGACGTCGACCTCGACCCCGGCGACCCGCACCGTCTGGGTGATCCGCGGCCGAGCCTCCGCGCGGGCGCGGGCCGGTCCGAGGAGGAAGCCAGAGACCAGGCCGAAGAGCGGGAGCGCGAGGGCGATCGGCGCCGCGAGGCGCCACGGAAACGTAGGCATGCCCACCCGTGGCTGCGAGGGTCGATTTCGTGACCGGCGACGGCGGTGATCCTCGCTGCGCCCACCTTGACGGCCCACTTTTGGTAAGGTCGGAGCCGCGTGGCCACCTATCTCTACGGCGACTCGCACCCCTTCCCGGGGGGCTACGACTTCCTCACGGATCTCCGCCGGTTCGTGCAGGCGTCGAGCCGCGCGCTGCTCCTCTCGCACGAGGCGGAGGCGCTCGAGCAGGGTCTCGGGGAGCGCGCCCAGGAGCACCTCCACGCGATCGAGGCGCTCAGCGCGTTCTTCGACAACCTCACCAACCTCATCGCGGACCGCGCCGCGCGGTCCGGCGTCCCGCAGATCGTCGCCCCCTACGCGCGCGAGATCATGCAGGCGGTGGAGGCGACCGGGCAGCGCGCGCGCCAGGCGCGGGCCCACGACCTCGACGCGGACCAGGTCGAGGTGACCTCACAGATCGGCGAGCGCCGGGCGGAGCTGCGCGGGGTCCTCGCCGACTATCTCCTGAAAGATCCCTTGCCGACCCTCTCGTGGGCTCAGTCGCTCGCGCTCGCCGGCGCCACGCCGCACGGCCAGTGCGTCCTGTCGCACCCCGACGACCTCACGACGAGCTTCACCATCGACGTCGCCAACGATCCCACCTGGGGCAGCCCCCGGCGGGTGAGCGAGTTCGTCGCGGGCCTCACGCTCCAGGTCGGCTGGAAGAAGGCGTTCCTCCGAAGCTCGCTCCACCCGAACCTCGCCGCGCTCGACGACTTCTACGTCGCCGAGCTCGAGCTCGGGCCCGACTCGATGGAGCTGCACCTCCGCAAGAAGCCCGACGCGCCGCGGGACGCGTTCTTGCTCGCGCTCGACGTCGACGAGCACGGGGTCGCCGTCGCCAAGGTGTCCAAGATGGACGACAGCGACAACGAGGCGCCCTTCGCGGTGATCCCGGAGGACGTGCCGAAGGTCGAGGAGCTCGCCGAGGCGCTGCGCCGCCACTGCCAGCCGCTGCTGAGCCGCAAGCGCCGGCTCCTCTTCGTGCAGCTCGAGGGCCACGACGTCTTCGAGCGCGGGCTCGTGCGCCCGCTCTTCGATCGCATCGCGGCGCGCATGGCGCCGATCGCCGAGCAGGTCTCCGCTCACTCCCCGAACCCCCACGAGCTGTCGCTCAAGGTCGAGCGCGAGGGCGGCCGGCGCGAAGAGATCTACCTGCGCAAGCAGGAGCTGATCGACATGGTCGCGCCGCTCCCG
>JAUHXR010000323.1 GCA_030426845.1 Polyangia bacterium | reverse complement strand
CCCGGGGATCGGCCTCTGCGTGCCCGACCTCGCGCTCACCCACCGCGAGACGGGGGAGGTGGTGCTCTTCGAGTCGCTCGGGTTCTGGAGCCGCGACGCGGTGTGGAGGCGAGTCGAGCTCGTCCAGGGCGGGCTTGAGCAGAAGATCCTCTTCGCCGTCTCGAGCCGCCTGCGGGTCAGCGAGGGAGTGCTCGACGACGACGCGTCGGGCGCGCTCTACGTCTACAAGGGCGTGATGAGCGCGAAGCAGGTCGAGGACCGCGCCCTGCGCCTGCTCGGCTGATCGCCCGTCAGATCCGGGGGCGTCCCGGCGAAGCCCCCCTCATGACCACCTCCTCTCGGGCCGCGGCCCTCGCCACACTCCTCGCGCTCCTCGGCGCACCGACCCTCGCCTCCGCCCAGTCGTTCGGCGGGACGCTGACTCACCAGATGATGTTCGGCACAGGCGGCGTCGAGATCCACATCGCCGTGACCGGTCCCGCCGCGGTGGAGGTCGACGCCCGCCAGCACGGCGACTGGGCCTGCACGACCTGGGCGGGGATCCTCACCTGCCGGACCGCCTACTTCCAGGCCACCGGAGAACAGTTCCATCCGTCGGCCAGCACGGCCTACCTCGGCGGGTTCCCCCAGAGCTACACCAGCCCGCCGAGCGGGCACCCGGCCGCGCTGCTCCACCTGGACCCGGACGACCCGCGCGAGTGGGTGATCCTGGTGCCGAACAGCGTCCTCGCCCCGATCAACATCCCGCTCACCGAACACGACCCCGTGTGGCCGGGAGGGCAGTTTCGGGTCTGGTCGCACGACCCGGAGCAGTGCGTGGGGGAGAGCAGCCCCGAGGGCCCGGCGGAGTACTACGCGGAGTTCGGGATCACCTCGACCATCCCGATCGACCGGCCGCACCACTTCTTCCCCCTGACCGGCTGCACGTCGGGGCCGGGCTGACCCGCCGATTTCTTGGGGCCTATCCTACCTCTGCCTACAGTCGAGCCATGACGAGCCCGCTGTGCTGGAACGACCCCAAGAAGACCTGGAAGAGCGCGAGCTATCAGCCGCCGACCGAGCGCCGTAAGACGCGCGAGGAGCGGCGGAGCGACACCACCCGGGCGGCGGTCGGCGATCGGCGTGTGATCGCGCACCGGGCGCTCGGGTCGCTCCGCCGGCTCTGACGCGCACCCCGGCTCCCGCGAGCACTGGCGTTCGGCCGGGCGGGGTCTAGATCCCCGGCCATGAGCGAGAAGACCCGAAGCGCCGACGTCGTGATCCTCGGCGCGGGCAGCGCTGGCCTCACCGCGCGCAAGGGCGCGCAGCGCGCCGGCGCGAGCGTGCGGATGATCGACCCCGGGCCGCTCGGCACGACGTGCGCGCGCGTCGGCTGCATGCCGAGCAAGCTCCTGATCGCGGCCGCCGACGCGGCCCACCACGTCCGCGAGGCGCATCGGTTCGGCGTGCACGCGGGTGAGCCGCGGATCGACGGGCGCGCGGTGATGGAGCGGGTGCGACATCACCGGGACCGGTTCGCCGGGTCGGTCGTGAAGTCGCTCGAGCCGGTCGAGGAGGCGGGCGATCTGCTGCGCGGGCGCGCCACGATCGTCGGTCCCGGGCGGCTCGACGTCGAGGGCGTCGGCGCGGTGGCCTACGATCGGCTCGTGATCGCCACCGGCACGAGCCCCTTCGTGCCGCCTCCCTTCCGCGGCCTCGAGCGGCTGAGCCTGACCAACGAGGACGTCTTCGAGCTCGAGACCCTGCCGGAGAGCCTCCTCGTGATCGGCCTCGGCGCGATCGGCCTCGAGCTCGGCCAGGCCATGCATCGCCTCGGCGTGCGCGTGACCCTGCTCGGGGTCGGGGACGTGATCGGGCCGATCACCGACCCCGAGGTGCGCGCGGTGGCGGGGCGCGTCTTCGGCGAGACCCTCGATCTGCACCCGAGCTACACCCTCGAATCGGTCGAGGAGGTCGACGGCGCGGTCCGCGCGCGCTTCGTGGACTCCAAGGGCGCGCAGCGCGACGAGACCTACGCGCGGCTCCTGCTCGCGGCCGGCCGGCGCACCACGCTGCCCCACCTCGGGCTCGAGGCGCTCGGGGTCGAGCGCGGGGACGACGGCGGCTACCCGATCGACCCGGCGACGCTGCAGCTCGCCGACCTCCCGGTGTTCGTGGCCGGCGACGTCAACGAGCTGCACCCGCTGCTCCACGAGGCCGCCGACGACGGCCGCATCGCCGGCGCGAACGCTGCGCGCTACCCGGACGTCCAGCCCGGCGCGCGCCGCGCCCCGCTCGGGATCGTCTTCAGCGACCCGCAGATCGCGATCGTCGGCGGCGGCTACGAGGCGCTCGGCGCGTGCGAGGCGGCGGCCGGCGAGCTGCCGATGGCCCACCAGGGACGCGCGCGCATCCAGGGGCGAGACCAGGGCCTCTTGCGGATCTACGCGGAGCAGGCGACCGGGCGGCTCCGCGGCGCGGAGATCTTCGGGCCGGGCGCCGAGCACCTGGGCCACCTCCTCGCCTGGGCCGTGCAAGCGAAGATGACGGTCCAGGAGGCGCTCGACATGCCCTACTACCACCCCGTGCTCGAGGAGGGCGTCCGCAGCGCGCTCGGTCAGCTCCTCAAGCGGCTCGGCCGCGGCGAGCTCGTCCGCTGCCCCGTCGAGGAGCCGGGCATCGGCTGAGGCTCACGCGCAGAGCGCGGCCTCGAACGCGGCGTGCTCGACCGGCCCGAAGAGCACGAAGCGGATCGCGTCCAGGTCCCACCCCTCACGCGCGACCCCCACCGCGATCGGCGCGGCCTCGGCCACCGGGTAGCCGTAGACCCCGCAGCTGATCGCGGGCAGCGCCACGGAGCGGATCGCCGGGTGCTCGCTCGCGAGCCGCAGCGACGACCGGAACGCGCTCGCGAGCAGGCCGGCCGCGTCGGGCATCACGTAGCGCGGGCCGACCGCGTGGATGACGAAGGCGGCCGGGAGCGCGAAGCCCTCGGTGAGCCGGGCCTCGCCGGTGGGGCAGCGGACCCCGTCGCGCACCTCGGGGACGGCCCGGCAGGCGGTGAGCAGCTCCGGCCCGGCCGCGCGGTGGATCGCGCCGTCCACGCCGCCGCCGCCGAGCATCCGCTCGTTGGCCGCGTTCACGATCGCGTCGACCGATTGCCTCGTGATGTCGCCGCGCGTCGCGGTCACCGCGGTCATCGGATTCCCCACGTCGGCGCACCTCGCATGCGGCGAGTCTATCTGCTATTTCGCGCCCATGATCGAGCGCTACTCCCCGGCTGACTTCCAGGCTCTGTGGAGCCAGGCGTCGAAGTACCGGACCTGGCTCGAGGTGGAGCTCGCGGCCTGCGAGGCGATGGAGGCGGCCGGCCTCGTGCCCGAGGGGACCGCGGCCGAGGTGCGGCCGGTGATCGATCGGCTCGATCCAGACGCGATCGACGAGATCGAGAAGACCACCCGCCACGACGTGATCGCGTTCCTCACCCACGTCGAGCAGCTCGCCGGGCCGCCCGCGCGCTGGCTGCACCGCGGGATGACGAGCTCCGACGTCCTCGACAGCTCCCTCGCGATGCTCATGTGCCGCGCGGCTGACGCGCTGCTCGTCCGCACCGACGCGCTCCTCGAGGCCTTCGCGGCCCGCGTCCGCGAGCACCGAATGACCCCGATGATCGGCCGCTCGCACGGCATCCACGCCGAGCCGACGACCTTCGGGGTCGCGCTCGCCGGGCACTACGCGGAGCTCGCGCGCGGGCGTGATCGCCTGCAGGTGGCTCGCGACGAGATCGCGGTCGGCAAGGTCGCCGGCGCGGTCGGGACCTACGCCCACCTCACGCCGGCGATCGAGGCGGACGCGCTCGGCCGTCTCGGGCTACGGCCCGAGACGGTGGCGACCCAGGTCGTCCCGCGCGATCGCCACGCCGCGCTGCTCTGGGCCTGCGCCTCGCTCGCGGCCGGCGTCGAGCGGTTCGCGACCAACGTGCGCCACTGGCAGCGCACCGAGGTGATCGAGGCCGAGGAGCCCTTCACCAAGGGCCAGAAGGGCTCGAGCGCGATGCCCCACAAGCGCAACCCGATCCTCAGCGAGAACCTCTGCGGCCTCGCCCGGGTCGTGCGCGCGGCGGTCGTGCCCGCCCTCGAGAACGTCGCGCTCTGGCACGAGCGCGACATCAGCCATTCCTCGGTCGAGCGCATGGTCGTGCCGGACGTGACGACCACCCTCGCGTTCATGCTCGACCGCACCAAGCGCCTCATCGAGGGCCTCGTCGTCTACCCCGAGAACCTCCGCGCGAACCTCGAGCGGACGGGCGGGCTCTGGGCGAGCGAGGGCGTGCTCCTCGCGCTCGTCCACGCGGGCAAGCCGCGGCAGGAGGCCTACGTGTGGGTTCAGCGCAACGCGATGAAGGCGTTCACCGAAGGCGACGACTTCCTCACCCTGCTCCTCGCCGACGCGGACATCCGCTCCCTCCTCGACGAGGCCACGGTGCGCGCGCAGCTCGACCTCGACCACGCGCTCACGCATTGCGGCGCCATCGTGGATCGCGCGCTGGCGGATCGCGCGCGGGCGGAGACGAAGTGACCGACGTCGAGCGCCTGCAGCGCGGCCTCGCGCGCGTCCTCGAGCGGACCGACCTGCCTGGCCTCGGCACGAAGATCGAGGGCAAGGTCCGCGACTGCTACCTCCCCGGCGACGGGCGGCGGATCCTCGTGACCACCGACCGCATCAGCGCGTTCGACCGCGTGCTCGGCACGCTGCCGTTCAAGGGCCAGGTGCTCAACCAGCTCAGCGCCTGGTGGTTCGAGAGCACGCAGGACCTCGCGCCGAACCACGTCATCGAGGTGCCCGATCCGTGCGTCACGATCGCGCGCGAGTGCGAGCCGCTCGAGGTCGAGTGGGTCATGCGGGCCTACCTCACCGGCGTGACCTCGACGAGCGCGTGGACCGCCTACGCGAGCGGCGCGCGGAGCTTCTGCGGCCACGCGCTGCCGGACGGCCTGCGCAAGAACGACCCGCTCCCCAAGGCGATCCTCACGCCGAGCACGAAGGCGGAGAAGGGCGGACACGACGAGAGCGTCAGCAAGGACACCCTGCTCGCGCGCGGGGTGATCGACGCGGACACCTTCGAGCGCTGCGAGGCGATCGCCCACGCGCTCTTCGCGCGGGGCCGCAAGCTCTGTGCCGAGCGCGGCCTCATCCTCGTCGACACCAAGTACGAGCTCGGCCGCGACGCCGACGGACGCATCGTCGTGATCGACGAGATCCACACCCCGGACAGCAGCCGCATCTGGTTCGCCGAGAGCTACGAGGCGCGGATGGCCGCGGGCGAAGAGCCCGAGGGGATCGACAAGGAGTACGTGCGGCGCTGGCTCGCCGCGCAGGGCTTCAAGGGCGACGGGCCCGTCCCGCCGATCCCGGACGAGATCCGGGTGGAGGCGTCCCGCCGCTACATCGAGGCCTGCGACACGATCCGGGGTGAGGCGTTCACCCCGGACCTCGAGTCGCCGATCGACCGCATCAAGCGCAACCTGGGAGTCGGCTCATGAAGGCGAAGATCTACGTCACCCTCAAGCGTGAGGTCCTCGATCCCCAGGGCGACGCGGTGCGCCGCGCGCTCGCGAGCCTCGCGCTCGGCGAGGCGTCGAGCGTCCGGGTGGGCAAGCTCATCGAGCTCGAGCTCGCGACCGACGACCGCGCGGAGGCCGAGCGTCAGCTCGACGCGATGTGCAAGAAGCTCCTCGCCAACCCGGTGATGGAGGACTACCGCTTCGAGCTCGAGGGCTGAGCCCTCGGCGATGAGCCTCGACTGGCACGGCCTCGCGTTCGTAGGCCTGCTCGTCGTGGGCGCGGCGATCCTCGCCTTCGCGATCTGGCGCGGCTCCCGCGGCTCGTAGGTGCAGCGCGAGAGACCGAGGGAAGGGCACGACGCGGGGCGCGGTAACCTGCCGGCGAATGTCGTCGCTGAAGAAGATCGGCGCGCTGGCTGTGATGGGCGTGGCCGCGATGGCCGCGTTCGGCGTGTTGCTGTACCTCAACCACCTGTTCCGCGAGGGCCGAGACGGACGCGTGTTGATCGTGGCGCCGCTCACCGCGCCGCTGAGCGCCACCCTCGATGGCGCTCCGATCCAGCTCGCGCCGGGCGAGGTGCACCGGGCCACCGTGTCGCACGGCGAGCACCGCCTGGAGGTCACCGGACCCGAGCCGTTCTCTCGCCGGTTCACGATCGACAGCGGCCGCAACCCCCGCGTCGTCCCCGTGCTGGCCGAGCAGTGCTACGTCGAGCTCGACGTCACCCGGAGCCACTACGGCGAAGGCGCCCGCCCCGCGCCCTCGGTCGCCCGCGTGGTGCGCCACGACGACGTCTGGATCAGCCTCGACGGCCTCGCGTTCACGGAGGCCGAGCTGCCGAGCTCCGCGCGCTACTCCACCAACTCGCGCGGCGACGTGACGAACGTGCAGCTGATCCAGCTCTGGCGACCCATCCCCTGCGCGCTGGACGGCCGGCCCGACGAGATCCTGCGGGCGCTCGGCTACGTACGCTGAGCCGAGCGACCCACCTACCAGAGGATCGTCGTGCCCGCGCGCAGGGTCGGCGGGTCGCCCTCGTCCGTGACGCGGGTGTCGAAGAACGCGTCGAGCTGCCAGTTCGCGAGCGCCTGCCAGAACACCCCGCCGCCCGCGTGCACGCCCCACGGGACGGTCTCGCCGGCCGTCGCGTAGGACTGCACGAAGACCCCGAGCTCGTCGATGATCTGCCACGTGAAGCGGACGCTGAACGAGCCCACGAACGACCGCACCGTCTCGCCGGTCATCGGGTCTTCGTCGGCGACGATCGTGAAGATGGCTTGTGGGGTAAAGGTCAGCGGGCCCCAGAACGCCCAGTCGAGGATCACCTCGCCGGTCACCTCGACCTCGGGCGCGCCGAAGTCTGCGCCGTCGGTCGCGGTGGGCATCGAGAAGTCCCAGACGGTCGCGATGTCGACGGTGTCGGCGAGCGCGCTCCCGGCCTTGAAGCCGACGACCATGTCGGAGAGGCCGAAGATCGGTCCGCCCGCTCCGAAGTAGCCCACCGCGCTCGGCAGGATCAGCCGCGCCTCGAGCCACTCGAGCGCCCCGACGCGCAGCCGCGCGTTCGGCAGGGCGCCCACCCGCGGATCGATGAGGACCGCCGTGAGACCCATCTCGGTCGTCAGGTGCGCCACCGCCGCGGTCTGGGTCGTGTTCGCGAAGCCGGGCCGATCCGAGGTGAACGCGGCCGGCAATTGCCCTTGCTCCTGGGCAGTCGCCGAGCCGGACGCCGCGAGGAGCGCGCTCGCGAGGAGGGCGCCCGCGAGGAGCGCGTGGACGCGGTCGCGCCGTACTCTTCTTGCGCACATGGGGGTCACGCGGCGCGACGGTACCACGTCGGTCTCCCCGCGATCCGGGCGGCGGGAAGGAGCGCGGCGGCCGACCCGTAGAAGACCCCGTGATGGCCGCGGCTCGCATCAATCCCCGACGTTCGGCGCCCCCCTCGGCCTGCGAGGCCGAGAGCGTGCGGCGGATCTCGGACGTCCGGGCGCTCGCGCCCCGCCCCGAGGGATCGGCCCCGTCGATCCCGGTCCCCGCCCCGGCGGAGACGGCTCAGCCGAGCGCCGAGGTCGAGAGCGACGCCCCGGAGGTCGCCGCGCCGGTCGAGACGGCTCAGCCGAGCGCCGAGGTCGAGAGCGACGCCCCGGAGGTCGCCGCGCCGGTCGAGACCGCGCCCCCGGACCTCGACGCGCCCGACGCGCCCGACGCGCCCGACGCGCCCGACGCGCCCGACGCGGACGACGTCGACGCCGTGACCGCGGTCGCCGCCTACGAGGCGCTGCTCGGCGCCCTGGCCGAGCCCTCGGCTCGGGTAGAGGCCGAGGGCCGCACCGTGATCGAGCGCTTCCGCGCCGACAGCAGCGACACCACCCGGCTCAGCGCCGACATGCTCGACGAGCTCAAGCGCAGGCTCCGGCAGGCCGAGGCGCTCGAGTCGGGCCTGCGACCGACGCCCGAGCCCCCGGCCCCCGCCGACCCGCTCGAGGACCTGGAGATCGAGGTCGAGGCCCCGGTCGACATCTCGCCCGAGGCGATGGACTCGCTGCCCCAGCTCGAGGTCGCGCTCGCGCCGCGAAGCGACAGCCACTTCTACGGCGGCTTCGACGAGACGAGCCCGGACGGCGTGTTCGTCGCGACCTACCTCGAGCGCCCGATCGGCGCGCCCCTCACCGTGCGCCTCGTGATGCCGGGGGGCTACGCGATCCGCGCGGTGGCGGTGGTCGAGTTCACCCGGCCGCCCGAGGCGGCCGACGAGGGCGCGCCGGCGGGCCTCGGCGTCCGGCTCTGCGGCCTCGACGTCCACGCGCGCCGGCTCATCGCCGCCTTCTGCCGTCACCGGCCGCCCTACTTCTTCATCCGCTGAAAGCTCACCCGCCGCGCGTCGCGGTGGCCAGGGGCGGCGTTCTCTCGTAGACCGCGGAGATGGCCGACGACAGCAAGCAACTCGTCATCGAGCTGGACTACAGCGACGAGCCCCCCGCCCTCTACGCGAACGGCGCGCAGATCCTCAACACGCAGCGCGAGTTCGCGATCCTCTTCACCGAGTTCGTGCCCCTCGCGGGGCGCGGCAACGTGCCCGCCGACCGTCCGCCCAAGGCGAAGATCGTCTCGAGCGTCCGCGTCACGCCCGACGTCTTCTTTCAGCTCGCGGCCGCGGTCGCGTCCAACTGGAACAAGTACGTGAACCAGTTCGGCGACCCGAACCAGCCGACGCCGAAGTTCCAGCTCGTCGGCGCGGGCAACATGCAGCTCGAGGGCGTCGAGCCGCCGCGCTGATCAGGCGTGCGCGCCGACGAGCGCCTCGAGGTCGACCAGGCCGGGCAGCCGCCCCTGGGCGTGATCGGGGCGCCCGCCCCCGCGCCCGCCGGTCGCGGCCGCGAGGCGTTTGA
Organism: Polyangia bacterium; assembly: GCA_030426845.1. Lineage (GTDB taxonomy): Bacteria > Myxococcota_A > Polyangia > Polyangiales > Sandaracinaceae > JAUHXR01. The sequence continues at coordinate 1,352 of JAUHXR010000323.1, read as the reverse complement.
GCAGCCCGCCGCAGTCGAGGGCGGCGTCGGGCCCGCGCGCGACGAGCACGTGGGTCGCGTCCCCCTCGGGCGCGCCGAGCACCACCCAGCGATCGCCCACCGCGAGGCGCGCGGCGAGCGCCTTGAGCGCGGCCGGGTCGGCGCCCTCGATCGACGCCACCACCGGGCCCTCGGCCGGCATCGCGCGGAGCCACGCGTCGGCGAGCCGGGCCCGCAGCGCGCCGGACTCCTCGCGCGCCGCGTCGAGCTTGGCGCGCAGACCCGCCACCACCGCGTCCACCTCGGCCGGCGCGCAGCGCAGCCCGGACGCGGCCTCGACGAGGCGATCGTGGCTGAGGCGCAGCGCGCGTCGAGCCCGCGGGCCACACTCGAAGGTGATGCGCGAGCCGCCCTTGTAGCGCTCCACCGACTGGAGGAAGAGCAGCTCGATCTGCGCGGTGTGGGTCACGTGGGTGCCGCCGCACGGCGTCACGTCGTAACCCTCGATCTCGACCACCCGCACGCGGTCCGTCTCGGGCGGGGGCTTGCGCAGCGACAGGCGCGCGAGCTCCGCGTCGTCGTCGACGAACCGCTGGACGACCGGCCGATCCTCGTCGATCAGCGCGTTGACCGCGTCCTCGACCGGGGCGAGGGCCGCGAGGTCGAGCCCGTCCACGTCCACGTCGATCGTGCAGGCGCTCGCCCCGAGCCGGCTGCTGCGCGTGACCGCGCCGAGGTGGTCGAGCAGCGCGCGGCTGAGCGCGTGCTGGCCGGTGTGGAGCGCCATATGCGCGCGGCGCCGCGCCCCGTCGACGCGCACCCCCACCCGCGCGCCGACCTCCGGTGCGGGCCCCTCGACGAGGTGGTGCACGCGCCCCGCGTCGTCGAGCTGCACGTCCACCACGCGGGCCTCGCCGATCGCGCCGTGGTCGCCCATCTGGCCGCCGGACTCGGGGTAGAAGATCGTGCGGTCGAGGATCACGCTCGGCGCGCCGCGCAGCGACGCGATCGCGCGGACCTCGGCCTCGCCCTCGAGCCGCAGCGGGTCGTCGTAGTGCAGCCGCGGGGTGCGCTCGGCCGGCGCGCTCATCGGGCCCCGCCCGCGCGGCGGGAGCGCACGAGGTCGAGGAGCGGGCTGATGCCCTCCTTGAGCTCGAGGATCACCCACCCCGCCTCGTCCTCGAGCTGCTCGAGGACGCTCCGACCGTACGAGAGCTCCGCCCCCCAGAGCACCCGCGCGGTGGTCGACGGCAGCACGCGGAGCATGCGGATCACGTCCCGCGCGTCGACCGAGGGGAAGTCCGTCCCGTCGACCAGGACGATCGCGGGCTCGGTCGCGTCGACCGCCTCGTCGAAGCCGTCCTTGTCCTGCA
>JAUHXR010000322.1 GCA_030426845.1 Polyangia bacterium | reverse complement strand
GGTGCGGGCGGGGATCGACCCGCACGCGTGGGAGCGGATGATGACGGGCTCGGGGCTGCGCTACTTCGGGGTGGTCGGGCGGCCCGAGGCGCTGCGGGAGCGCGCGGCGCAGACCGACCGCAAGTGGGTGCGCGGGCAGGCCGTGGCGCGGCGGCTGTTCGCGGGGAGCGTGGAGCGCGCGGCGTAGCGCTCCGGCCGCGGGAGACGTCGCGCACCGCGTCGGGTGGCTGGCGCTTCGCGCGTCGGCGACACGTCCTTGGTCGATGTCGAGCTCACAGCCTCCGTGGCCGTTCTGTCGAAGACCCGCGGGCACGTGAGCCGTGGCCTCGGTCCGGCCCTCGCACGCGCGAGCCGGCGCAGGCAGAATGGATCGCGATGCGTCCGCTACTCGCGCCGTGCTTCGTCGCGTCGTGCCTCCTCGCGCCGTGTGTCGTCGCGCCGTGTGTCGTCGCGCCGTGTGTCGTCGCGCTGTGCCTGGTCACGGTCGGCTGCGGGGGGACTCCGGTCGTCGACGGCGGTGCGGGAGACGCGGGGCCGGGGCCGCGCGAGACCGACGCGGGTACGGACGCTGGTCAGGACGCGGGATACGACGGCGGAGGCCTCGACGCGGGGTGGGACGCCGGGCCGCCCCCCTGTCCGCTGGCGGTCTTCGAACCGGCCGCGTTCGGGGCCATCGGAGACGGGGTCGCGGACGACGGGCCGGCGCTCCGGATGGCGCTCGAGGCGGCGGCGGCCGAAGGCGGCAGCGTGGTCCTCGACGGGGCCTCCACCTACCTCCTCGGCAGCGCGGTCGACGCGTCGCGTGGACGGGCTGCGCTGCCGATCGCGGGAGCGCGCGTGTCGCTCATCGGCAACGGCGCGCGCCTCCGCGTAGCCGACGGCGTCAACCCCGAGGCGCTGCTGATGATCGCGGGCACGCCCGAGGCCCCCGCGTCGGACATCCGAGTCGAGGGGCTCGTGGTCGAGTCCAACTACCCCGGCAACCCGAGCGGGGTGAACTACCACGGGATCGAGGTCCGCGACGCGCGGCACGTGCTGCTCGACGGCGTCGACGTGTTCGACTCGCGGACGTCGATCAGCATCGCCGACCGCGCCGCCGAGGTCGTGGTGCGCCGCTCGACGGTCACCCGCTACGAGCACGATGGGTTCGAGGTCTCGGGGACGGACTCGTCGCCCGAGGACGATCCACATCACGTGGTCTTCCTCGAGTGCGAGGCGCGCGAGCCGGGCTTCGACAACGACTGGGAGATCGAGGACGGCGCGCACGACGTCTGGGTGATCGACTCGGTCGCGGAGCGCCGGCTCTTCATTCGCAACCACGCGAACGAGGACCGGATCACCCGAGACATCGTGTTCGTCCGCAGCGCGGCGATGTACTACCAGCTCTTCGGCTACGAGCGCGCGAACGACGGCACGCCCCTCGTGGTCAACTGGGTAGACCGCATCTCGTTCTTCAACGCGACCGGTCTGGTCGCCGATATGGGCGTGCGCACGCGCGAGGTCCGCGTCGAGGACATGGCCCGGATCGACTCGGGGCAGGCGACGCTGCCCGCCGGCGCGACCTCGATCGACGTGGCGAGCCCACTCGTCGGCCCGACATCCCTCGAGCTCGCGTTCGTCGCGACGCAGTGCGCGGAGGGCGTCGGCGTCCGCGTGGGCGAGCGACGGGCAGGGGCGGGCTTCACCCTGGTGGCCGACCGCGCGTCGCCGCGTGACCTGGCGATCGAGTGGTACGTGGTCGACGGTCCGCCTTGAGCGTGCGTTCGCGCTCGTGGCCGAGCCCCGTCGGCGGCGGTCGCGCGCGTCGAGTCGCGTCACGCCGACTCACTCGCGGGTCTACGGCGCGCAAGACGTGATGCGGTAGATCGCGGCGTCGGGGCCGACCGTACCGAGGAGGAGCTCGCCGCGGGCGGGGTCGTTCGACAGGACGACCGGGAGGTCGAGGGCCCGGACGACCGCGACCTCGCCTCGGCTCGCGCGGAGGAGCTCGCCCCGCGCGGTCTCGGCGACGAACAGGGCGCCGTCGCCGGCGACCGCGAGGCCCTCGGGGTTTACCCAGTCGTAGTCCACCGCGTCCATCACGCTGCCGTCGAAGGTCCAGCAGCGGACGGCGCCGCCGGTGTCGCCGTCCGGGCCCTGCTCGCTCACCCACACGCAGCCCCGCGGGTCGACGGCGAGGTCGAAGGGGTTCTGCAGTCGGTCGACAACGACCTCGACGCTGCCTCCGCTCGAGACGCGCAGGAGGTTGCCGGAGAACGTCAAGACGAAGTACCCGTCTGCACCGTCGGCGGCGACGTTCCACGCGTCGACGCGGGCGAGGACGGCGTCCTGCGCTAGCGTGCGCCGGTCGTAGGCGACGACGGTGCGCGCGCTGGGGTCGCAGACGAGCAGGCGCTCGCCCTCGACGAGCAGGCCGGCGGGGCGGAGGCCGCCGACGCCGAGCGGCGCGAGGGCGACGCCCGGCTCCGCGCCGTAGACGTCGATCACGCCGGCGCGGCCGAAGGAGTCGGCGACGAGGAGGCGGCCCTCGGGCTCGCGCGCGAGGCCGTGCGCCCCGGGGATGCCGTCGGCGAGGCGAGTGAGCTCCGCGATGCAGCCGCCGCCCGCGTCCGCCGCGCTCGCGCCCGCGTCGGCCGCGCCCGCGTCGGCCGCGCCCGCGTCGCCACGGTCGACCGAGGGCCCAGCGTCCGGCGGGCCAGCGTCGAGGACTGGCGACGGATCGCTGCAAGCCGTCAGTAAGGTGAGCGCAGCGAGGACTCGGAGGTGGAGCGCGGTCATGCAGGCTGTGCGAGCAAGATCGGGACCCGACCGAGTGCGAGGGTTCCGCGAGACACAACACCGGCGTTGCGGTGCGGAGCCGCCCGGCGTCACGGCGCGCACGATCCTTCGATGACGGCGCGGGGCGAGCGCACCTCGAGGTCGAGGCGGCCGCCTACGGTCGGCGCGGGCCGCGCTGGCGGCGCGCCCGCTCGGGCGATGGCGCCGCTCGCGGTCAGAGCCGGAAGAAGGCGCCCGCCTGGAGCGCGAGCTGGTGGGTGTGGCGCTGGACGTCGACGTCCACGCCGACGAGGCGGAACTCGGTGAACGTCTGGTGGAATCGCCAGCCGATCTCGAGGAAGAGGCCGAACGCCTCGAACAGCACGGCGGCGCCGCCGAGGAGGCCGATGTTCCAGCCGGGCCAGATCTCGTCGCCGCTCCCGTCCGGGTCGTCGAACAGGCCGAGCGTCGGCCCGACGACCACCGCGGCGTAGCCCTCGATGCCGAGGTCGGGCGTAGGCGCGAAGAGGTAGCGGCCCTTGAGCATCGCGTCGAAGTTGAAGACCGGCTCGCGCTCCGCCCCCACGACGTCGGCCTCGAACGCGAGGACCTCGAAGAAGCCGCCGATCACGACGTACTCGTGCACCGGCAGCTCGACCCGCAGCGCGCCGCCGAGGGTGGGGTCGAGGCTCGCGCTCGTCTCGAGGCCGCGGCCGCTGGTGTTGACGTCGCCGAGGAAGGCGGCGGCGAAGTGCGCGCCCAGGCGCGGCGCGGTGTCCGGCCGCTGAGCGGACGCGGCCGCGGGTGCGATGAGCGCGGAGCCCAGCGCGACGAATCCCAGCGACAGGAGGGTCAGCATGAGCCTGGTCGACACGAGCATCGGCTGAGGATCGGTGAGGGGTAGCGGAGATTCAAGCGGCGGCAGGACCACGCCAGGATTGAGCGCGCCGTCCGCGCCTCGAGCGGGGCCGTCGACGGAGCCTGCCCAGGCGCGAGGGAGCCGCGCGGCGCCGCGAGGGTCGATGGGAGCGCGGGCCGACGGCGTCGTCCCTTCCGGGGGCTGGGGGGGAGGCGCGACGGCGCAATCGCCACGGGAGCGCGCGGGGTGGGGGCCGACCAAGCGACCGACCACCGCGGGTTTCGGCGGCCCGTCCGCACCGATATAGTGGCGCGATGATCGGCGTCGGGCAGCGCGTCGGCGACTACGAGGTCGTGAGCCGCCTCCGGCCCGGGGGCATGGCGACGCTCTTCCTCGCGCGGCGCGTCGGTCCGCAGGGCTTTCGCCGACCGGTCGTGATCAAGACCGTTCACCCGAGCCTCGCCGACGACGCGGACGCGGCGAAGATGTTCCTCGACGAGGCGCGCGTCTCGGCCTCCATCCACCACCCGAACGTGGTGCACGTCGAGGAGCTGGGGGAGGCGGCCGGGACCTACTTCCTGGCGATGGAGTACATCCCGGGGGAGGCCGTGTCTACGCTGCTTGCGGCGCTCGGGCGCGCGGGGCGCTCGCTCGAGCCGCGGTTCGCCGGGTGGATCGCGCGCTGCGCAGCCGCCGGTTTGCACGCGGCGCACGAGACGCGCGACGCCGAGGGCGTGAGCCTCGACATCATCCACCGCGACGTGAGCCCGCAGAACCTGCTCGTCTCGATCGACGGGCACGTGAAGGTGATCGACTTCGGGATCGCGAAGTCGACCGCGGGCCGGTCCGAGACCCAGACCGGCGCGCTCAAGGGCAAGCTCGCCTACATCTCACCCGAGCAGGCGCGCGCTGAGCGCGTCGACCGGCGCACCGACGTCTACGCGCTGGGGATCGTCCTCTGGGAGATGCTCACCATGGAGCGCCTGTTCGGCGGCTCCCACGCCGCGCTCTTCGATCGACTCGAGAGCCCCGAGGTGAGACCGCCGAGCGCGGTGGGTCCGCACGTGGCCGCGGTCTTCGACGAGGTCGTCCTGCGCGCGCTCGCCCCCGACCCGGCCGATCGCTTCCAGACGGCGGGGGAGATGGAGCGCGCCATCGCGCAGCTCGCGCCCGAGGGACCCGACGTGGTCGCGGATCTCGCCCGTGCGGTGCGCGAGCTACTCGGCGACAAGATCGAGGCGCGCCGCCGGTCGGCCTTCGCCGAGGTGACGCTCGACCGGACCGTGCCGATGCCCCCGCTGCGGCTCCCGGAGGTCGACGAGCCCGCGACGATACTCACCCCTTCGGGCGTCACGCCGGGCTCGACGACCGCGACGCGCCGGCGGCAGCGGGAGGCCGAGCGCCGTCAAGTTACGGTGTGGGTGTGCGAGCTAGATGTCGGCGCGCTAGCCGAGACGCTCGACCCCGAGGACCTCTACGATCTCCTCCACGAGTACCAGACGCTGTGCGCGGCGGTGGTAGGCCGGTTCGGGGGCGAGCTCGTCCAGACCGTGCGGGGCCGCGTGCTCGGGTGCTTCGGCTACCCGGTCGCCCACGAGGACGCGGCGCTGCGCGCCGTCCGGGCCGCGCTCGCGATGGGCGAGGCGGTGGCCCCGCTCCGCCGCAGCGCCCCCGGCGCGACGCTCTCGCCCCGCGCCGCGGTGCACACGGGCCTGGTCATCGCGGGCGACCTGACGGGCAGCGGGGCGCAGGCGGCGGGGCCGGTGTCGATCGTCGGCGAGGCGCGCGACGTGGCGGTCGAGCTGCTCGCGTCGGCGGAGCCCGGCGCGGTGGTGATCAGCGGGCGCACGCGGCGGCTGGCCGAGGGCGCCATCGAGTGCGAAGCGCGCGGGCCGCAGGCGCTCGAGAGCGCGCGGAGGCCGATCGACGTCTACCGGGTGCTCGGCGAGCGGGAGGCGCAGAGCCGCATCGAGGTGGCGCGCGCGGGGGCCGGCGGCCTGACGCCGCTCGTGGGGCGCGACCGCGAGGTCGGGCTGCTGCGGGACCGGTGGGAGCAGGTGAAGGACCACCAGGGTCAGGTCGCGATGCTGGTCGGCGAGGCGGGCATCGGGAAGTCGCGGCTGACGTTCGTGCTCCGTGAGCACGTCGAGCGCGAGCGCGCCGCAGGGCAGGAGCGGCTGATCGTCGAGTGGCGTGGCTCGCCCCAGCACCAGAACAGCAGCCTCCACCCGGCGAGCGAGTACCTCGAGCGGACGCTGCGCTTCCGCCGAGACGAGCCCGACGAGGCCAAGGTCGAGCGGCTCGCGGAGTGGCTGTCGCACGGAAAGTTGCAGGGTGCGGAGGCCCTCTCGCTCTTCGCGTCGCTCGTCTCGCTCGAGACGCCCGGACGCGTCACCGGCCCGCAGCTCACGCCGGACAAGCTCAAGCAGGAGACGCTCGACGCGCTGGTGGAGTGGGTGCGGCGGGCGGCCGACGCCGCGCCGGTCCTGTTCGTCGTCGAGGACCTGCACTGGATCGACGCCTCGACCCTCGACGTGATCCGCACGCTGATCGAGGAGGCGCGGTCCGCGCCGCTCTTCCTCGTGCTCACCTACCGCCCCGAGTTCAAGCCGCCGTGGCACGACCCGCGCCTGACCCAGGTGCCGCTGCAGCGGCTCAGCCATCGGCAGATCGGCGAGATGCTGGCCCAGCGCACGTCGGCCAAGGCGCTGCCGCCCGAGGTCGCCGAGCAGGTCGCCGCGCGCTCGGACGGGGTGCCGCTCTTCATCGAGGAGTGCACGAACATGCTCCTCGAGACGGGCTTGCTGCACGAGGAGGCCGACGCCTACGTGCTGACCGGGCCGCTCCCGCGCGACGCGATCCCCGCGACCCTCGCGGACCTGCTCATGGCGCGACTCGATCGGCTCGGCGACGCGAAGGAGGTCGCGCAGCTCGGCGCCATCCTAGGGCGCGAGTTCACCCACGAGCTGCTGGAGGCCGCGTCGACGCTCGAGCCCGCGGCGCTCGACGCGGAGCTCGCCGCGCTGCTCGACGCCGAGGTGCTCTTCCGCAAGGGCCGGCCGCCGGCGCATCGATACCAGTTCAAGCACGCGCTCATCCAGGACGCCGCGTACAACTCGCTGCTGAAGAAGACGCGGCAGCAGCACCACCGCCGCGTCGCCGAGGTGCTCGAGGCCCGCTTCGCCGAGACCGCGCGGGCCACCCCGGAGGTGCTCGCCCAGCACTTCACGGAGGCCGGGCTCGCCGAGCGGGCCGTGCCCTACTGGGAGAAGGCGGGCCTGCTCTGCCGCGACCGCTCGGCCAACCCGGAGGCGATCAGCCACTTCACCCGCGCGCTCGAGCTCCTCGCGACGCTCGAGCCGTCGAGCGAGCGAGACGCGCAGGAGCTTCGTCTCCAGCTCCCGCTGGGGATCGCCTACCTCTCGGCCAAGGGCTACGCGGCGCCCGAGGGCGGCCCGGTCTTCGCGCGCGCCCGCGATCTCGCGGAGCGCATCGGGGAGAAGCCGCAGATCTTCGCGGTCGTGTGGGGCGCGTGGGCGTGGCACGTGGTGCGCGGCGACTTCCGCCTCTGCATGGAGCTCTCGGCCGAGGCGATGAGGCTCGCCGACGAGCTCGACGACCCGGGCATCCGCATGGAGGCGCTGTTCCTCCCGGGGCTGACGCTCCTCTATCGCGGCGACTTCGTCGGATCGCACGCCCAGACGCTCAACGCGATCACGTCGTTCGACGACCGCGCGCGGTGCGCGGTCTGGGCGGCGCACACGGGTCAGAACTCGGGCTCGACCCACCGCTCGTACCACGCGCTCGCGCTCTGGCAGCTCGGCTCCCCCTACCAGGCGCTGGCGATGGCGCGCGAGGCGATCGCGCGCGCCCGCGAGGCCGAGCACCCGTACACCGTCTGCTACGTCCTGCATCACGCGGCCTGGTTGTACTACCAGTGTCGCCTCGGGGCGGAGGCGGAGGCGGCGGCGGAGGAGGAGATCGCGATCGCGGCCGAGCACGCCTTCGCGCTCTGGGGCGTGACGGGGCGGCTCTACCGCGCCGCCGCCTGGCTCCTCCAGGGCCGCGCCGACGAGGCGTTGCCCGCGCTCACCGAGGGCATCGCCGCCTACAAGGCGAGCGGCGCGGGGCTGGCGCTGCCGTTCTATCTGTCGATGCTCGCCGACGCGCAGCGACAGACCGGCCAGCTGCGCGAGGCGTTCGGGACGATCGCGGACGCGCTCCGCGTCGCGGAGGTCAACGACGACCTGATCCAGACCGCGGAGCTGAACCGTCAGCAAGGGGAGCTGCTCCTCGCGCTGTGGCCCGAGCGCGTGTCCGAGGCCGAGTCCTGCTTCCAGACGGCGCGCACGATCGCGCGTCGCCAGCGGAGCCGCGCGTGGGAGCTTCGCGCGACGATGAGCCTCGCGCGCCTGTGGCAGCAGCACGGTCAGGTGGATCGCGCGCGGGCGGCGCTCGCCGAGGTCTACAGCGCGTTCACCGAGGGATGGTCCGCGCCCGATCTGGTCGACGCGCGTCGGCTCCTCGACGAGCTCGGGTCCGCCGGACAGTGACTCATGCGGCCCAGCCGGTACATTCGGCCTGAGACCTGCCGTTGGGTGAGGCCGGGAGGTGCACCGCCATGCTTGAGGTCGACAACGCGGCCGAGCCGTTGGCCGAGGTGGAGACGGAGCGCGGACGGATGACGGTCGCGCGCGTGGCCGCTGGGATTCTGCATTCCTCGGCGAGCGGCGTCCTGGAGCCGCCGGTCGCCGACGCGCTCATTCCCATCCTCGAAGCGGAGATCGCCGCGGGTCACCCGGACTTCGAGCACTTCATGGACTGGCGACACGTGACCGGCTACGCGAGCGAGGTCCGCGTCCGGTTGACCGCCTGGGCGATGTCGGCGAGCGCGCCGTACCCGCGCCTTCACATCCTGGTGGCGAACCGGATGGTCCACATGGGCGTCTCCGCGGCCGCGCTCGCGCTGGCCTTGGCCGGACGGCACCTCGCGTCCTACACCTCGGCGGCCGCGTTCGACGCGGAGCTGGCCCGCCACGCGACCGGCTGAGCATCGCGACCTCGCGACCGTCCCAGGCGACGCGCTCTACTCCTCCGCCGTCGACGCGCAGCCCTGGCGGGCCTCGTAGCCCGCGGTGGGCGGCGCGAGAATGTGGAACTCGACGCGGCGGTTGGTCTGCCGGCCGCGGCGGGTGCGGTTCTCCGTCATCGGGTGCAGCTCACCGCAGCCCCAGCCCTCGAGGCGGGCGGGGTCGAGGCCACGCTCGACGAGCCACCGCATCACGCTCGCGGCGCGGTCGCGCGAGAGCGTCCGGTTGAGCTCGTCCCGCCCGCGGTCGTCGGTGTGACCCTCGACCCGGACGCGCGTGATCTGGTCGTTCGTCTGGAGGATCGCGAGGACGTCGGTGAGGACAGCCTCGCTCTGCGCGAGGATCTCCGCGCTGCCGGTCGCGAACTCGATGCGCTCGGAGATCACGATCGTGCCCTCTTCGCTGACGCAGGCGAGGGCCGGGCAGCCGTTGCAGCTCGCGTTCTCGGCGTTGGCGACGCCGGGGGTCAGCGGGCACATGTCGTCGTCGTCGGGGACCTGGTCCGCGTCGGCGTCCTCTTCGGGGCAACCGTCGTTGTCCTGGATCTCGTCGTGGTCTTCGCGGTCCAGCGGGCACTGGTCCTGAGCGTCCACGAGGCGGTCGCCGTCGCGGTCGAGGTTGCCGTAGTCGGGGACCTCGCGCGGTCCCGCGCCGGAGGCGCCGCCCGAGGACGCGCGGCCGGGGCCCTCGGGGTCGGCGCCCCGGCCGTCCGGGCCGCGGCCACTGTCGCTCTGACCGCCGCCGCTCCGGCCGCCGGCGCGAGCACCGTCGCCGTCGTCGCCGCCGAGGCCGGGCGGCCGCGAGACGAGCTCGTCGGACCAGCCGACGGTCGCGATCGCGCGGAAGGACGGAGCGCCGTAGCCGTCGCCGATCCCGGCCCCGCCGGCGACGCCGACGAGGAGGCCGTCCGCCGGGTAGAGGCGGACGCCGAGGAGGGCCTCGACGGGGCTGCGCGGCGCGTCGGCGAAGTCGTCGAGCGGGGTCGCGCCGAACCCCTCGAGGGTCGCGTCGAGGAGGTCCTCGAGGATCGTGACGCCGACGCCGAGTCCCCACGTCAGCTCGTGGCGAACGTCGAGGCGCCGGTACTGCGCGGCCTCGCGGAAGCGGAGGCCCAGGTTCGCGCTGATCCAGACGGGCGCGAAGCGGAGCTCGGCCACGACCTCGGGGGTGAAGCTCACGCCGGCCTCGCCGACGAGATCTTGCTCGCGGTCGGCCGCCTCGGCGGTGGGGATCGTCGCCTCGAGCTGGGTCGCGACGCCGAGCACCTCGTCGTCCAGCAGGACCCAGCGGGCGCTCAGCGCGACGTCGCCGAGCCCCGCCCCGCGCGCGGCCGGCGCGCCCGCCACGTCGTCGCCCGTCATCACCAGGGTCACCGGCAGGCGGGCCGCGACGACGACGTGATCGAGGAGGCCGAGCGCGACGGTCGCCTGGGCCGCGAGCTGGTGACGGACGGGAACGTCCGCGTCGAGGCGGAGCGGTTCGAGGGCGTAGTCCACGTCGAGGCGGGCGGAGAGCCCGATGTGTCCGAGGTCGACGGGACGGCTGATCGCGAAGCCGCCTCGCGCGGTCTCCGCCGGACGGTACTGGTCCAGGGTCACGCCCTGCG
>JAUHXR010000321.1 GCA_030426845.1 Polyangia bacterium | reverse complement strand
GCGAGCTGGGAGTACGGCTTGCGCTGCCCGCTCGGGGTGACCATGCCGCGGGAGATGTGGCCGAGCGCCCAGACCATCGAGTCGAGCCAGACCTCCTCGATCTGCGCGCGGGTGAGGATCCCCTCCGACTGGAGGAGGAGCGGGTAGTAGAGGGCGCCGCTCTGCGCCTTCAGCTCCTCGAGCATCGACGCGAGCCCGCCGCCGAACGCCTCGACGTCGGTCTGGCCGTTGGCGCGGTAGTCGTGGCTCGGGCCGAGGTTGTGGGTCGCCTCGTGGAGGATCGTCGAGAGCAGCGCGGGCGTCTGGTCGTCCGTGTAGCGGGCGAGCGCGGCCTCGGTGAACAGGCTCCGCGCGGTGGTGCGGCGGCGCGCGAGGCTGTCCGGGTCGGTGTAGAGGTTGGTCATCGCCACGGTGCGGCCGCGGCCCTCGTCGGCGACCGGGCCCCAGTTGGGCAGGCTCTGCCCGATCGTCGCGCCGAACGCGTCGCGGTCGTCGCCGGCGTTGAGGACGATGTCGATGAAGTCGGGGAGGTGGAAGCTCACCTCACGGGCCGCGTAGGGCTCGCCCGCGAGCTCGGCGATCTGCGCCTCCATGCGCGGCTGGAGCGGGGTCAGGCGGTCCTGCCACGCGATGGAGCCCTGGTTGATCCGCGCGAAGGTGAGGTGGAAGCCCGCGTGCTGCGAGCACGGATCCCAGTAGGTCTCGTCGGGGGCGACCCGGACATACCAGCGGCTGTTGCGCGCGTTCATCGCGGCCCAGGCCTCGTCGGCCGGCTCCCAGCGGTTGGTCTCGAAGGCGTCGGCGGCCGCGCGCAGGTAGGTCACCAGCGCCTCTTCGTTCGGCGCCTGGCCGATCGCGTCGGCGGCCGCGCGGAGCTCGGCCGCGATCGGGCGCATCCACTCGGCGTAGCGCTCGTGGTAGGGCATCGCGACGAGCGCGCCCTCGCGCTCGACCACCACCGTGAACGGAGTCAGCAGCGCGCTCGCGTCGTCGCGCGCCTCGAGCTGGGCGCAGAAGCCGTCGTCCTCCTGGAGCGCGCTCGGGTAGGCGTCGACCCGCGGGCTGGGCGCGCCCTCGATGGCCGAGCAAGCCTCGTTCCCCTCGGTCGTCGCGCCGAGGCACTCGGGGCCCCAGTTGCGGCGGAAGACGCTCTGGCTCAGCGGGTCGTTCGGGTCGACCTGATCGCGGAGCGCGTCCATGCCGCGCTGGCGCGCGTAGATCGCGTCGATGAGCGAGGCGACCGTCTGCATGTGCTCCACGAACGCGCGCTCGGGCGCGCTGAGCTCCCGCAGGTCCGTCTCGATGAGGGTCGGAGCCACCGACTCGAGCTCCTCGAACAGGAGCGCGCGCCGCGGGTCGGCGGGCGGCTCCTCGGCGTTCGCGGCGCGGATCCGGGCGATCGCCTGGGTGAGCGCGGGCGTGGCCTCGCCGTCCACCACCCAGGTGACCGGCTCACCGTAGAAGAGCAGCGAGCGGACCTCGCTCGGCTGGAGCACCGAGTCGTCGTCCTCGGCCCAGTAGAGCGGCAGGTTCAGGCGCAGCGCGAGCTGGTTGAACCGGGCGCGGTCGAGGGGCGCCTCCGCCTGGCCGCGCGCGTCGGCAGGCCGGGGGGCGTTGCTCGAGCCGCAGCCCGCGAGGGCGAGGGTGACGGCGAGCGTGGCGAAGCGTCGAGCGTTCATGGGGCCGGGCATAGCGCACCCCCGGGCCTCGATCACGGCCCGCGATCGCAGGCGCGATCGGCCGGGGGCCTCACTGTGCCGGGAGCTCGTCCTCCTCGTCGCCCTCGGCCGCGAGCGCCTCCTCGGGCGTCCCGTCGAACACGATCTCGTCGAGCGAGACGACGTTCGGCTCGGCCTCCTCCTCGGGATCCTCCGCGGGAGCCGCGCCCTCGATGGAGGGCTCCGCCGCCGAATCCGGGGACGCGGCCGCCCCGACCGGGCCCGGCGCGGCCGGCGCGCTGGCCTCACCCTCCGAGCTGCCCGTCAGGAACGCGAAGCCGACCGCGAGGCCAAGGCTCGTCGCGATCACGACCACGAGCGCCCCGACGATCCACACGCCGCGCGACGCCTTCTTCGGGGGCAGCGGCGGCGGCAGACCGGCCCCGCCGAGCCGCGGCGCGTCGATCTCCTCGAGGTCGTCGACGATCGCGTCGAGCTGCATCGTCGCCCCGCCGCCGGTCGAGCCCTTGCGCCCCTTGCCCACGCGACGATGATAGGCGGAACCGCCGCCCGGGGCATCCCGCGGCGGCACGCGGGAGCAGGCGAGATGGAGGCGGAGGACGCGAGGGCGGCGCTGGGGCGCGCGGCGGAGGAGCTCCCAAAGCTCTACGGGGATCCGAGCCGCTACGATCTGTTGGCCGAGATGACCGCGCCCGACGACCTCGGGCTCTACCGCGAGCTCGCCGCCGCGCACTCCACCGGGGACGCCGCGGGCGAGGTGCTGGAGCTCGGCTGCGGGACGGGCCGCGTCGCGATCGCGCTGGCCGAGGCGGGGGCCCGGGTGACCGGGATCGACGTCGTCGAGGCCATGATCGAGCGCGCCGCGCTCAAGGCCGCCGCGCGCGGCGTGGATGTGACCTGGGCGCTCGGGGACATGCGCAGCTTCTCGCTCGACCGGACGTTCGCGCTGCTGCTGATGCCGTACAACGTGCTCAACCACCTGCTCACCCACGACGACCTCGAGCGCGCCCTCGCGGCGGCGCGCGCGCACATGGACGACGCCTCGCGGCTGGTGATCGACACGTTCCAGCCGAGCCTCGCGTTCCTCGGCGGCGACCACCGCGCGCCGCGCCCCATCCTGCGCTACCTCGACCCCTACATCGACAAGGAGGTTCTCCTGTCCGAGGAGAACCACTACGATCCCGCGACCCAGATCAACCGCGTGGTCTGGCGCTCGGAGGTCGGCGGCGTGGTCGACGCCCGGGTCGAGGAGACCCGCATGCGCGTGTTCTTCCCGCAGGAGCTCGACGGCTACCTGCGCGGCGCTGGGCTCCGGATCGAGCACAAGTGGGGCGGCTACGACCGGTCCCCCTTCGACGGCCAGAGCCCCAAGCAGCTCGTCGTGTGCCGTCGCGCGCCGTGATCCCCGAGGCCGAGATCGCGATCGACGAGGCGCGGGCGGCCGCCTGGATCGGCGCGGCGTTCCCGGAGCTCCGCGGCGCGTCGGCGCGCGCCTTCGGCTCGGGCTTCGACAACGCGGCGTTCCTCATCGACGAGCGCTGGGTCTTCCGCCTCCCGCGCCACGCCCGGGCGGCGCGCTTCCTCGCCCGGGAGATCGAGGTCGTCCCCGCGCTCGTGGCCGGCGCGCCCTTCGCCACCAGCGCCCCGACGTGGTCGGCCCCGGGCGCGCCCGGCTTCCCCTACCCGATCGCGGGCTACGCGCGGCTGCCCGGGACGCCCGCGAGCCAGCGACCGGCGGGACCCGGGCTGCCCGAGGCGCTCGCCCGCGCGCTGCGCTGGCTCCACGACCGCGACCTCGACGCCCCCGGTGCGCCGGCGGTGGAGGGGCTCGGCAAGCACGAGCCCGAGGTGGCGCGACGGCTCCTCGAGCGCTCGCTCGAGCGGCTCGATCGCCCCCGCGACCCGATCCGGCGCGCGGCCGACGCGCTCGATGGCCCCGCCGGTTCCGGCGCGCCGCGCTGGGTGCACGGCGACCTGTACCCGCGGCACCTGCTCCTCGACGACGCAGGGCGGCTCGATGGGATCATCGACTGGGGCGACGTCCACCGCGGCGAGATCGCGCTCGACCTGAGCCTCGCCTACGGCTGGCTCGACCCCGCGGACCGCGCGCGCTTCTTCGCGGTCTACGGCGCGGTCGCCGATCCCGACGTCGTCCGGCGCGCGCGCTTCCTCGCGCTCTACTACGGCGTGCAGCTCAGCGCGCTCGGCCACGAGCCCGGGCTCCGTGACCTCGGCCCGGTGGGCGCCCGCTACCTCGACCACGTCCTCGCGGGCTGAGGCTCAGCCCGCCGGCTCGAAGAGCACGCCGTGCAGGGTGGCGACCGCGCGCTCGATGTCCTCGTCCGCGATCACCATCTGCAGGTTGATGCTGCCCGACGCGTAGCTGATCATCTCGACGTTCACCCCGGCGTCGTAGACCGCGCGGAGCACCTCGGCGCCGAGCCCCTTGCGCGACGCGAGGTGCTGGCCGACCACCGCGAGGATCGTGCGGCCGCGATCGAGCCGGCAGTCGCCGAGCGGCGCGAGCTCCTCGAGCGCGGCGTCGAGGCCGTCGGCGTCGTGGCTCGTGAGCGAGACGCTGACCTCCGAGGTGCTGACGACGTCGACGTCGACCCCGCGGCGGGCGAGCACGTCGAAGACTCGCGCCAGGAAGCCGACCTCGCCGAACATCCGCGTGGCGCGCACGCTCAGGACGCACTGCCCCTCCTTGTAGGCGATCGACGTCGCGGCCGACGGGTTCTCGGGGCTCACGTCCTCGATCACCGTGCCGGGGTGCGCGGGCCGGTTCGTGTTGAGCACGCGCACCGGGATGCCGCGGCTCATCGCCGGGAGGAGCGTCGACGGATGGAGCACGCGGCTGCCGAAGTAGGCCAGCTCGGCCGCCTCGTCGAAGCGCATGTGCGGGATGTTGCGGGCGCCGGACACGACGCTCGGATCGGCGGTCATCACGCCGTCGGTGTCGGTCCAGATCTGCGCCTCCTCCGCCCCGAGCGCGGCCGCGAGGAGCGTCGCGGTGAGGTCGCTCCCGTTGCGCCCGACCGTCGTGACGTCGCCCGACGCGGTCTTGCCGATGAACCCGGTGACGACGGGCACGACGCCCGGCTCGAGCGCGGCGAACGCGTCGCGCGCGCGCTCCTCGAACCCGGGGAGCGGCCGCGCCCGGCCGTGCTGGCCGTCCGTCACGAAGCCGAGATCCCACACGTCGTGCGCCTGGGCGGGGAGACCCTCGCGCGCGAAGAAGTCGGCGATGCAGCGCGCGCTCATCCGCTCGCCGAAGCTCGAGACGAAGTCGAGGCTGCGCGGGCTCAGCTCCTGCACGAGGTGGATGCCGCGCAGCAGGTCCCGGAGCTGGCCGTAGAGCGGGTCGAGGAGGTCGGCCGGGCAGTCGAGCTCCTCCGCGACGCGGCGCTGCCTCGCGATCACCGCCTCCGGGTCGAGCTCCCCCGCGGCCGCGCGCCGCGCCGCGCCGACGAGCGCGTCGGTCACGCCCTTGTGCGCCGAGCACACGACGACCACCGGCCCGCGCGCGGCCGCCGCGCGGACGATGCCGAGGACCTTCGCGATCTGGGCGCGGTTCGCGACCGAGCTCCCGCCGAACTTCATCACGCGCACCGCGGGCTCATAGCAACATTCGGGGCGCGATCGACCGCCCTCCAGCGGGGACCGCGCGCGGGAGCGCCGCGGCCTCGATCTTTGGCGCGCCGGGTGACACCCTTCGGACCCCGATGGACGCCCCCGCCCTGTGCGCGACCCACCGCGAGCTCACCGCGACCGGCGCCTGCCCGCGCTGCGGAGCCGCGCTCTGCCCCGCCTGCCTCGTCCCCGGCAGCGCGCTCTGTCAGGCCTGCCGTCAGGCGACCGCGCCGCGCGCGAGCCGCGAGCGCGTGCCGGTCTGGGCGGCGCTGGTGGCGCTCTTCTTCGGCGGCATCGGCGCGCAGGTCGTCGGCGCGATCCCCGTGTTCGTGGCCATCGCGCTCGACTTCCACCCCGGCGCGGACCTGCAGCAGCTCGCCGAGGCGGCGGCGCGCCGCTTCACCGTCCTCGGCCCGTCGATCCTCCTCACCGGGCTGACGATGGCCGCGGTCGCCTTCGGCGTGCCGCTCCTGAGCCGCGTCCCCGTCAAGAAAGCGCTCGGTCTACGGGGCGCGCCGTGGCCCGCGTTTCTCATGGCGCCGATCGGCATCCTCGCGCTCGGCCCGACGTCCGACGCGCTGCGCCGCGGGATGCAGGCGATCGCGCCGGGGCTGACCTTCGGCGCTCTCGAGGGCCTCGACGAGCTCGCGCGCAGCGCGCCGCTCTGGGCGGTCGTCCCCGCGATGGCGCTCGTGCCGGGCGTCTGCGAGGAGCTCCTCTTCCGCGGCATGCTGCAGCGCTCGATGCGGCCGGGCGTGGTCGCGATCGTGGTGAGCGGGAGCCTCTTCGCGCTCTATCACATGGATCCGCACCACGTCGTCGCGGTGCTCCCCCTCGGGCTCTACCTGTCGTGGCTCGGGCACCGGACCCAGTCCCTCTTCGTGCCGATCACCGCCCACGCGTTCAACAACGCCGCCGCGGTCCTCGGGAGCACGCTGCTCGCCGACACCCTCGGCCCGGACGAGCCGCTCGAATGGTGGATGCTCCCCACGGGCTGGGCGGTCGCCGCGGTCGCGATCGCGGTCATCTTCCGCGCCACCCGCGGCGTCTCGCCGCGCGCCGAGGCCTCGGTCGCGCCCGGCTGACGCGCGGCCGCCGCCTGGTCCATACTCGGCCCGTGTTCACCGGCATCGTCGAAGAGATCGGGCGCGTCGCCGCGATCGAGAAGCGCCCCGAGCTCGTGCGGCTCACCACCGAGGGCCGGCTCGTCCACGAGGCGGCGCAGCTCGGCGACAGCATCGCGGTCAACGGGGTGTGCCTCACTGTGGTCGCGATCGCGGGCAACCGGCTGGCGTTCGACGCCGTCCCGGAGACGCTGCGCAAGACGAACCTCGGCCGCCTCGAGGTCGGCTCGCCGGTCGACCTCGAGCGCCCGGTCAGCACCGGCCGGCCGATGGGCGGCCACTACGTCCAGGGTCACGTCGACGCGACGATCACGCTCCGCTCGCGCGCGCCCGACGGTGACGCGGTGACGGTGTGGTTCGACGCGCCGCCCGCGCTGCTCCGCTATGTGGTGCCCAAGGGCTTCGTGACGGTCGACGGCGCGTCGCTCACGGTGGTCGAGACCGACGCGGGCGGCTTCAGCGTGACCCTGATCCCGCACACCCAGATCGCGGTGGTGTTCGGCGAGGCCGCGCCGGGCTACGTCGCGAACCTCGAGGTCGACGTGATGGCGAAGTACGTCGAGCGGATGCTCACTGGGCGGCTCGCCGCCGTCGAGGCGCGGCTCGCGGCGCTGGAGCAGGCCGACCCGCGCGGCTGACGCTGGTACAGTGAAGCGGTGCCCGAGCCGCTGATGCGCGCGAGCCATCTCCACTCGAACCTCGAGGCGCTCTCGATCCTCGAGCCGGCCGACGAGGCCGCGATCCGCGCGCGAGCCGCGGACGCGATCGCGGAGATCGAGGCCTCGGTGCGGACGGCGTGGCTGCCGCTGCCGCTCGACGTCGCGCTCACCGCGGCGGTCGAGGCGGTGGTCGGGCCGGACGGCCTGCGGGCGTGGGGACGCGAGGCGATCCTGGAGTCCGCGAGCGGCCCGCTCCTGGGCCCGGTCCGCTCCGCCCTCGTCAGCCTCGGCCTCAACCCCCTGCGCACGCTGAAGCGCGCGCCGTCGGCGTGGGGGCTCATCTACCGGCACTGCGGCGCGCTCCGCTTCGAGGCGCGGGGCGAGCGTGAGGCCGCGCTGCTCCTCGACGACGCGCCGCCGGCGATGCGCGACCCGACCTACCTGCGCGGGATCGAGGGCGCGTTCGAGGCCGCGATCGCGATCGGCGGCGGCGAGGAGGCGCGGGCGCGCTTCGAGGGCCTCGGCGAGCCGCTCGAGCTCGTCTGCACCTGGCGCTGATCTTCGCGGCTCACGAGCGCGCGCGGACGGGCTTGCGAAAGACCGGCGACGAGCGCACAACGGGCCGGTGAGCGCGTTCGCGATCTTCGTGGCCGCCGGCACCGCGCTCGTGGTCGCGGCGGCGGGGATCCTCCGCAACCGCTTCTTCGCGGTCTTCGTCGGCGTGCTCCTGACCATCCAGGGCCTCTGCGCGCTCGCGATCCAGCCGCACTTCGCGCCGCTCTGGCCGGCGTGGTGGTTCCTGCAAGGCTGCGTGTTCCTCCACTTCCTCTCCCTCTCTCGCGCGCGCATGCGCCCCGCCTGGTGGCGCCTCGGGGTGAGCGTGCCCGGGCTCGCGTTCGGAGCCGCGACCCTGCTCGGGTTCCCGTTCGCGATCGTGGCCGCCTTCGGCGTGGAGCCGTGGGGCGTCGAGCTCTGCTTCGCGGCGGCCGCGCTCGGGCTCACGCAGTCGCTCTACACGCGCGAGAGCGTGGTCGACCTCGTGCTCGACGGCGAGCCGGTCCCGAAGCTGTCGCGGCAGAAGCGCGGGTCACCGGGCGACGCGCGCCCGCTCACGATCGTGCAGATCACCGACCCCCACCTCGGGCCGCTGATGAGCGTGGACCGGCTGCGGCGGATCTGTGAGCGCGCGGTCGCGCGTGGGCCGGACCTGATCGTGCTGACCGGCGACTTCCTCACCATGGAGTCGCAGGCCGACCCGTCGATCCTCGAGGACGCGCTGGCCCCGCTCGCCGCCTACGAGGGGCGCGTCTTCGCGTGCTTCGGCAACCACGATCACGAGGCGCCCGACCTGGTCCGCGGGGCGCTCGCGGCGCACGCGATCCGGCTGCTCGTGGACGACGAGGCGGTGTTCGAGACCGAGGCCGGACCGGTGCAGATCCTCGGCGCCGACTTCCACTTCCGGCGGCGCGCGGAGCGTCTGCAGGCCCTCGTCGAGCGCTTCCCGCGGCGCGAGGGCCACCTGCGCCTCGTGCTGCTCCACGATCCGGGGGCGTTCCGCCACCTGCCGGAGGGCGAGGGCGACCTCGTGCTGAGCGGGCACACCCACGGCGGCCAGGTCGGGCTGCTCACGCTGGGGCTCCCGACGACGGCGGTGAGCCTCGCCACCTCGATCCCGGACCACGGGTTCTGGGCGCGCGGGCGCGACCGGCTCTACGTACACCGCGGCACGGGGGTCTACGGCTTCCCGCTGCGGGTCGGGGTGCCCGGCGAGCAGAGCCTGCTCCGGGTGCACCTGGACGCGCGCGACCCGGCGTGAGCTGCGACCGCGGGTGACGCGGCGTGCACTCCGCGTGCACGGTCACGGCCTCTCGCTGCGGGCCGAGCGCGTGGCCCCGAGGTTGCGGTAGATCGGAGACGTGCCGCTCGCTCGTCCCTCCCCCGCGCTCCTCGCCCTGGCCCTCGCCGCCTGCGGGCCGACCGGAATGGACGACGCGGGGCTCCCGGACGCGGGCCGCTCGGACGCAGGCCCCAGCGACGCCGGGGCCCCGGACGCGGGCCCGCCGCCGATCTCCGACGCGGGGCCCGACCCCGGCCCTCGCTCGCGGATCACGCTCTACCTGCCCGGCGGCCCGCTCAGCGTCGACGCGCTCGACGGGGACGGACGCGGCGTGGTGGTCACGGCCGGCTACGGCGACGACGCCGGCGGCCTCTTCTTCGCCGCCGGCGCGTCTCTCTACACGTTCGATCGCGCGCGCCGCCGGCTCGTCGCGCCGGCGCCGATCGAAGACGCGACGCGCGCCGCCGCGGTCGCCCCTGATCTCCTGGTCGCGGGCTTCCTCGACGCGCCGGTCGTCCTCGCGGTGCGCGAGGCGGAGGGCTTCCTCCTCGAGCGCGCGCCGGCCGACGGAGGCTCGCCGCGCCTCGGCCCGCCGGTCGCGCTGCGCGAAGCCTCCTCCATCGCGGGTCTGCCTCCGACCCCGTTCGCGCCGCCCGCGATGGCGCTGGTCACCCTCGACGAGGTCACCTTCCTTCCCGTCGCGCTCGCCGAGGCGCGCGACGCGTTCCTGGTCGAGAGCCCGCCCGGCTCCTTCGTGTTCGCCCGCGCGCTCGAGGTCATCGAGACGTGCGACTCGCTCACCCGCCTCACGCCGGACCTGTTCACTCGCGGGCCGGTCCCGGGCGGCGGCGGCGCGCCCGTCACCCTCGTCCTCGACGAGGGGCGGGCCTACGCGCTGCGCTCCGGCGCGCTCTGCTTCGAGGAGGGTGTCCCGCTCGTCGACGAGGCGGTGCGACCGATCACCGCGCCGACGGTCGCCTTCGGCGCCAACTTCGACGCCTCGGCCGACCACTCGCCGGAGGTCCTCGTCGTGGTGGAGGGGCCGTGACCGTGGCTCAGGGCGCGACGGGCACCGAGAGGCGGTGGCGTCCGTCGGGCTCTACGTCGACCACGCGGCGCACGCCGGGCGCGCGGCCGAACGGGCGGATCTCGAGGACGTGCCGCCCGGCCGAGAGCTCGAGCCGGCTCGGCGTCTCGCCCAGCATGCGGCTGCCCTCGTACACCAGCCCCCAGCCGCCGGTCGTCACCACCGTGACGTGGCCAACCCCGCGCGGCGCCGGGGCGGCCGCGGCGGGGCGCGCGCGGCGCCGGGCGCGACGCGGGCGTTCGGGCTCCGCGGGCGCGGCCGCCTCGACGGGCGTCTCCTCCTCCGCGGCCCCCTCGGCC
>JAUHXR010000320.1 GCA_030426845.1 Polyangia bacterium | reverse complement strand
CGGTCGCCGATCCCCGCGCGCGGGCGCTCCGCGATCACCTCGCGCGCCTCGACGCCCTCCACCCGATGGATCCGTGGATCGCGGGGATCCCCTACGCGGACGGCGCGCTCTCCGCCGACGAGGTGACCTTGTACCTCCACCCACGCCGGCCCTGAGGGTTCAGCCCGGCCAGCGCGCGGGCAGCGCGATCGGTCGCAGCCAGGCCTCGGCCTCGGCGGCGTCGCGGTCCACGTAGGCGCTCGGGATCCCGGCGCAGCCCTGGCCCCGCGCGTCGCAGCCCTCGCACGGCGCGAGGTAGCGCGCGTCGCCCTCGAAGCCCTCCACCCGCTCCTCGTCGTTCATCGGGTCGAACTGCATCGTGGAGACGTGGAGACAGGCCGCGCGCTCCGGGTCGTCCGGGAAGAGGCACGCGGGGGCGTGGTGGATCATCGGCTCGATCCCGAGCGAGACCGCGAGCGCGATCGCCTCCTCCACCCGCTCGCGCAGCCCGTCGAGCGGCGGGTAGACGTGCCGGTTCTCGAACAGGCGCCCGCGCATGCTCGGCATCCCGAACGCGAGGTCGATCGGGCGCCCGGTCTGGTTGTGGGCGGCCAGCCAGCGCAGGTAGTCGGGCAGGGAGTCGAGGGTGTGGCTCAGCAGGATGCGGAAGAAGTGCGTGTGGAGCGCGGGCGTCGAGAGCAAGAGGCGCGCGACCTCCACGTAGCTCTCGCCGAGGCCCTTCACGTCCGCGAGCGCGTTGGCGACCTCCGCCCGGTGCTCGTGGAACGAGTAGCGGACGCCGGTGAGGCCCGCGTCGACGAGCCGGTCGAGGTAGCCGGCGCGGCGCAGGAGCACCCCGTTGGTGCAGATGAAGACCTTGGGGAAGCCGCGGTCGCGCGCGTAGCGGATCATCTCGGGCAGATCCGGGTGCAGCGTCGGCTCGCCGCCGATGAAGTCGAGCGTCGGCACCCCGAGCCCGCCCCGCCGCACCGCGACCCGCTCGAAGGCGTCGTCGATCTGCGCTTCGATGTAGGCGCGGTCGTACACGCGCTGATCGGTGCCGCCGTGCACGTTGCAGTAGACGCAACGGATGTTGCAGACGGGCCCCGTGTTCACGTGGGCCATCGGGAAGAAGCTCGTCGTCCAGTGCGGGTGCGCGTGGGCGACGTCCTCGCGGAGCACCACC
Source organism: Polyangia bacterium (assembly GCA_030426845.1). Classification (GTDB taxonomy): domain Bacteria; phylum Myxococcota_A; class Polyangia; order Polyangiales; family Sandaracinaceae; genus JAUHXR01. The sequence goes on along the minus strand of JAUHXR010000320.1, from coordinate 9,173 downwards.
ACGTCGTAGCGGTACTCGTTCGGGTGGCTCTCCACCTCCGGCTCGGGCAGCTCCACCGGGTCGGCCGCGGTGAGCGCGTGGGCGAGCACGCCGCGGGCCTCCGCGTCGCCCGGTCGGGTCGGGAAGCAGACGTGCGCCTCGAGCCCAGCCGCGCGCGCCGCCGCGATCCCGTCGGTCGCCTGCGCGAAAGAGCCGGGGTCGCGCGTGTGCGCGTCGTGGGCCCCGGCCTCGAGGCCGAAGAGCTTCACGATCACCCGGTCGACGCCCGCGCGCGCGAGCGCGGCCGCGTACCGCGGATAGGCGAGCCGGCGCCCGTTGGTCAGGAGCGTCAGGCTCGCCGGATCCTCCGCTCGAAGCGCGCGAACCCGCGCGAGCAGCTCCGGCTCGAGGGTCGCCTCGCGGTGCCGGATCACGACGTGCTTGCCGCGAGCCGGCGCCTCGCTCGCCCCGACCGGCCGGCTCAGGCAGGCGCGGCAGCCGTTGTTGCAGCGACCCTCGCCCTCCCCGAGGCGGAGCAGCAGCGGGTGCCGCCGCGATCCATCGGGCTCGATCGGCGCGCCGACCCGCTCACGGGCGGGCGCCACGGCGAGGCGGACGCGGCGGGCCATCGCACGAACGCTACCGGGGCGCTCGCGCGCGCGCCAGGGGCACGCGGCTCACGCGTCGGGTTCGCCGTAGAGCCGCGGGGGGACCTCGCCGTCGAACGCCTCGACCCCGCGCGCGGCCAGCGCGGCGCGGATCGCGTCGGCGCGCGACCGCTGCCAGCCCGGGTCGCGCGCGTGGGCGTAGCGCGGGTCGTCGAAGTCGGCCGCCGCGCCCTCCTCGCCGCGGAGCACGTCCACGCTGACCGCGCCGACGACCTCCGCGAGCGCGTCGGCGAGCGCGTCCACCGATCCGGGCAGCGGCGGCTGGACCACCGCGCACGTCCGCACCCCCGCGCTCCGCAGCGAGCCGAGCGCCTCGAGCCGCGCCGCGATCGGCGCGCCCCGGGGCTCGAAGTGCGCGCGCACGGCGTCGTCGATCGTCGGGACGGAGAACGCGACGAAGGCCCGCGGGATCGACGCGAGGAGCGCCGCGTCCTCGAGGACGTCGGTCGAGCGCGTGGCGAGCATCACCGGTGGGGCCCGCGGGGTGTCGCGCAGCACCTCGAGGCAGGCGCGGGTCAGGCGGTAGCGGCGCTCCACCGCCTGGTAGGGGTCGCTCACGATCGGGCAGAGCTTGATCGCCCGGACCGGCCGCGCCGCGAGCTCGCGCGCGAGGACGGCCGGCGCGTTGACGCGCACGTCCACGTAGGAGCCCCAGGGGACGTCCGCGAGCCCGAGGAGCGCGCGCGTGCTCGCGAGCCGCGACTGCGCGTAGCAGAACCGGCAGCCGATCAGGCAGCCCACGTAGGGGCTGAGGGTCTCGAAGCCGTCGGCCGGCTCGAGGAGCTGGGTGACCTGCACCTCGCGGATCCTCGGACCCGCGCCAACGCCCCGCGCCTCGGCGAGGCGAGCGAGCACCGCGGCCTCGTTGCGCGCCACCACCTCCGCGACCGCGCGGCAGATCGCGAGCCCGCGCGCCTCGGGGACCGACTCGGCGCCACCCGAGCGGTAGCTCACCCCGAAGCGCTCGGTCTCCGCCGCGCGTCGCGCGCCGTCCTCGAGCGGCGCGAGCTCCACGTGGACCCGATCGCCGCGCGCGTCCTCGAAGGTCAGCCGCAGGCCGAGCTCGCTCGACGCGCGCACCAGCCGCCCCGCCGGCGCGAGCGTCTCGCCGATCCCGACCGGAGCCACCAGCGCGAGCAGGTGCGGCGTGAGGTCCACTCGTATGAGCCTAACGCGGTCGAGCGCGGCGGGGTGAGGCCCGCGCGTCGGCCGGTGTTCGTCCTGCGCGCGCCCGGCTATCCTCCCCGCGTGCCGGCCGTCGCGGTGATCCTCCCGTTCGGTGAGCCGCGCGAGGGCTTCTTCGACGACACCGTGCTGGGCCTGATCGCGGCGCGCGCCCGCGCGCGCGGACACGAGGCCCACGTGGCGCGCGTGTACTACGACGGCGCCGACCCCGCGCGGGACGACGAGGTCCGCCGGGCGCTCCGCGCGTGGCTCGACGCGCGCGCCGTCGAGCTCGTGGTGGTGGAGCGGCTCTTCGATCCCGCCCCGCTCGAGGGCCGCCGCGTCGTCCAGATCACCCGCGGCGACTCGGTCGACCCGATCGACGGAGTCGAGCTGGTGATCGGCGCCGCCGCCGGTCTGACCCGACGTGGCACGACCCGCACGCCGTCGCCCGGCGGCCTCGTCCTCGCGTTCGAGCGGGTGCTCGACGCTCTGGCCGAGGGCGCCGACCCACGCGACGTACCGGGCGTCGCCGCGCCCGGCGAGCCCGCGCGCGCCCCCCTCGCGCCGGCGCCGCTCCCGACCCCGTTCGAGCCCGTCGTCGACCACGAGATCATCGCGCTCGAGGCCCCGCCGCCCGCGCGCCGCAAGACCGTCTACGGCAACCTCGGCTGCCCCTACGCGGCCGACCCGCTCGACAACCCCGCGTTCCGCGGCGTGCGCCTCCCCGCCGCGCCGGTCGCGCGCCTCGGCTGCGCGTTCTGCTCGATGGGCGGCGACTACGAGAAGCGCCCCGACCCGGAGGTGGTGAGCGAGATCGTCCGGCAGGCGACCTACTTCCACGCGGCGGTCGACGGGCTCGAGGAGCTGCTGATCAACGACCAGCACGCGCTGCGCTACCTCGCGGCGCTGATGAGCGCGGCCCGCGCGCTGCCGCCGACGCGCTGGCTCTTCGCGGCTCGGGCCGACGCCTTCGTGCGCGAAGCCGACCGGGTGCGAGCCGCGATCGAGGCGGCCGCGGCCGCCGGCCATCGGCTCGAGGTGTACCTGTCCGGCTTCGAGTCGTTCAGCGACGCGGCCCTCGCGCGCTACAACAAGGGAGTCACCGCGTCCGACTTGGTGCGCGCGGTCGAGGCGATGCGCGCGCTGCACCGCGAGGCGCCCGCGACCTTCGACTACCGGCGCAGCCGGGGCCACAGCCTCATCCTGTTCTCGCCGTGGACCGACGCGGCCGAGATCCAGGAGAGCGCGCGCGCCATCCGCGCGCACGGGCTCACCGAGCTCTTCGACGAGCTCGGGCGGAACCGGCTGCGGCTCTACGCCGATCTCCCGATCACCTACGCGGCCGAGCGCGACTGCGCCTTGCGGGCCGACTGGGACGACGGCGACGAGGGAGAGGGCCGCAGGAAGGGTTACAACGTCGAGCGGCCCTGGCGGTTCCTCCACGCGTCCGGCCGGCGGGTCTTCGAGGCGAGCCGGCTCCTCGCGGCGCGGCTCGGGACGGAGACCGAGGTCGCCCAGCTCCTCGCCGCGTCGGCCCTCGGCGACGATCTCGACCCGGGAGCGCTCGGCGCCGATCTCGATCGGCTCGAGCAGGTCCTCGCGAGCCTCCTCGCGCGCGCCCGGCCCCCCGGCGCGCCTTCCCGCGGGGCCCAGGCGCGCGCCGCGCCGGCCCGGATGACCGGCGACTGCAACAACGGCTGCGCGAGCTGCGCTCAGCGCGACGCCTGGCTCGACGATCGCGACGCGGCCGTCCTCGCGCGCGTCGACGCGGCGCGCGCCACCGGACGGCCCGTGCTCCTCGCGGGCCGCGAGCCGACGCTCCACCCCGCGTTCGGCGCCCTCCTGAAGCGCGCACGCGGCGACGACGCGCGGGCGGTGGGCGTGGTGAGCAACGGGCGCCGCTTCGCCTACCCTCGCTTCGCGAGCGCGTGCCTGCGCGCCGGGCTCAGCGCGGTGAGCCTCAAGATCTTCGCGCCGGACGCCGCGACCGCCGACGCGATCACACGGGTCGAGGGCGCCCACGCGCAGGCCCTCGAGGGCGCGCGCGCGCTCGCCGGGCGGTGCGCGCTCGAGCTCCGGGCGCCTCTGCATCACGCAAACCTCGATCGCCTCGCCGAGCTGGCCCGGGTCGCGGCCGAGCTCGGGGTCCCTCAGATCCGGGTCGAGGTCGCGCTCGACGCGGTGGGCCTCGACCGCCTCGCGCACGCCGCGGACGCGATCGAGGCGCTGGGGGCGGCCTGCGCGCGCGCTGCGGTCGCCCTCGAGGCCAGCCCGCTCCGGGCGGGGACTCGCGCCTTCGACTGGATGCCGGTCGTCAGCCCCGGTGGTCCGCGACCCAGAAGCGCTCGCCCTCGATCGTGACGCGCGGCGGGTCATCGAGCAGCCGGAGCCCGCGCCCTACCCAGCCCGGCGCCTCGCGGATCCACCCGTCGAGCGCGAGCCCCTCGGGCAGGGTCAGCTCGGTCGCCCGGCGCACCAGGCCGTGGTCCACGTCGAGCGCGAGCGCGCGCCGCTCGCTCACCAGGTGCACGCGCGCCGCGAGGTCGCGCCACCGCGCCTCGAACCCCGGCGCCTCGGCCTCGAGGCCGCCGAGGAGCGCGCGGGCGAGCGTGAGGGTCGCGGGGCAGTCGAGCGCGCAGGGGGTGTGGGAGACGATCCCGAGCGGCGCGAGGAGCCACACCGTCAGCGGGCTGAACGAGCGACCCAGCGGAGGGAGGAGCGCCTCGGCGAGACCCCGGTCGTCGCGCGCCGGGACACGAGCGTAGGCCTCGATACAGCAAGCCGGGTAGCCGAGCGCCTCGCCGAGCCGACGGCCAGCGTCCGCGCTCGCGCCGTCTCCGCGGCGGAGCTGGCGCTCCAGCGCCTCCGCCTCCGCGAGGCTCGCCGCGTCGCGCGCCGCGAAGATCACCCGCCGCCCGTCCGCGTCGGGCGCGCCGGGATCGCTCACCGCGAAGCCGCGCGCGCGCAGCCAGGCCGCGTCCCGCGTCGCCGCCTCCGGCGTGAACTGCTCGCGCTTGACCAGCCGCCGCAGCCCCCGCTCGAGCCCGACCGTCTCGGCGTCGAACGGCCAAAGGTCGCCGGCGAGCGGCGGACCGATGCGCAGCGACGAGGGCCAGCGGGGGAGCCCGCCCGACGCGAGCTCGATCGAGGCCCCCGGCCAGGCCGCGAGCGCCGCCTCCGAGAGCGCGCTCCCCGGGTCGTCGCCGAGCCGCGCCGCGAGCAGCCCGGGCAGCGCGTCGAGGCCGGCCCGCATCGGCGCGGGCACCTCGCCCCGGTAGCCGAGCGCCCAGCCCGCCACGCGCGCGAACGCGGGCCGCGCGCCGCCCGGGTCCTCCTCGAGCTCGAGCTCGAGCGCCCGCGCGCGCCACCGGACCCGGACGAACACCCCGCGCGCCGATCAGGGGCAGGGCCCGCCGCCCGCAAGGCAGGCGCCCGCGCAGCAGCGCGAGCCGCCCGGGCAGGCGACGCCGCAGCCGCCGCAGTGGCGCCGGTTGATGTCGGTGTCGATCTCGCAGCCGTTCGCCGCCCTCCCGTCGCAGTCGGCGAGGCTCCCGGCGCACCCGGTGACGGTGCAGACCCCGGCCATGCAGCCCGCGCCGGTCGCACCCGCGCCGCCGACGCACGGCCGACCGCACCGCCCGCAGTCGACGCTGGACGTGAGCAGGTCCGCCTCGCAGCCGTTGCTCGCGTCTCCGTCGCAGTCGTCGGTCCCGACAGCGCAGGCGAGCGCGCAGCCGCTCGGGGTGCACTCCGCGTCGGCGCCGCCCGGGCAGGTGACGGCGCACGCGCCGCAGCTCGTCACCTGCTCGAGGTCGGCCTCGCAGCCGTCCGCCGCGACCTCGTTGCAGTCGTCGAAGCCGGGGAGGCAGCGGAGCCCACACGCGCTCGCGTCGCAGGTCGGCGTGGCGTTGGGCGCGGTCGGGCACACCACCCCGCAGCCACCGCAGTGGAGGATGTCGCTCGTCGTGTCCACGCAGCTCCCGCCGCACTGGGTCCCCGTGGTGCAGCCCGCCGTGCAGCGGTAGCCGCCGCCCGCCGCCGGGGCGCAGACCGGCGATATGGAATCGCAAGCGACGCTGCACGAGCCGCAGGTCGCGGGATCGGCGAGCGACGTCTCGCAGTCGGGCGCGCCGTCGCAGCTGGCGAAGCCCGCGAGGCAGTCGACCTGGCAGACTCCCATCGCGCACGCGACGGCCGCGTTCTCCGCGCTCGGGCACGCCGCGCCGCAGCCGCCGCAGTGGGCGACGCTCGTGCGGACGTCGCGCTCGCAGCCGTTGTCCAGGTCGCCGTCGCAGTCGCCCCAGCCCGCGTCGCAGCCGACGAGCTGGCAGGCGCCGGTCGCGCAGGAGGCGACCCCGTTGGCGAACCCGCACGCGAGGCCGCAGCCGCCGCAGTTGTCGAGCTCGGTCTGCTGGGACTCGCAGCCATTCGTCGGGTCCCCGTCGCAGTCGTAGAAGCCCGGGTCGCACTCGAAGCCGCAGTCGCCGGCCATGCACGTGCGGGTAGCGTTGGGCCGCTTCGGGCAGGCCATCCCGCAGGTCCCGCAGTGCAGGGGGTCGCTCTCCGTGTCCACGCAGCTCCCGGAGCACACCGCGAAGCCCCCGGGGCAGGCGTCGGTGCACACGTTGCCGTCGGCCCGCGGCTCGCAGAGCGGGGTCGCGCCCTCGCACGGGCTCGTGCAGCCGCCGCACGTCGCGGGGGCCCGGTCCGACGACTCGCAGCCCTCCACGGTCGAGTCGCAGTCGAGGAAGCCGTCGTCGCAGGTCACGAGGCAGCCGCCGGCGACGCATGCGCTCGAGGCGTTGACCGGGTCGACCGCGCACGCCGCACCGCAGCCCCCGCAGTTCGCCGGGTCCGTCTGCAGGTCGAAGCCCTCGTCGGTGCGCCCGTCGCAGTCGTCGTCGCGCTCGTTGCACGCCTCGACCGAGGGCACGCAGGCGTCGACGGACGCGTCCACTCCCCCATCGGGCGACGCGCCGGCGTCCGTTCGCCGGATCGCGTCCGGGCTGTATGGCTCGAGCTCCTCGGCCGGCACGAGGATCGGCCGGCAGCCGTTCTCCCCGCACGTCACGTCGCCGACGCAGCGCGTCGCCGCGCAGGCGCCGAGGAGGGTCATTCGCAGGACCCGCGTCTCGCCCGGGACGAAGTCGAAGCGCGCGCGCCGCTGCACGACGTTGCTGCCGGCCGCGATCCCGGTGACCGTCACCGACACCGGCCCGAGCGCGCCCCCCCGGTGCACGAGCGCCAGCGTGCGCGGCAGCTCGTCCGGACCGCTGAGCCGGCCCTCGCTCCGCCGCGCGACGCCGTCGGGGCCGATCACGTCGACGCGCAGCTCGTCCAGCTCGGCGGGCACCGCGAGGTCGGTGTCGATGACCACCAGGACCTCCGTCAGCTCCGCGCAGCCAGCCAGCGCGAGACCCGCCGCGAGCAGGACCGACGAGAGACCGGCGGAGGCGCGCCGCGCGGTCACTCGAACTCCAGGGTGCCGGGCATGAGATCTCCGGCGACCGCCTCGGGCCGCTGCTGCGACAGCCCGATCCCGAGGCCGAGCGCGACCGCGGCCACCGCCATGATCGCGCCCGCCACCGCGAGCCCGATCACGAGGCCGTCGTCGCCGCCTCCCTCCGCCTCGCCGCGGTCGAGCGGCCCGAGCTCGGGCTCCAGCGGCGGCGCCGCGGCTGCGGCCACCGCCTCGGGCGCGGGCGGCGGGATCACGAAGTCGACCTGAGTGCCGGCTCCCGGGCTCACGGTCGGCCGCAGCTCGGCGAGCCGCTCCCCGCCGCGGAGCACCTCGACTCGACGTTCCCCCGGATCCGCCGGAAGCGGGGCGCCGATCGCGGCCCGCGGCACGGGCCGTCCGTCGATCTGGACGTCCACGTCCTCGGCCGGACCGCGCAGGATGACGGTGAGCCGGCCGAGCTGGGGAGTGAGCTCCTCGAGCCCGGCCGCGGCCGCCTCCGCCAGCTCCCCGCTCGCCTCGCGCGCGACCTGGCGGAAGAGCTCGGTCGCCTCCACGAGACGTCCCAAGGCGCGGTATGCCGTGCCGAGGTTGAAGGCGACCACCGGCGAGGAGCGGAGCCGGAGCGAACGCCGGAACCGATCGGCGGCCAGCTCCCACTCGCCGGCCTCCGCGTGGACGAGCCCCTGCTGGAAGAACTCCCGGGCCGCGGCGGTGGTCTGGGCGGTCTGCTCCTGCCCGGCGGGGACGGTCTCGGGCGCGTCCTGCGCCATCGCAGGAGCCGGCCCCGTGTGCAGCCACACAAAAATAAGCCCACTAATACTGAAACTGCGGGCGAGGCGTGACAGACTACGCACGTCCCATGTCCAACGCCCCGGCAAGCGTCCGCGCCGACAGCCTCATCGGCGGAAGATACCGCCTGATGCAGGTCATTGGCGAGGGTGGAATGGCCCGGGTCTGGCGCGCCGAGGACACCGTCCTTCGCCGCGACGTGGCGCTGAAGTTCCTCCTGCCGCGGGGCGGAGACGACAGCGATCGGATCGCGCGGTTCACCCGCGAGGCGCGGCTGGGGGCGTCGGTGCGACATCCCAACGTGGTGGGGATCCTCGATTTCGGGACCCTCGACACCGGCGAAGAATTCCCCACTCCGTACATGGCGATGGAGCTCCTGTCGGGAGAGTCGCTCGAGCAACGCCTCGTGCGCTCGCCGCCGCTCTCTCTGGAGGAGCTGATCACGATCGCGATCGGCGTCCTCGACGGGCTCGCGGCCGTGCATCGCGCGGGCATCGTCCACCGCGACCTCAAACCCGACAACGTGTTTCTCTGCCTCGACGAAACGGGCGAGGTCCGGCCGAAGCTCCTGGACTTCGGGGTCTCGCGGGCGACCGACCCGGCGTCCGGTCGCCGCTCGGTCCTCACGACATCCGACGGGCGACTGGTCGGCACCCCCGAGTACATGCCCCCCGAGCAGGCGCGGGGGCGCAAGGACATCGACCTGCGCGTCGACCTCTACGCGCTCGGCGTCATCCTCTACGAGGGGATCACGGGCGACCTGCCCTACTGGGCCGAGGGGGTCGGCGACCTCATCATCTCGATCGTGCGCGCCGAGGCGCCGCGAGTCTTCGACTGCCGGCCCGAGGCGGGCAAGCCGCTCTCCGACGTGGTGGCGAAGGCGATGGCCCCCGAGCGCGACGACCGCTACGCGAGCGCGTCGGAGATGAAGGCCGCCCTGATGGACGCGGCCGAGGAGTCGCTGGGCTTCAGCGCGCGCGCGTCCCTCATCGTCCAGGTCCCGGCTCGCCACGTGATGCCGGCAGCGGTCGCGATCCCGCACGTCGACTCCGTCCACTCCACCTACCCGCCGCCCCCCGAGGACGGCGCCTTCCGCACGTGGCCGCCGA
>JAUHXR010000319.1 GCA_030426845.1 Polyangia bacterium | reverse complement strand
CCTCGGCCACCGGCGTGACGCTCACCCCGTCGGCGATCGTGTATTCGCCGCGCCGCCACGCGTCCACCGTCGCCTCGAGCGTCTCGGGCTGGCGCGCGCACCAGCGCAGGTAGCCGGTGAAGCTCACATCCGGGTCGTCGTCGAGCGCGCGCGGCAGCGACACGCCGTCCGTCAGCGCGCGCCGCGCCTCGGCGAGCAGACGCTCGTGGTAGCCGTCGTAGACGACGAGGTCGCGGAGCCACTCCGCGCGCGGGTCGTCGCCCTCGACCACCGCGCGCGCCCGCTCGACCAGCGCCTCGAGCCGGCCCGGGTGCACCGAGAGCAGCGCGAAGTCGTAGACGAACTGCGCGCCGTCGTGGTGCGCCCCGAGGAGGTGCCGCGTCACCCGCTCCGGCGAGCTGACGAGCCCGGAGAAGTCGAGCGGCGCGATCGCGCGCTCGGCGACGAGGAACGGCGCGCGCAGCGGCCGCCACCGCAGGGCGCGGGCCCGCCACGAGTCGCGCACCGGGTCGTCGCTGGACGTCCCGATCGTCTCGCTGCGAAAGAGCACCCGGTGCCACATCCGCAGCACCCCGAGGCCCACCTGCCAGCGGTTGGGCACGCGCTCGACCAGCCCCGCCGCCTCGACCCGCGCCAGCCCCTCTTCGACCCGCCGCGGCCACAACAGGACCGCGCGCTCCACCCACGCCTCGACGCTCATGAAGTGGACTCTGAAATTGGTTGAACCAATTGTCAAGGCGCCAGCGCCGGCGGCTGGGAAGAGCGACCGAGCGACGGAACCGGAGGAAATTATCTTCCATTATCCAGTCCGCGGGTCCGACTGGTTCGCCCTCTGCCCGCGTCGCGAGGTGCGCCGCGCGGACCGATTTTTTGACCCCCCGATCCGACCGACCGATGGTCGCTCGCGATGGGTTGCGCGGCCGAACGAAACGAGCTCGTGGGCCAGGTGCTGGACGAGCGCTACTACGTCACCCGGGCTCTCGGGATCGGCGGGACCAGCGTCGTCTTCGAGGCGGTGCGCGTCGGCGACGAGGCTCCGGTCGTCGTCAAGGTCCTTCGCGACGCCTTCATGTTCAACACCGAGCTGATCCGTCGCCTGCGCCGCGAGGCGGAGGTCGCGCGGGCGGTGAGCCACCCCGGCATCGTCCCGGTGCTCGGCGAGGGCATGCTGGCCGACGGCTCGCGCTACCTCGTGATGGAGCGCCTCGACGGCGAGTGCGTCGCCCGCCTGCTCCGCCGGCGCGGCCCGATGCGCCCCGAGGCGGTCGCCGCGGTGATCGTCCGCGCCGCCTCCGTCCTCCACGCCGCGCACGGCCAGGGCTTCGTCCACCGCGACATCAAGCCCGAGCACATCGTCCTGTCGCGCACCGGCGACGGCCACCTCGACGTCCGCATCCTCGATTGGGGCGTCTGCGCGTCCGACACCGCGTCCGAGGCCGAGCGCGACGCCGAGCGCGGCCGCGTCTACGGCACGCCGGCCTATTGCTCGCCCGAGCAGGCCTCCGGCCGACCCGAGGTGGACGGCCGCGCCGACGTCTTCGCGCTCGGCATCTGCATGTTCGAGATGCTCTCGGGCCGCGCGCCGTTCCTCGGCTCCAACGTCAGCAACCTCCTGCGCCGGATCATCCGCGAGGACGCGCCCCGGGTGGGCCTGCTCCGGACGGACCTCGACATGCGCTACGACTCGGTCGTCGCCCGTGCGATGAGCCGCCTCGCGGACGACCGCTTCAGCTCCGCGCGCGCGATGGCCCGCGCGCTCCTCCCCCTCACCGGGGAGCGGCGCCAGGTCGAGGCCGAGCTCGCCAGCCAGCTCAGCCTGCGCCCCGCGCGGCAGGACCTGGTGCCGACCCTGCCGGCGCCGTCCCAGCTCGCGGTCGCCTGAACGGCTCCACGGCGTATGATGACGCGGACATGAAGGTCCTCGTCATGCGCCACGGGCAGGCCGGCCACGCGAGCTTCGGGCCGGACGCCCACCGGCACCTCACCGCCGAGGGCCGTCGCGAGAGCGAGCGGACCGGGCAGGCCCTCGCGAAGGCCGGCTGGCGGCCCACCCACGTCTACACGAGCCCGCTGGTGCGCGCGGTACAGACCGCCGAGCGCGTCGCGAGCGCGATCGGCCACGACGCCGAGATAGTCACCGAGCCCGCGCTCGTCCCCGGCGGCGGCCCGCAGGAGGCCTTCGAGGTCCTCGCGCGCCACGGCGCGGGCGACGTCGTGCTCTTCGTCAGCCACGAGCCGACCGTGCGGGCGCTGGTCGGGCACCTCCTCGGCCGGGCGGTTGGACACTTCGCCACCGCGGAGGCCCGCGGGCTGACCTTGGGTGAGGCAGTGACCCACGATGTCACCGTCGGCGGATGAGGCAATTTGACCAATCCGTTCAGTCGTCCGAGAACTGGGGCATGACGGAGCGGATCGGTCCGGTCGAGGCCAAGCAGCGGATGGACGAGCGCGGCTACCTCTACGTCGACGTGCGCTCGATCCCCGAGTTCGAGGCCGGTCACCCGACCGGCGCCTACAACCTCCCGCTGCTCTTCCAGGGCGACGGCGGGCTCGTACCCAACGAGAGCTTCGAGGCGGAGTTCGAGCGCGCCTTCCCCGACAAGGACGCCCCCATGGTCATCGGCTGCCGCTCCGGGCGCCGCTCGCTGATCGCCGCCGATCGCCTCAAGGAGCGCGGCTACACCGGCCTCGTCGACCTGCGCTCCGGCTTCAGCGGTGTGCGCGACGCCTTCGGCCAGGTCCTCGAGATCGGCTGGGAGGGCGCGGGCCTGCCCGTCGCCACCGAGCCCGAGCCCGGCCGGAGCTACGAGGCGCTCCGGGGCCGGCCCCGAACCGAGTAGAGTCCCCCCATGCAGCTCGGCGAGCCCGTTCATCCCTCGCTCCCCTGGGTGCGGCGGGTCCACGACCTCGACGACGCGCGCGCGACCCCTGGCGAGGGCGCGAAGCTGCGGCGGCTCCGGCGCGCCGCGGAGCGGCTCGGCGACGCGCTCCGCGAGGGCCCGCGCGTCGTGTCGGTGCGCACGCTGCCCATCAGCGACCTGCCCTACCCGACCGGCTACGCGTTCCAGCACGCCGCGCGCGTGCCGTGGCCGTACGTCCTGATGCAGCACCGCGCGCTGCTCGTGCAGGTCGAGGCGGAGGGCGAGCTCAAGAACGTCCTGTTCAACCCGAGCGACCGGGAGAGCGCGCGGCAGACGCCGTTCTTCCAGCGTTTCGAGCGCCGCTACGGGTGGGCCGAGCGGCTGATGCCCGCTCGCTTCGGCGCGGTCGAGGACGGCCTGCGGGCGCTCGGCGTCGCGCCGGAGGACATCGACGTCATCGCGTGGGACCACTTCCACACCGTCGATCTCCGGGTGACGCTCGGGACGACCCGCGGCGAGGGCCTGGACGACCCGCGGCCGGCGCGCTTCCCCAACGCGATCCTCCTCGCGCCCCGGGCGGAGTGGGACGCGTGGGACTCGCTGCACCCGATGCAGCGCTCGTGGTTCATCGCCGACGGCAAGCGCGACGTCGACGCGCGGCGCGTCGCGTTCACCGACGGCGACCTCGCGCTCGGCGACGGCTGCCTCCTGCTCCGCACGCCAGGGCACACGGTGGGCAACCAGACCCTCTTCGCGCACGCCGCGCGTGGCGTGTTCGGCTGCAGCGAGAACGGGACGAGCTGCGACGCGTGGAGCCCCTACGAGTCGACCGTGCCGGGCCTCCGCGCCTTCGCCCGCGACTACGACCTCGAGGTGGTGCTCAACGCCAACACCCCCGAGCAGGCCGCGACCCAGTACACCTCGATGGTGCTCGAGCGTTCGATCGTCGACCGCGTCCCCGAGCGCCCCGCGTTCGTGCAGATGTTCCCCTCGAGCGAGGTCACGCCCTCGCCCCTCGCGCCCGGGCTCCGGCCGGCGCAGGTCTTCGGGGCGATCGAGAGCGGCGACGTCCGCCGCCGCTGAGCTCCACCGCTGGGCTGGGGCGCTGGGCTGGGCCGCTGAGCTGGGCCGCTGGGCTGGCCCGCTCGCGGATCGTCAGGGCGCCGGGCTGGGCGCGGCCGACGGCGCCGCGCAGCGTCCGACGCTCACGTGCACCCCGACGTCCGAGCCGAAGGCGACCGCGATCACCTCGCCGAGCGCGGCCACCCGGCCCCGCACCGTGCTCTCGGAGGGCCCGCGCACCACCGACGGCTCGCTCATCGCGCCGCTCGAGGTGACGCGGCGAACCCGGAGCTCACGCGGCGCGGTCGGCGCGCTCTCGAGCGGGGCGTCGGCTACCACCACCGCGCCGCCGCCCAGGGCGTCCGCGTCCACGTGCAGCACGCCGTAGCCGGTCCCCGGCACGACCGGGGTCGGCTGGTCCGTCCCGGCGAGCGGCACGAAGCCGACCGCGGTCGTCGCCGCGCTCCCGATCCCGGTGTACGATAGAAATTGGTTTTGCCCGATGCGGACGGCCGCGATCTGCGGCGGATCGGTCACCGCGCTCACCGGCCGCGCGACCTCGGTCGGCCCGAATGTCTCCCCCGCGACCCGCGCCCGGTGCGCGACCGAGGTGCCCTCGCGCGCGTCGAGGAAGATCAGCGTCGGCGGCTCGAGCCCGGCCACGAAGGCCGGCGCGGCCGCCCCGCCGGCCTCGGGGGTGAGATCCTGCGGCTCGGGCACGTCGCCCTGGTCGGGCACCCGCATCGCGAGGACCCGGCGGCCGTCCTCGCCGCGCTCCTCGGTCCACGCGATCCACCACGCGTCCTCGTGCCGGGCGAGCGCGGGCGAGAAGCGGAGCGACGCGCCCTCGGCCACCACCGCGAAGTTGAGCGCCGAGGCGGCGCGCGGGACGAAGCGGGCGATCAGGAGTCGCTGCTGGCCGTCCACGAGCGCGAGCGCGCCGTGCTCGTCGTCCGCGGCGAGCGCGGGCGCCGCCCGGCGGTGGCCGTCGGGGACGGGCGCCTCGAGGCGCTGCTGGGCGAGCACGTGGGAGCCGCCGCCCGAGTTGACCGCGGTCAGGAACGCCATCTCGTAGGCGCCGTGGCTCGCGCTCCCGCCGACGAGGAAGCCGCGCGGCCCCGCGGCGACGTCGAACCAGCCGGGGCGCCGCCACGCGACGCTCGACTCGCCGAACGCGCACCCGCTCTCGGGCGCGCTCGGGGCGACGAACTCGCCCGGCTCGTCCGGATCCACGGCGGGCGCGCTCGGGGTGGACGTCTCGCTCGGCGCCTCGACCGGCGTCGCCGGCGGCGCGGGATCGGCGGCGGGCGGGTCGTCCTCACCGCAGCCCGTGAGGCCGATGACGACGCAGTTGAGCGCGAGGGTGAGCGCGAGGGCGAGTGGTCGGAGGTCTCTCATCGTTGGAAGCTCCCGGGGGCGAGCACGTCGAGCCAGCGATCGGGCTCCGCGAGGCCGAGGGCGCCGAGCGCCTCGAGCTCGTCGTCGAGGCGGCCCAGCTCGCCCCGCCGCTCGGCGGCGCGCGCGCGCGCGATCCGCGCGTGCAGGCTCATGTCGGCGGTCTCGAATGCGCGCTCGGCGCGCTCGAGCGCGCGCAGCGCCGGTCGCTCGCGCGCCTCCACGCTCGCGACCCCCGCCTCGAGCAGCGCGGCGGGCCCGCGGGCCCAGTCCGCGCGGGTGCCCTTGAGCGACTTGATGGCGGCCGCGACCTCCTTGAGGCGCGCGGCCCGCCGTCGCCCGTGCGCGCGCGCCGCGCCAGCGAGCGCGACGCGGCCCTCGAGATCGCGAAACGTGATGTCGTACATCTGGAGCTGGAGCAGGCCCGACCGCCGCACCGCGGGCCTCCCCGCCTCGAGACGATCGTAGGCCGCGTCCACGCGCCCGGCGTAGAGCAGCGCCTCGACGCGCATGTGCAGGTCCCAGAGGTGCAGAAGCTGGAAGCCCGACTGCGACCACCGCGCGAGCGCGTCCTGGCTCTCGCGGATCGCGTCGTCCGGCCGCCCCGCCGCGAGGTGGCTCAGCGCCGCGAACTTGATGCGCACGTAGATCTCGAGCAGCCGATCGCCGCGCACCGACGCGTCCTCGAGCTCGTCCGGCCAGTGCCGGAACAGCTCCGCCCAGTGGCCCATCCGGAAGAGGGCGTCGAGGAGCACCACCGTCGAGCTGGTGATCTGCCAGGCCACGCCCGCGCACTCCGTCCGCAGCACCTCGAGCGCCTGCTCCTCGTACCGCAGCGCCTCCGCCCAGCGCCCGCAGAGCCAGCGCGCGCCGCCCGTCGACGACGCGAGGAGGCCGCGGATGTAGGCGCTGCCCTCGCGCGCCGCGAGCTCCTGGCCGAGCCGCTCGAGCTCGGCGGTGCGCCGGTCGTTGCCCGCGCCGGCGGTCGCCGCGAACGGCACCTCCACCGCCACCGCGCGCGCTACCCGGCCGAGCTCTCCCGCCTCGAGCGCCATCAGCATGTGCCGCGCCTGGAAGATGCCGCCGCGGACCGGATCGATCATCGCGAGCCCCACCGCGACCGACCAGCACGCGTCGATGCGAAAGCGCTCCGCGTCGCCGAGCTCGGTCGCCGGCCGCTCGCGGAACCGCGTACCCCGCAGCCGGACCTGGGCCCGCCGCGCGAGGAACTCGGCGATGACCCGGACCGGGCTCTCCGGCATCGACAGGCCGATCTCCTCGAGCACGTCGCGCATCAAGGTGCGCCCCTCGTCGAGGTGTCCGCTGAACAGGAACTGCTCGGCCGCCTCGCGCTGGAGCTCGAGCCGCTCGCGACCGCCGGCGCGGCGCGAGGCCTCGAGGAACGCCCGCGCCGCCTCCGCGCCGCGGCCCGCGTTGCGCAGCGCCTCGCCGAGCGCCCCCCAAAGAGAGCGCTCGGTCCGCGCCGCCTCCGCTCCCTCCAAGACCGCGCGCGGGCGCAGCTCGATCGCGGTGGTGAGCAGCTCCGCCACGCGCTCGAACGCGAGCGCCGCCTCCGCCTGAGCCGCCGCCTCGAGGGTGTAGTGGAACGCCTTGGCGTGCTGGCCCGCGCCCCGGAAGTGCATCGCGAGCGCCTCCGGGTCGCGCTCCTCGAGCGCGCCGAGGGCCTCACCGAGCGCGGCGTGGAGGGCGGCCTCGTCGGCCCCGGCGATCCCCCCTGCGACCGCCTCGCGGATCCGGTCGTGGTACAGCTCGAGCTCCGTCTCGCGGCCGTCGTCGCTGAGGCGCAGCAGCTTGGCGTTGCGGAGCTGGGTGAGCAGCTTCGCGTCGAGCGCCTCGACCCCGAGCACGCGCGCCGCGATCGAGGCCTGGAGCGGGCTGCCGTGCACCGCGAGCAGGTCGAGCAGCCGGTGCGCCTCGGGCGGCAGCGCGCCGATTCGCTTGCGCAAGACAGTGTGCAGGTCTGTGGCCGAGCGATCCTCGCCGTCGCGCACGTGACGCACGAGCAGATCGATGAGCAGCGGGCTCCCCGCCGCCTCGCGCGCCAGCTCGTCGAGGAGCTCCTCGTCGCGGGCGGTGCCGCTGAGCCGCAGCTCGAGCAGGGTGCGCGCCGCCTCCTCGCCGAGCTCGCCGACCTGCACGAGGAACGTCTCCCAGTCGGGGACCTCGCGCATCGCCGACAGGAACGGGCTCGCGTCGGCCTCCGTCCGGTAGGTGCCGACCCAGAGGATCGGCGGCGCGCCCGGGTTGCCGAGGAGCGGGCGGATCATCAGCGCGCTGTCGCGATCGCCCCAGTGCAGGTCGTCGATCGAGATGACCACGTCGCGCACCGCGGTGAGCCGGCGCAGCAGATCCTCGAGCCCCTCCACCGCGCGCCGCCGCTGCTCCTGCGGGTCGGGCACCTCGCTGAGCGGACCGGCCGCGTTCGCGAAGGCGGGTACCCGCATCAGGCCGGGGAAGACCCGGGCGAGGTCGGGCGCCTGGGTGGGCACGAGGTCCTCGACCACCGGCGTCGGCAGGGCCAGGAGGTAGTCGATGAGCGCGTCAACGACCTCGTCGAGCGCCTTGTAGGGGAGGGTCTCGCGCTCGAAGCACCGTCCTCGCAGGACGAGCGCGCGCGTGTCGGACTCGCTGAGCCGCTCGAGGAAGTGACGCACGAGCGCGCTCTTGCCGATGCCGCTCGGGCCGTGCACGAAGACCGGCATCGGCGCGCCGTCGCGGATCCGCCGTCGCGCGGCCTCGAGGAGCCGCAGCTCGCGGCGCCGGCCGACGAACACGTCGGACTCGGCCGGGCTCGGGTACGAGATGCGCGGGCGGGCCCGGCCGCCGCCGAGCGCCTCGAGGACCTCCATCCCGCTCGGGCGCGCGGCGGGGTCGCGCGAGAGCAGCCGCGCGGTGAGGCTGACGAGGTCCTCCGGCACGTCGCTGACCCGGTCGCTGACGCGCGGCGCGTCCTCGCTCTGCTTGCGCGCGAGCACCGCGTACATCCGCCCGTCGAACGGGAGCTCGTCGGTGAGCGCGCGGTAGAGCATCACGCCGAACGAGTACCAGTCGCTCGGCGGACCCGCGCTGCCGCTCCCGATCAGCTCCGGCGCCATGTAGAGCGGCGTCCCGGCGACGTCGTGGGCCTCGGTGTCGCGCCGCAGCTCGCGCACCATCCCGAAGTCGAGCAGCACGACCCGCCGGTCCGGCGTCACGAGCACGTTCTGGCACTTCAGGTCGCGGTGGAGCTTGCCGCACTCGTGCAGCGCGACCACGCCCTCGGCCAGCTCGCCGAACACCGCGCGGACCTCCGACGGCTCGACGTCGAGCGCCCGCGGCGCGCTCGCCGGGCCGGGGTCGCTGCCTCGACCGGGGCGGCTCAGAAGCTGGCTCGACGCGGCCCGCAGCGTCTCGGCGCCCGCGGGCAGTCGGTCGGGCCGGAAGTGCTCGGGCAGCGTCACCCCGCGCACCAGCTCCATCGTGAAGAACCACTGGTCGTAGGCGTGCTCGAAGTCGAAGAGCTGGACGAGGTTGGGGTGGCTGATCTCGGCGAGCGCGCGGAACTCGTTCTTGAACCGATAGACCTGGTCGGCGTCCGCGTAGCGCAGCCACTTCACCGCGACCTTCGCCTGGCGCGCGTGGTCGTAGGCCTCGTAGACCACCCCGAACGAGCCCTCGCCGATGCGGCGCCGCAGCTCGAAGCGCGGAGGCGGGGTGAGCTCGGTGCCCATGCGCGGCTGGGTGAGCTCGGTGCTATCGGTCATCCAGAGGCCGAGCCTACCGCACCCGGGCCCCCGCGCGCCGCCACGTCGCGCCGGCAGGGGCCGTCTGTTACGTTCGCGCCTCGCATGAGCCTCTCCACGATCGCGCCCGACCCGGCTGTCCCGGGCGTCACGAGGATCTCGGCCGACCCCGCCCTGCCGCGTCCCCACGTCGGGGTGATGGGCGCGGTCCACGGCGACGAGCGCTGCGGGCTGGAGACGCTCGCCCGGCTGCGCGAGCTCGTCGAGCGCGGCGCGCTGTGGCCGACAAAGGGCACCTGGGTCCTCATCCACGGCAACCCGGCCGCCAGCGAGGCGGGGCGCCGCTACACGCGCGGCGGCTCCGACCTCAACCGGCTGTTCGACTACGCGTTCGAGCGCGACCTGCCCCGCGAGCGCTGGTCGCCCGAGCACGAGCGCGCGGCGGCCCTGCGCCCGGTCCTCGAGGGCCTCGACGCGCTCCTCGACCTGCACTCCGCGACCTGGCCAACGCCGCCCTTCGCGCTGATCAACGACGTCCCCGCCTCGGCGGACCTCGCCCGTCGCCTCGGGTTCGACTTCGTCACCCACGGCTGGGCAGGCCCCGGGCTCCTCATGGACCGCGTGACGATCGGCGTCATGCAGCGGCTCGAGCGCCCCGGCCTCAGCGTGGAGTGCGGACAGCACGGCGCCGAAGAGACGGTCGAGCAGGCGTTCCTCTGCGCGCAGCGTTTCTTGCGGGCCTGTGACGTCCTCGAGGGCGACGCGGAGCTCGGCGACCCGCTGTTCCTCCGGGTGACCGAGATCATCCACCGCCCGAGCGAGGGCTTCCGCTTCACGCGGCCGATCCGCGGGCTCGAGCAGCTCCAGGCGGGCGAGGTCTTCGCCGCCGATCGGCTCGCGGAGCTGCGGGTGCGCGAGCCGTGCTACGTGCTGCTGCCGAACGACTCGGTGCCGGTCGGGCGCGACATGGTCTTCCTCGCGCGGCCGAGCGGCCAGGGCCGCGCCTGAGCCGAGGGGGCGAGCCCGCGCGTCAGCGGACGGCGCGCGGCTCGCTCGCGTAGGCGACGAACACCAGGCGCACGCGCTCGATCGGGGTGTCGCCGCGGAGCGCCGCGGGGAGGGCGCCCGCGCTCAGCCGCGCCGCGTCGACGTCCGCCGCCGCGAGGGCCCGGCGGATCGCCTCGGCCCGCTGCGCCGCCAGACGGTCGCCGGCCGCGCCGCCCTGGGTGACCTGCGCGAGGACCTGCACCGGCCCATGCGGGTGCGCGGCCGCGAGCTGCGCGAGGCGGG
>JAUHXR010000318.1 GCA_030426845.1 Polyangia bacterium | reverse complement strand
GCGATCTGCGAGGAGCTGCGCGCCGCGGCGTGAGCCGGGTCAGTCGAGGCCGAGCACGTCGCGGCTGAGCTCGTTCGAGAACGTCTGGAGCGGGTTGAACCGCCGGTAGAGCGCCTCGAAGCGGTCGAAGCGCGGGTAGTGCTCGCGCACCGACTTCGTCTCGAAGAAGTGCCGCTGACCCCAGTGCGGGCGCGCGCCGAGCGCGACGAGCTCCTTCGCGAGGTGCTTCAACATGCGCATGCGGTATTGCTCGCGCTCGCGGCGCTCCGCGCCCGAGAGGATCCGGGTGCTCATCAGCAGCGGGATCTCGATCGTCGCCTTGGGGCCGTCGTGCGACGGCGCGAGGTAGTGGCTCGACTGGCCGACGAAGCGGACCCCGATCGGGCTGCTGTGGACCCAGTGGTAGCGGTCGTCGACGTCGTCGGTGAGCCAGAGGTCGTGCGGCGGGACGACCTCGTTCGCGACGACGAGCGCGAGGATGCGGTCGATCGCGGCGCAGACCTTGTCGATCGGGAGCCACATCTCGCACGAGGTCGCGCGCACTTCGGGGCCGAGGCTCGTCTTCATGATCACGTGGCTCGCGCTCCTCTGCCGCGCGTACCGCGGGCTCGCGCGCTCGGCGAGCTCCTTGGCGATCGTGCGCCGGTGCGATCGGCGCCGGCGCAGCGCCACCTGCTCGAGGATCCCCGTGCCGAAGATCCCTGCGAGCTCGTCCGCCCACGGCTTGGGGTCGTTACGCCGCGGCGGGTGGTCCTCGACGGGGACCGCGACGCGCCGGTGGGTGAGGCAGACGACGTCGCCGACCTGGAAGGGGCCGACGTCCTCGAGCATCGGGTGCGGGAAGATGAGCGCGTCGAAGTACTCCGCGTTGGCGGGGTCGGTCGCGCGCGTGACGAGGTGCGGCTTGAGCTGGGCCCAGGTGCTCACCTCACGGGTCTCCTCGAGCCAGAACGCGTCCCGCACGCGCAGCGTCACCGCGTAGGTGATGCCGAGGCAGCCGAGCCCGACGACGGCCGCGTAGAAGATCTCGTCGTCCTGCTCGAGGACGTAGCGGCTCAGGGGGCTCTCGGTCGGCGCCTTGTTCACCGCGGCCTCGAACGACTTGCGGTGGGTGACGCCGTCGGTCGGCTCGATGCGGTAGACGCGGACCTCCGGCTTGCCCGCGACCATCTCGACGACGACGTTCTCGATCGCGACCACCGCGTCAGAGAGCGGCTTGTGGCGCAGGCCCGAGCCGTGGGTGGCGGTGGAGGTGACGCCCGCGATCTTCTGGCCGTCGTAGGAGCCGAGGACCGGGACCGCGAGCCGGCCGCCGGGGCGCCGCCGGTCGTCGAGCTCGTCGTTGAGCTCCTCGATCGTCATCCCGGCCTCGACCCGCACGAGGTGAGACGCGTCGAGGCCCTCCGCGTACCAGCCCCAGGTCAGCTCGCGATCGAGGCGGCCCGGGTCCACGTAGCGCCCGCCCTCGGACGGCTTGGCCACCGCGGACGAGGAGTGCCCGCTCCCGACCGCGCGCACCCGGACTCCGTCGGCGACCGCGCGCTCGACGGCCTCGATCAGCGCGCTCAGGTCCTTCGGGCGCGGGCGGACCTTGTCGGCGTCGACCCGCTGCTCCTCGATCCAGTTCTCCCAGTGCCCCATCGCCCCCCCCGCTCTGCGCGCCCCGAGCGCCGCGCGCCGATGCTACGGGACCGCCGCCGCGGCGTCCCCCCACGTTCGGGGGAGACGACAGGGTGGATTGCGAGATACGGGCGAGCGATCCGTCCGCATCCCTCGAACGAGGGACGCCCAGCCGGTTCCACCTCGGCTACGAACTGTGTAGCGTGAACGCTGTCGGGCGGGCGGCCCGGCGGGTGAGGAGGGGCCGCGAGTGACGCTGAAGATCCGAGAGCACGTGCCGACGCGCGCGGAGGCGGAGGACGACAAGGTCCCCACGCCGAGCTGGCCCTCTTGGCTCATCCCGCGCTCGAAGCCGGAGGCCGAGAACCGCCGCGTCGAGTACGACGGCGGGGCGCGCTCGATCCCCCACCTCGGCACGGGGCGGCTCAAGACCTACTGGCGCCGGACGGTCCGCGACGCCGATCGCGGCGGGCTGCAGGCGGTGCCCGACCGGGTGCACACCGCGGCCGCGCACCTCGGGCTCACGGAGCCGCGCCGCCGGGCCGGCCTCGCGATCGCGGACCTCTGCGTCACCGGCCGCGAGTCGTTCCAGCAGCTCGGCGCGCGCCACATCGACGACGCGATCGACTGGGCCGCGGTGGCCCAGGCCGCGGCCGCGGCGCGCCTTCTGCCGGGCGTCGTGCGAGCCCGCGCGGAGAGCGGCGACGAGGCGCTGCCCGCGCCGAAGCCCGAGCACATCGCGGACGTGGTCGAGCGTATGAAGGCGGTGCAGGCCCACCTGCGCGCGCTCGGCCGGGGCCGCTCCAAGCTGCCCGAGCTGCCGTTCATCGCGGTCTCGGGCGAGGACGACCACCCGCTGCGCCCGGTCAACACCTACAGCTCCCAGCACCGCCAGGCGACGATGGAGCTGTCGGTGTGGGGGCTCGACCTGTCGATCCGCTACGCGATCGCGGGGGCCCTGGACGCCGGGAGCAAGAACGTCCTCTTGCTCCACGGGCACTCGTCGCGCCTCGAGGAGGTCGATCACCTGATGTCCGAGCTCGAGCAGCTCGGGTACACCGCGATCGCGCTCGACCTGCCGTGCAACGGCTACAGCAACCAGATCGATCACGTCGACGTGCTGTTCCTCGAGCGCCCGCGGCGCGCGCACCTCCGGCTGCCCTACGACGAGGAGCCGCAGAGCCCGGCGAACCACTCGTCGCACTACACGCTCCGCTTCCTTCAGGAGGTCGTGCACCAGTTCGTGCGGGCGCTGTTCGCGGGCGAGGGCCTGCACCCGCGCATCGATCTGCTCGCGGGCGGATCGCTCGGCGGCAACCTGGGTCTGCTCTTCTCGGAGTCGGCGCCGTTCGGGAACCCGGGCCGCCACGCGTGGGTCGACCCGCGCCTCGCGTGGGTGAACCGCGTCGCGGTCTGGTCGCCGGCGTGCCTGTGGCAAGACAAGGGCTCGATCGTCTGCGGGCCACCGCACGGGCGCTCCCTCGCGCCCGAGGTCGAGCCGTTGAGGCTCGAGAGCTTCGAGGCCTGGATGAACTACGAGGAGCCGTTCCCGGGCGTCAAGATCCGGCAGGCGGACCAGTGGTACCGCAAGGGCTGGAAGGGCAAGGGGCGCGCGATCAGCGAGGGTTGGCTCTCGCGCCACGAGCTCTACTCGCCGCGGCTGCGGCGCTGGCACTGGATCATCGCGCACGACCAGCTGAAGTTCAGCCACCAGGACAAGGTGGTCGGCCTCGACGGCAAGGAGGTCGACAAGCGGCACTACCAGCTCCTCGGCGGCCACCTGCTCGCGATGTGCGGCGACGGGGACGACCTGCAGTTCACCAACCTCTACTCGCGGGTGATGGAGCTGGCTCCCAAGAGCAAGGTGCCTCAGGCCCTGAAGGACAAGCGCCAGTCGCCGAGCTGGGAGATCGACGGCGCGAAGATCCGCGGCGCGGCCGGGCACGTGCTGATGTGGCGCGACACGGGCCACTCCATCCACGACGAGCGCCCGCGCGAGCTCGCCCACGTGCTCGATCAGTTCGCCTCCGACGCGCTCTGAGCGCCGCTCACGCGCGCTGGAGCACGACCACGCGGCTGTCGACGTTCAGCACCTGGGGGCCGGACGCCGGCTCGAACAGAGGCTCGTCCCAGTGGACGTGGCCGCAGACGACGAGGCCCCCGAAGCCGGCGAGCGCGTCGCGCACCGGGTCGCTGCCGCGCTGCTCGCGCCGGCCGGGCGGGCCCTGGTGTAGGACGATCACGTCGGGGCGCTCCTCCGCGATCAGCGCGAGGTGCGCGAGGAGCTCTGACTCCTCCTTGCGGCCCGGCTTGCGCGGGTCGCCGATGATCTCGCCCACGCCGCCGAAGGTGACCCCGTCGAGCGCGGCGAGCTCGCCGTCGAGCAGGTGGACGCCGTCGGTCGCGCGCAGCCGGGCCGCCTCGGCCACGGTGCCGAACTGGTCGTGGTTGCCCTGGACCCCGACCACCCAGCGGAACGCCTCGGCGAACGCGGTCCAGACGGGGCGCACGTCCCCCGTCGCGCCCCGCACGTCGCCGCCCGGCGCGGCGAAGAGGTCCCCCGCGAGGACGACCCCGGTGCGCTCGGGGTAGGGCAGCCGGCCCGCCTCAGCGAGCTCGAGCAGCTCGTCGACCAGGTGCACCCCGAGCAGCACGTTGCCGCCGTCGGCTCGCCAGGAGGCGCACACGCCCTGCAGATCGCTCGCGAGCACCAGCGCGTCCACGTCGCGCGGGAGCCCGTCCACCTCGCCGAACAGGATCGGCAGGAAGACGGACTCCGCCCGCCCCCGCCGGCCGGCGTTGACGTAGCGGACCCGGTGGGCGGGCTTGGGGTCGAGGGAGACGATCCGCACGGAGCTGCCCATTGTGGTGGAGCGAGGGGCGCTGACAACCGGACCGGGGCGGAGACGGACTCGTGTCACCCCCGTTGCGCGGGTCGATCGCGCCGGCGCGGGGCGCGCTATGAGGAACGAGGAGGCTCCCATGGTCCGCTCGTCCCTCGTCGCCGCTCTGCTCCTTCTCGCTCCGGTCAGCGCGCTCGCGCAGGCCGGCGCGGGGACCTTCGAGGCGGTCGCGTCCTTCGGCGCCAACCCGGGCGCGCTCGACATGTACCGCTACGTCCCGAGCCCCGCGCCGAGCGGCCCCGCGCCGGTGGTGGTCGCGCTCCACGCCTGCACGATGGACGCGACGGTGTTCCGCAACGTGGGCTGGGAGCAGCTCGCCGACACCTACGGCTTCTACGTCGTCTACCCGCAGCAGCGCGCGGCCAACAACGGGCTGATGTGCTTCAACTGGTTCGGCGAGGGCGCCGACGAGGCGAACCTGCGGCGCGGCGAGGGCGAGAACCAGTCGATCGTCTCGATGATCGACCACATGCACGCGGACCTCGGCGCCGACATGAGCCGCGTGTTCGTCACCGGCCACTCCGCCGGCGCGGCGATGGCGATGGTGATGCTCGCGACGTGGCCGGAGCGCTTCGCGGCCGGCGGGGTCACCGCGGCGATCCCCTACCGCTGCGCGACGAGCCTCTCGGCCGCGTTCTCGTGTCAGACCCCCGGCGTCGATCGGACCGCGGCGGACTGGGCTACGCTCGTTCGCGGCGCGTCCTCGCACGCGGGGCCGTGGCCGCGCCTCAGCGTGTGGCACGGCACGAGCGACACGGTGGTCGATCCGTCCAACCAGCGCGAGGTGATCGAGCAGTGGACGGCGCTCCTCGGCGTACCGGCTTCGCCTCAGTCCACGACCACGGTCGACGGCTATCCGCGTTCGGTGTGGGCGGGCGGCGCGCTCGAGAGCTGGGAGCTGACCGGCCGCGGCCACGCCTCGTTCGTCGACCCGGAGTCTGGCTGCGGCGCGACCGCGTCGTACGTGGCCGACGCGGACATCTGCTCGACCCGACACCTCGCGGACTTCTTCGGGCTGACCGGGCCGGGCCCGATGCCCGGCCCGGACGCGGGCCCGCCCGGTCCGTCTGACGCGGGTCCGCCCGGAGCGGACGCTGGCGCGGTCGACGGTGGCGCTCCCGGAGCGGACGCCGGCGCGATCGCGGACGCCGGGAGCTGGGGCATGTGGGGGTCGGACGGGGGGAGCTGGGGCTCGTGGACGCAGGACGCCGGGCCGAGCGCCGGCGCGGACGCGGGCCCGCCGGGTCCCCCGCGCGATCCCACGCCGCGCTGCGCGGTCGACGCGCCCGGCGCCGGCGCGAGCCC
Organism: Polyangia bacterium; assembly: GCA_030426845.1. Taxonomy (GTDB): domain Bacteria; phylum Myxococcota_A; class Polyangia; order Polyangiales; family Sandaracinaceae; genus JAUHXR01. Next base: position 4,527 of record JAUHXR010000318.1, on the reverse strand, counting down.
GCCGGCGATGATGCTGGTGGCGCTCCTCGTCGCGCTCGTCGCGCGGCGGCGCGTCTGATCTGCGTCTGATCTGCGGCTGATCTGCGTCTGATCTGCGGCTGATCTGCGGCTGGTCTGCGGCTGGTCTGCGGCTGGTCTGCGGCCGGTCTGCGGCCGATCTGCGGCTCAGCGCAGCGCGCGTCTCGATCCGGCATAATGACGCCATGCGCCGCGCCGCCGGACTGTCGGCCCTGCTGTTCTCGCTCGCGCTGGGGGGCTGTCCCTCCTCGCCGCCCACGCTGATCGTGGATCTGCGGACGGACCTCGTCCCGGGGCTCGAGTTCAGCGGGGTCCGGACGCGCGTCGGGGACTCGGTCACGCGGACGCTGGCCGTGGTCGGAGACGAGCCGTTCTTCGAGGGCGCGCGGGTCGCCGAGGTCGAGGTCGCCGAGGGGCCGGTGCGGGTGACGGTGGAGCTGTTCGACCGGCTCGGGAACGAGATCGCGGCGCAGACCGTGCAGGAGGCGGTGGGCGGCGGCGCGAACGTCATCACCGTGGTCATCTCGCGGAGCTGCGCGGGCCTCGTCTGCCCCCCGGCCGATCGCCCGGAGGCGATCTCCTGCGTCGACGGCCAGTGCGTCGACCCGAGCTGCCTCACCGGGGGCGGGCCGTCTTGCCCCGCGGGGTGCGTGAGCGCGTCCGAGTGCCCGGCCCTGGCCGACTGCGCGGAGCCGCGCTGCGTCGGGGGCGCCTGCAGCTACGAGGCGCGCAACGATCGTTGCGACGACGGACAGCTCTGCCACGTCGAGGACGGCTGCGTGGACGGGCGGCCGCCGATGGGTGACGCCGGGCCAAGCGACGCCGGGTTCGACGGCGGCGCCCCGGACGCGGGCCCGCCGCCGCCCGACGCCGGGATCCGACCGCCGCTCCTCCTCCACCTCGACTTCGACACCGACATCACGCGCGACTCGTCCGGGCAGGGGCTGCTCCTCGAGTGCCGGCAGATCGTCGGCGTGCCCTTCTGCCCGGGCCGGTCGACCGACGCGGCCCGCGGCGCCCAGGCGATCGATCTCAACGGGGACACCGGGCTCCGGCTCCCGGCGGACGCGCGGGTCCTCCCGAGCGGCGACCTCACGGTCGAGGTCTGGATCCGCCCCACCTTCCTCGGGGTCGGCGAGGTGAACACCGTCTTCGAGCTCGGCGTCGATCCGGGGCTGGAGCTGTTCCTCGAGGACCCGACCGGGAGCGCCCCCGCGCTGATCGTCGAGCTGCGCGTCCCCGGCGTGACGCACCGCCTCACGGCCCCGATCGTCCTGAGCCAGTATCAGCACGTCGCCCTCACCTGGCGGCAGGCCGACGACAACCTCGCGCTCTACGTCGACGGGGTGGAGGTAGGGCGCGAGCGCACCGGCGACCTCCACGCGATCGGCCCGAGCGACCTTCTCGTCGGTCACGGGACCGCGCGCATCGGCACCCCGGGGGACGGCTTCCGCGGGCGGGTCGACGACCTCCGGTTCTACGACGGGCTCCTCGTCGACACCCAGATCGCGAGCGACGCGGCCGCGCCGTGATTGGGCCGTGGAGGCCACGCGCGCTCCAGCCGAGCGCGCTCCAACCGGGGGCTCAGGGCGCGTGGCAGCCGACGCAGCTCGTCGCGCCCGCGCTGAACGGCGTCGGATCGTCGGCGGGGTCGGCGTTGGTCCAGCGCGCCACCCGGTCGTCGAGGCCGTCGAGCACCGCCTGGGCGTCGGCGCGGTAGGGCCAGGTCGCCGCGCCGGGCGACTCGACCGCGAGCGTGTAGTAGCGGCGCGCCTCGTCCACGTCGCCGATCCGCGCGTAAGCGTCGCCGAAGGTCACGAGCGAGCCCTCGACGTTGTGAGGGACGTTGTCGTTGCGGCAGACGTCGGTCCGCTCGGCGCAGTCCTGGATCGCGAGGAGGCGGTCGACCGCCATCTGTGGGTAGGGCGTGTCGAGGGGGAGCGGGAGGAACGCGATCGCGAGGCTGAAGTTGTTGAAGTCGGGCCACGCGTCGGCCGCGTCGATCATGAACGCGGTGGCCGCGTCGAGCCGCGCCGGGTCGCCGAAGGCGCTGGCCATCGCGACCCGCACCGTGCCGAGCCAGCCGACGATCCGCCGGTCGTCGGGGTTCACCTCCATCGCGTGGAGCAGCGCGGGCTCCACGTCGCCGGCGTAGCGGAAGTCCTGGTCCTCGGCGATCGCGCTGAGGAGCGCCATGGCGTACATCAAGCTGCCCCGCGGGTGGTCGGGCGCGACCGCGAGGCCACGCTCGAGGGTGCGGATCGCCGCCCGTCGCTGGTCGGTCTCGCCGGCCAGCGCGCGAAAGAACAGCGCCTCGCCCTCCGCGAGCAGCGCCTCGGCGTCGGGCGGCGGCCCGGCGTCGCTGGGCCCGCCGTCCGCGGTGGGCGGTCCCTCGCACGCGGTGAGCGCGAGGAGCGCGAGGAGCGCGGAGAGACGGAGGCGTCGGCGCATGGGCGACGAAGGTGCCGCCCGGGCGTTCCGCGCGCAACCGCGCTCTGATAGCGTCGAGCGCGATGGAGGAGGCGTCCGGCCGAACCGCGGACGAGGCGGACGGACCCGCGCGCCGCTACTACGAGGCCTGCGTCGGGGCGTGGCGCGCGCCGATGCAGCTCGACGTGCACGACCCGGCCGCGCTGCGCGCCTCGGGGATGGGCGCGCTCGACCGGCTCTCGGTGCGGTTGCTCGCGCTCTGGCCGCGGTGGCTCGGCCGCGTGTTCCTCGACACGACCGTGTCGTTCGATCCCGACGGCCGCGTCGTCCACACGACCGACGTGCGCTGGCTCGGCGTCCCGATGAAGCGCAGCGTGGAGCGCTACCGCATCCTCGCCGACGGCCGCCGCCTCGAGGTCAGCGGCGACATGACGGGCTCGGGCGAGGTCGACGCGACGGCGACCGGGGCGACCTACACGCTCCGGTGGCTCGGGGTCACGATCGCCCAGCACACCGAGCGCGAGCCCGACCGCGTGACCGTCCATCAAGAGGGGCCCGGCTTCCGCGGGGTGCAGGTCCTCGTCCGGCGCTGACCGAGCCCGGCGATAGCTGCTATCACAGGGCGCGTGCTCCCCGAGGACGCGCAGACCGAGCTGATCGCGCGGATGGCCGCGGCCCTCCGGGACGGCGGCGCCGACCCGTTCCTCGAGGGGCCGATCCTCGAGCCGACCGACGCGTTCTTCCCCGACCCGTACTCGCCCGACCTCGCCGGGCTCCGCACCGTCGCCCGACGGCTCCTGAACTACGCCGGGCTCGACGGGCTCGTGGTCGAGGTCGACGGCGTCGGCTGGGCGTCGGACGACCCGCTCGCGGAGACGTCGGCCGCGCTCGTGGCCGTCGACGAGCACGGGATCGAGCTGGCGGTCGGCTCGATCGGCGACGCGGAGGAGGTCCCGCTCGTCCTCGCGCACGAGGTCGCGCGCGCCTACCGCGAGCTGCGCCGCGCCCGCCGCGGTGGCCACCCCTACCGCGCCGCCCACTCGACGATCGAGGAGGAGGCCGAGCCCGACGAGCGCGAGGAGGAGGAGGTCTCGCTCACCGCGGTGCTCCTCGGGTTCGGGCTGCTCGTCGCGCTCGGCTCGCTCCGCTACAAGTCGCACGGCGAGCTGCAGGGGCGCTCGGTGATCACGCGCTGGGTCCACCGCCGGCTCGGCGCGTTGACGCCCGACGAGGCCGCGTTCCTCCTGGCCGCGCACGCGGTGGTCCGCGAGGTCGAGGCGTCGCGCCTCGACGCCTGGCGGGGTCGCCTCCCGGTGGACGTGCGCGACGACTTCACGCGCTACGTCGCCCGCCTCGCCGAGGACCGGCCCGGGCTCCTGGACGCCCTCGGGCTCCCCGCCGGCGTGTGGCCCGCGACCGCGCCCCACCCAGCGCCGCTGCCCGACGACGGCTGGGTGCCGCCGGTGGAGGAGGACGACAAGAGCTTCCCGGTGCTCCGGCGCCCGCAGGACGCGGGTCGAGGCTTCGGCCTGAGCGGCGCGGCGGCGGGGATGCTCGGGAGCCTCGGGCTCGGGATGGTGGACGCGGACGCGTTCTGGCCCGCGCTCCTCGCCGCGCCGCTGATCGGGGTGGGCGCCTACTTCGTCGGCCGCCGGATCCGACGCCCAGACGAGTGCTCTGGCTGCGACGCGCAGGTCCCCGACGACGAGGCCACGCGCTGCCCGCGCTGCCGGGGCCGGTTCGTCGGTGGGCTCGCGCGCGGCCAGACCCCGGCCGAGGCGTTCGAGAAGCTCGGCTACGTGATCGCGCCCGACGGGTTGGTGGTCGAGAAGCAGACCGACGCGGCCGCGCGCTACGTCGAGCGCGGGGTCGCGTGCCCGAAGTGCGGCTGGATCCCGGACGGGGGCGCGCACTGGCAGTGCGACGACTGCGAGGGCGAGCACTTCAACACCTTCGCGCACGGCGGCGAGTGCCCCGACTGCGGCAAGGTCTTCGAGGAGACGCTCTGCCCCGCGTGCGAGCACCTCGCGCCCTACGAGTGGTGGTGGCCGGAGGACGGGTGAGCCGCCCGGTGACGCG
>JAUHXR010000317.1 GCA_030426845.1 Polyangia bacterium | reverse complement strand
CCATCGCGCCCGCCTTCATCGCCTGGGCCACTGCGAGAGGGCCGCCGAGGTAAGCGTAGTAGGAGACGAAGTACACGCCGAGCACGAGGACGAGGTTCAACGTGCTCTCGCTGAACAGGCCGTCGCGTTCGCCCTTCGCCTTGGTCGCCATCGCCGCGTGGTAGCACCCACTGCGACCGACATCCAGGGCCGCGGTCAGGGCGTGTCGCAGGCTACCGTTCGGCTGCGGATCGAGCCCGCCTCGTCGACCCAGGCGGCGAGGAACGCGTCAGCCGTCCGCGCGAGGGCCGCCCCGGTCACCGCGCCGTCGTGGAGGCGGGCCGGCGACCCGATCGGATCGCCGACCGGCGAGGTCACGCGCAGCCAGAGACCTCGCTCGTCGACGTCGAGCCGACCGCGGGCGCGCGCGTCGAGCGGAGGCGGCGCCGACGCGCCCGGTGGCAGCTCCTCGGCTCGGCGCGGCTCGGGCTGGCCGAGCTCGATCGTGATCGCGTGAGGCCGCGAGAACTCGAAGCCCGCGACGAGGTGGAGAGTGTCCCCCTCGAGGCGCGCGAGCTCGATCACCAGCGCCTCGCCCAGCGCCTCCACCGCGGCGTCGCGATCGTGCGCGGTGACCCGGACCTCCGCGCGCACGTCCTCGGCCGCCCCGCGCCGCCACACCACCGCCCAGCGCTCCGCGCGCTCGCCCTCGGCCGCCGCGGCGAGGATCTCCGCCGGGCGCTCGAGGTCCTCGCCCGCGAGCTCGCGCGCCTCGAGCCGGGGCGCGGCCGCGCCGTTCGCCTCGACGCGGACGAGGCCCGCGCGACCGGACGCCGCGCTCCACGCGAGGAGCGCCCCCCGCGCCGCGCTCGCCCGCCTCAGCGTCAGGACGGGCCCGGGGAGCGGCGCGGTCGCGAGGGCCGACGCGACGCCAGCTCGGTCGAGGGTCAGCGCGACGAGGCACCGCGGGTGCCCCTCGCACGGCTGCTCGAGCAGGACGAGCGCGCCGTCCTCGAGCGCGCTCATCGCGAGCACCCGCCCCTCGCCCGGAAGCGTCGCGGTCGCCCACGGACCGGCCGGCTCGCCGCTCGCCTCGATCGGGCGCGCGTGCAGCGCGGCGCCGTCGACGCGCGCGAGGAGCCCGCCCGACTCGCCGAGCGCGAGGGCCAGCCGCGCGCCCGGCGCGAGCGGCGGGTGGAGGACGAGGGGCCCGAGCTCACAGGCCGTCGAAGGCTCGGGATCCGCGGCCGGCGGCCCGGCCCCCGACGCGGGGTCGGGCGTCGGCTCCGGGGTCGGCTCCGGGGTCCGCTCCGGGGTCCGCTCCGGCGCCGCGCGCGGCCCCGCGTCGCAGCCGAGCGACGCGCAGACCAGGAGCGCGATCAGCGGGCGTGCGCCTCGAGCCAATCGAGCACCGACGGCGTGAACGCGTTGGTGATGCCGGGGATGTGCCCGCCGCCCACGATCCGCCACAGACCGGCCTCGGCCCCGGCGCACCCGGTCGTGTAGCTGCGCACCGTGGTCTCCTCGCCGTCCACTCCGACGTCGAGGTCGAGCGGCGCGCCGTCCGCGGGCGCCGAGACGTCGCAGCCGGCGCGCCCCGCCCAGCGCTCGACCACCGCCTCGGCGGACGGGTAGCCCGCGGCGACGCCGTCGTAGAAGATCGTGTCGTCCAGGTCGCCGTGGATCTGCAGCACCGACACGGGCTGCGCGGGGACACAGTCGGTGTCGCCGAGGAAGTCCGACCCCGCGAGGCTGGCGATCGCGCTGATCCGATCGGGGCGCTCGCACGCCATCCGGTAGCTCATGAAGCCGCCGTTGCTGTGGCCCATCAGGAAGACGTCGGACACCGGCGCCATCGCCTCGAGCTCGTCGATGAGCGAGGTCAGGTAGGCGACGTCGTCGACCCCGCTCCCCTCGAAGTCGCAGCAGGCCGGGGTCGCGTTCCAGAAGTTGCGGCCCTGCGAGTCGGTCGTGCCGTCGGGGAGCACGAGGAGCCAGCCGCGCCGCCGCGCCTCGCGCTCGACGCGGAAGTAGAGCGCCTGCGAGGCGCCGTCGGCGCCGAAGCCGTGCAGCACGATCAGCGCGGGGCGCGCGGTGACCCCGTCGAAGCCAGCCGGCGTCTCGAGCCGCGCCGGTCGCTCCGCCGGGCCGAGGGTCTCGGGGAGCGTCGGCGCGGGCGGCCCCGCGTCGGTCACGGGCGGACCCGCGTCGGCTCCCCCCGACGCGCCGTCGCACGCCATGAGGAGGAGCGCGATCGCGCAGCGGAGGAGATGGCGAGGCATCGACGACCGATCTACCCCCGCGGCTCCTCGGCGTCGACTCTCGCGTCCGCTTCAGGCCGCCTCGGCCCGGGCCGCCTTGCGCGCCTCACGCCGCTCGGCCCGCGCCTGGTCCTCGCGCTCGCGCTCGGTGCCGACGTAGGGCTCGCGCGTGCCCATGAGGATGTCCATCCACGGCCGCGTCACGCACCAGTTCGCGTCCTGGTTCGGGCCCATGTGGTGGTCGTAGTGCCAGGGCAGGTGCTCGCGCGCCCACTCCGGGTCGAGGTGCGCGCGCTTGTGCTTCACGTAGTAGTTGGCCGCCGCGTAGAGGACCGTCGCGGTGAAGAAGGGCGCGATCGGGAAGAGCGGCAGGTGGAGGGCCGCGCCGAGCGCGACCCCGAGCGCCTCCTTGCCCTGGGCGTGCGCGCCGAACACCGGGCGCTCGTAGTCCGGGTCGCGGAAGCCGTTCAGCTTCGAGGCGCGGTGGTGCTCGAGCCAGTGAAAGCTCCAGAACGAGCGCCGCTTGCGCCCCGCGCCGTGGAGCACGTGCTTGTGGACCACCCACTCGTAGGCGTTCGCGTAAGCCAGACCCAGCGGGATCCCGATCATCGCCACCTCCCGGCCCGCCTCGCGGGCCCCGTTTCGACCGTCGACACAAAGAATGACCGCACAGTCACGTTATTTCTAGCAGAATGATCCTCGGTGTCGACCCACGACTCAGACCGCCTCCCGCCGGAGCGCCCGGGGCAGCCCGGCGGCAAGCGCGACCGCAACCGCAAGCGCCGCCACGAGCAGCTCCGCCAGGCAGGCCTCCGCCTGTTCCTCGATCACGGGGTCGACCAGGTGACGATCGACGACCTCGCGCGCGAGGCCGGCACGGCGAAGGGCAACTTCTACCGCTACTTCACGAGCAAGTCGGAGCTCGTCACCGCGGTCCTCGCGCCGGTCGCGGACGCGGTGCGCGACGCCTTCGATCAGGCCCAGGCGCGGCTCGAAGAGGCGCACGACGACGCGTCGCTGTTCGCCGCCTACCAGTCGCTGGCGCTCGGGCTCATCCCCGTCGCGATGACCGAGCCCGACGTGGTCCGCCTGTACCTGCAGGAGAGCCGCGCGCCGGCGTCGGGCGCGCGCGCGCCGATCCGCGCGCTCGCCGACGAGATCCGCGAGCGCTCGGTCGAGCTGACCGAGTTCGCGGTGGACCACGGCCTCTTGCGCATCCCCGACCCGCGCATCAGCGCGCTCGCGGTGGTCGGCGCGGTCGAGCAGCTCGCGTGGTCGTCGATCGGCGGCGAGCTCGACGCGCCGCCCGCGCAGATCGCGGGGACGCTCATCTCGCTCGTGCTCGAGGGGATCCGCAGCCGATGAGCGTCGCGCTCGACCTCGACCGCCTCGACGGCATCCGCCTCTCGGGCTCGCCGCGCTTCCAGCGCGTGGTCGCGCGCACCCTGCTCGAGCCGAGCTACGAGTGGGGCGGGCGCGTGTCGGTCACGCTCGAGGGCGCCGAGCGCGTCCCGGACGAGCCGGTCATCTTCGCGATGAACCACACCGACCGCTTCAACTACTGGCCATTCCAGCTCTACTGGTGGAAGCGCCACGACCGCTACACCGCGACCTGGGTCAAGGGAAAGTACTACGAGAGCCGCGTTGTCGGCACTTTCATGGAGTGGACCAACAACATCCCCACGGTGAGCCGCGGCTACCTCATCACGAAGGACTTCCTGCAGACCCTCGGCCGGCGGCCCTCGGATCGCGAGTACGCGGCCCTGCGCGCCTGGGTCAACGCGGTCGCGGAGGGCCAGCCCCACGTGCCCTCCCACGTGCCCGCCGCGATCGCCTCGCGCCCGCGAGACATCCTCGGCCGGCGCTTCTGGCCGCAGCGCGAGAGCTACGCGACCGCGATCGACGACCTCTTCCGGCGGATGATGCGGCGCTTCGTCGCGCTGAACGAGGAGGCCGCGGCGCTCGGGCTCGACCTGCTCGTGTTCCCTCAGGGCACCCGGAGCGTCCGCCTGTCGGAGGGGCACGTCGGGCTCTCGCAGATCGCGATGCACCTCGACCGGCCGGTCGTCCCCGTGGGCTGCAACGGCACCGATCGGCTCTACCCCGGCAGCTCCCCGATCGCGCGGCCAGGGCACGCGGTCTACCGCTTCGGCGCGCCCATCCGCCGTGGCGACGCGGCCGCGTGGACCCCGCGCGGCACCTTCGAGCCGTTCACGCCCGAGGCCGAGCGCGCCCACGGCGCGACGTTCCAGGCTTTCGTAGACGACGTCATGGAGCGCATCGACGGCCTGCTCGACGAGCCCTACCGCTTCGACCGCGACAAGCGGAGCGGCGGCGTCGAGGGCTCCAAGCGCTTCGTCTGAGCGGGCGGCCGCGTCGGCTCAGCGGGCGCGCCCCATCGCGAAGGTCGTGAGCCCGGGGAAGTGCTGGCCGAGGAACGCGCCGAGCTTGCCGTGCGCGGTGAACACGAGCTCGGTCTGGCGCCGGTGGAGCGCCCGCGCCATCACGCGCGCCGCCTTGTCGGTCGGCCAGAGGAGCTGCGCGGGCCGCGTCTCTTTGCGGTCCGCGTGGGCGACGCCCTGGTTGTCGACCTTGGCGATGTCGCTCTCCACGAAGCCGGGGTGCATCGTCGTGCAGCTCACGCCGCTGCCCGCGAGCTCGACCGACAGCGTCTGGCCGAGCCCGCGCACCGCCCACTTGCTCGCGACGTAGGCGCCGTTCTTCGCGAGCGGCAGGAAGCCCGCGACCGAGCCGACGAGCCCGAGGCGCCCGTCCGTCTCGCGCAGGTAGGCGAGCGCGTGCTTGGCCGTGATCGCCGCGCCGACCACGTTGACGTCGAGCTGGCGTCGCCAGTCCTCCGCGCTCAGCCGCTCGATCGGGCCCGCGACCGCGAAGCCCGCGTTCGCGACGGCGACGTCGAGCTTGCCGAGCTGGGCGTGGACCGCGTCGGCCGCGGCCGAGACGTCCGCCTCGTCCGTCACGTCGCACGGCACCGCGAGGCCGACCTGGCCGAGGGCCTCGATCGCCTCGACCGCGTCCGCGAGCTTGTCGGCTCGACGCCCCGAGACGGCCACGTCCGCCCCCTGCCGCGCGAGCTCGACCGCGAGCGCCTTGCCGATCCCCGTCCCGCCGCCGGTCACCCACGCGGCCTTGCCCTGAAAGCGCTTGCCCATCGGGCCGGCATGACGCGAAAGGGCCCCGCGCGCCACACGGAGCCGGCGCGCTCAGCCCTCGCGGCGCCCCTGACAGGCGAGACAGAATGGCGTCTCCGGCCGCGCGCTCAGCCGCCGGTGCCCGATCGGCTCGTCGCACTCGCGGCACAGCCCGTAGTCGCCCTCCTCGAGCGCGGCGAGCGCGACCTTGACCTGCCCGAGCCGCCGCTCCGCCTGGCGCCGCGCCGCCTCGGCCATCTTCTGCTGCTGCATCGCGTCCATCCGCGAGACGCGCCCGATCGGCTGATCGAGCGACACCACCTGCGCGCCCTCACGGCCTCGCGCCAGCACCTCGCGCAGCTCCACCTCGAGCGCGCGCAGGCGCTCGTGGAGCTCCCGCTCCTGGCCGTCGGTCAGCTCCTCCACCACCGCGTCATGAAAGCACGCGTGGCGCGACCGCGTCGACCGAGGTCAGGGCGAGACGCGGCCGACGGTGAAGCTCCGGAAGTTGCCGCTGAACGTGACCGGGCTGAGCATGTCGAGGCGCGGGCCGACCATCGTCGCGCCGTAGCGCTTGGCGACCCAGAGGCCGTCGGCCTCGGCCGCCTGGAGCACGTTCATCGGCAAGGTCTCGACCTGCCATGCCACGCCGTCGGTGCTGTAGGCGTGATCGGAGAGCGTGAAGACGTGGAGCGCGCCGCCCTGCGCCCCCGCGCTGAGGACCTCGCCGACCGCGAACGCGCAGGGGCTCCAGGCGTCGCCGTCGCCCGAGACGTAGCAGAGCGAGTCGAAGCCCGAGCCGTTCCAGCCGCGACCGGCCGCGACCCAGCGTCCTCCGAGGTAGGCGACGTCATTGAGGCCGCCCGGGGCGGGCATCGACACGTCGGTCCAGCTCGCGCCGGCGTCGTGCGAGACGAGGATCGCACCGCCGTCGCCGCTCGCGACAAACGTCGAGCCGTCGTCGCTCGCGCCGACCGCGCGGAGCGCGCCGAAGCTGCCGTCGCCGTTCAGCACACGCTGCCAGGTGAAGCCTCCGTCGGTCGAGCGCACGATCGCCCGCCCCCCAGCCGCCACCCACACGCCGCCCGCCCCCGCGACCCCGCCGAGCCAGGGGCCCGGATCGGACGAGCCGCTGTCCACCCAGGTCTCGCCGTCGGTCGAGCGCAGGATGTAGGAGTTGGCGTTGCCGCCGACGGCGATGAAGACGCCGTTCTGGTAGCCGACGCCCCGCAGCAGATCCGGTGTGTGCGGGTTGCCGCTGCCCATGCCTCCCTGGCGGGTCCAGGTCACGCCGTCGCGGGTGGAGGCGATCAGCCCGAAGTTGCCGACGCCTACCCACACCGGGACGCCGGGCGCCGGGCCCGCGTCGGGATCGGGGCTCGGGCCCGCGTCCTGTCCGGTCGCGGGCGGACCCGCGTCGGCGATCGCCCCCCCGTCGTCGACGACCCCGAGCCCCGCGTCCTGGCCGTCGACGGGCGCCCCCGCGTCACCCGCGCCCGCGTCGTCGCCCGACGCGCCGTCGTCGCACCCCGCCAGCCCGAGCGCGCCGATCAGCGCCGCCAGCCCCAGCGTCGTCCACCCCCGACTCGTCCACCCCCGCCTCGTCCAACCCAGCGTCGTCCACCGCATGACGACTCATCCTGACCGCCCTCGCCGCGCGCGGCGCTTACGCTTGCTTCGCGGTGTCGGCGCGCCCGGAGAGAGCCCGGAGAGACGCGGTCAGATCACCACGGCCTGGCAGGGGAACGTCGCTGCGATCGTCGCGTCGTTGCCGAGCAGGAAGTCGCAGGACGCGCCGAGGATCTCGATGTGCGTCTCGTCGACCAGCCGCCAGCCGTTCGGGTCGTCGCAGGCGAGCGGATCGCCGTTGAGGGTGACCGTCCCGCTGCACGCCGCCTCCGGGACCACCGATCCCTCGAGCGCGAGGGTGCAGCTCAGCTCGCCGCGCACGATGTCGAGGAGCGCGTCGCGCAGGCCCGCGGTGTCTCCCGCCTCCCAGTACTGCGCGCTCGCCCCGCCGCTGCCCGCGAGCGCGAGCTCACGCAGGTGGTCCGCGCTCACCGTGCCGAGCCCGACACCGAGGGCGTAGGTGCGCACGCCGAGCGTGTGGGCCCGCGCGACCGCGTCCACGCTCCGCTGGCGCGAGACCGCGTCGTGGCCCGACGGCGCGCCGCAGCGGTCGGGGTTGCCGTCCGTCGCGAGGATGAAGAGCTGCGGGTCGTCGCTCGCGTCGAGGCTCGGCGGCAGCGCGTCGATCAGCGCGTCGAGCGCGTCTCCGGTGGGCGTCTCCCCGAGCGGGGCGGCGGTCCGGTACACCGCGTCGATGGCGGCCCGGTTGTTGAGCATGCCCGGCACCTGCGTGATGCGCGGGCACATGCCGCTGCCTCCGGGCGAGTCGCTGAAGAGCGCGAGGCCGAACTCCGCCTGGCCCTCGAGCGCGGTCACCAGGCCGTCGTCAGCGGTGAGCGCGCGCCGCATCGCGTCCCAGCGGCTGACCCCGCCCGAGAGGCCCTGATCCATGCTCCCGGACTGATCGACGACCAGCGTCACGCGCGGGGTGACCCGGCGCGCGCCGACCCGCACCTCCGCGCACGTCTCCGGGCCCGTCGACGGACCGCCGTCCCGATCGACGAAGCCCGGCCCCGCGTCGCCGCGCGGCCGGCCCGCGTCGTTCGCCCGCGGGCTCGGCCCGAGGCTCGGAGAACACGCCGGCAGCGCGAGCAGGAGGCCGAGGGGGAGCGCGCCCGCGAGACGCGCGAGGCCGCGCATCACGGGGTGCCTCGCACGCAGACGCAGTAGATGCTCTCGAAGCCGTTCTCGCGGCAGCCGAGGTGCTCGCTCCGGCGCGGGGCGCAGGTGCCCGGCTCGTCGTTCCAGCTGTCCTCGCAGACGAGCCCCGCACGTGCGCACGCCGCGTTGCACCCCGAAGAGTCGCGGAAGATGATCTCGCAGGCGTCGGCGAAGGACCCACACACGTCGTAGCCCACGGCCGCAAACTGCCCGCAGTCGAGGGCGGGCGGCCCCGCATCCGTCAGGGGCGGGCCGGCGTCCGGCGCGCCCGCATCGATCGCCCCGGGGCCCGCATCGGCCGCGCGCGGCGAGCCGGCGTCGCCCCAGGTCTGCGGGGTCCCCTCCGGGCCCGCGTCCTCCCAGGTGCGCCGGATCTGCGGCTCGCGCGGGCGGTCGTTCGAGCGCTCGAGCGGCGGGTTGAACGCGCAGCCCGCGAGGCCGAGGAGGGTCACCCAGACGAGGACGAGGCGAGGCACGCTCCGGGACAACGCAGCGAGCGTGCCAGCGGCTTCGACACGCGGTTATAGGCCGATCTGAGGCGCCTCCGAGGCGCGGTGGGGTCCGTCGGACCCGGCCGCCCCACCCCGCGCGTCGCTCACCGGCGCCGGCGCGTCGCGCTCGGCCCACCACCCCGCGAGCCGCGGCCAGAGCGTCTTCATGCCCGCGCGCGACACCACCGCCCCGACGTGCCCGCCGGGCAGCCGCAGGTGCTCCTTGTCGGCCGAGCCGGCCAGCTCGACCAGGGGCGCGGCGCTCGCCTCGGGGACGATCGGATCGTGGGTGAAGCTAACCGCGAGGAGCGGGCAGCGGATGTCCGAGAGGCGCACCGCCCGGCCGCCGAGCGACAGCTCGCCGCGCACCAGCCGGTCCTCGCGGTAGAGCTCGCGGATGTAGCGGCGGTAGCAGTCGCCGGGGAAGCTCACGTTGTCGTTGGCCCACGTCTCGGTGGCGAAGAACGTGTCGAGGAATCGGTCGTCGTCGGCGCGGTCGACGAGCGAGACGAGCTTCAGCAGCGAGAGCGTCGGCCGCAGCATGTGGAAGCTCGCCTGCATCAGCGGCCAGGGGACGTTGCCGACGCCGCTGACCAGCGCGTCGACGTCGAAGCCGTCCGTCTGGACCCACCGGCTCAGGAGCCCCTCGTCCGAGAACGCGATCGGCGCCGCGAGCGTCATCAGCGTGGCGACGCGCTCGGGCCGGCGCGCGACGTGGGCGGCCGCGAGGGTCCCTCCCATGCAGTAGCCGAGGACGTGGGCCGCGCCGCGGTCGCTCGCGCGGGAGGCGACACGGAGCGCGCGCCCGAGGTAGCGGTCCGCCACGTCCTCGAAGGTGAGGTAGCGATCCTCGTCGGTCGGCGTGCCCCAGTCGATGCAGAACACGTCGAAGCCGTGCTCGACGAGGTGCTGCGCGAAGGAGCGGCCCGGCAGCAGATCGAGGACGTAGTGCCGGTTGATGAGGCTCGGCACGAGGAGCACCGGGGTCCGATAGCGGACCTCGGGCGACCGGTAGCGGAGCAGGCGCCACTTGTTCTCGGCGTGCACCACGTCGGCCGCGGAGGTGCCGACCGGCGGCCGACCCTTGAGCGCGCGCTTCGCGATGGAGAGCAGGCCCATCGTTCAGCCGTAGAGCGCCGCGAGGCGGTCGCCGAAGCGCTCGATGATCTTCTTGCGCTTGGGCTTGAGGGTGGGGGTGAGCATGCCGCCCTCGACGGTGAGGGGCTCCTCGACGATGACGAACAGCTTGATCGTCTCGTAGCGCGCGAGCTGCGCGTTCACCGCGTCGATCCGGCGCTGCACGAGCGCGCGCCGGGCCTCGTCGCGGGCGCCGTCGACGACCCCGTCGAGCTGGGCGTCGATCGCGGCCTCGTCGAGCCAGACCGCGGCGGTGAGGAACTTCTGGCCGTCGCCGTAGACGATCAGGTTCGCGATGAAGGGGTCGTCACGGAAGCGGACCTCGATGTTCGCCGGCGCGACGTTCTTGCCGCCGGCGGTAACGAAGATGTCCTTCTTGCGGTCGACGATCTGGAGGAAGCCGTCATCGGTCCACCGCCCGACGTCCCCGGTCTTCAGCCAGCCGTCCGCGGTCAGCGCCTCCTTCGTGGCCTCGGCGTCCTTGTGGTAGCCGCCGAAGATCGACGCGCCGCGCGCGAGGATCTCGCCGTCCTCCGCGAGCCGCAGCTCGATCGACGGGAGCGGCTTACCGA
>JAUHXR010000316.1 GCA_030426845.1 Polyangia bacterium | reverse complement strand
ACCCTCGTAGGTCTTGCGCTTGCCCGGGTAGACGTAGGCCTCGATCAGGTAGGGCAGCAGCGCCTTGCGGTTCAGCTCGGGGTGGATGTGCGGCGCGAGCTCCTCCTCGTGGGCCTCGCGCAGCAGGCTCCAGTGGAGCCCCGGGTGCATGTGGTGAATGCCGTGGAACCCGTTGTTGAACGTGAACCAGTTCACCAGGCGCCCGGTGAAGTTGCGGCTGTGGTTGTAGGGGTGCTCCCCGTCGCAGCCATCGTGCTGGACGAAGTTGATCCCCATGATCCCCCACGCCGCGTACTGGTGCGGGATCATCACGAAGACGAGGAACTTCGCCCAGTCGAGGTAGAGCAGCACCCCGAGGAACGCGACGTAGGCCACCGTCTCGAAGACGAGCTGGCGGAACCACTTCGGGTTCTTCGTGCGCATGGCCTTCGCGAAGCGGGCGTTGTCCCGGAAGATCGCCGGGCCGACCGTGAACGAGAAGAGCACCTGGTTCAGCAGGTTCCACCCGTAGCGCATCTTGTCGGTGCGCATCCGGTCCTTGGGCTGCTGGGTGTACTTGTGATGGCTGAGGTTGTGCCCCGGCACGTACATCGAGACCGGGTGGCCGTAGCAGTTGGTCAGCGCCACCTGGAACAGGCTGTTGAGCGCCCGCTGCTTGAACACCGGGGTGTGGACGGTGTTGTGGGTGATCACCGCGGTGAAGAAGGACAGGAGGCTGATCACCACGAGCAGCGGGACCCACGCCCAGTACGGCAGGTCCACCGCAAAGACGAAGACGATCAGCGCGTAGTAGGTGGCCACGAACGCCACCGAGCGCAGGTCAGCCCAGTACCTCAGCATCGGCCGAAGCATGCGGCCGCCCGCCGCGCCTGTCCAAACGGGCGCTGATATGCCTCACGACGCCCGAGAGCCCCCGAGGGAGGAGAGCCCCCGAGGGAGAGGGCCCCCGAGGCTCAGTACTCGAGGTCGCGGTCCTCGACCTCGCGGTAGACCTCGGCCTCGGTGAAGGCGCGCACCAGGTCGCCGTCGATGTGGCCGTCCTTCACCTCGAAGCCGAGGATCGCGAGGGCCCGGTCCCGCGGGACCGCCTTCTTGTACGGGCGGTCGCGGGCCGTCAGGGCGTCGTAGATGTCGGCGATGGTCATGATCTTCGACGCCAGCGGGATCGCGTCCCCCGTCAGGCCGTGCGGGTAGCCCTTGCCGTTGAGCTTCTCGTGGTGCGCCCCCGCGATCTCGGGCACCCGGAGGAAGTTCTTCCCCCAGGGGATCTTCGAGAGGAAGTCGTAGGTGTGGACCACGTGCGAGCGGATCTCGTCGATCTCGGCCCGGTTGAGCGAGCCCCGGGTGACCTGGAGGGACTCGACCTCCGACGGGGTGAGGAGCGCCACCGGGGTCTCGCCCGGCCCGCGGTAGGTGCGCGCGCCGAGCGCCTGGATCCGCGTGAAGTCGCCCTCGCTGAGCACCGTCGGCTCGTTGGCCTCGAGGATCAGCCGCCACGCGTCCTCGAGGCTCGCCCGCTCCTCCGCGAGCGCCTCCTCGATCCGCGACAGGTCGCTCTGGCCCGCTCCCTCGGCGATCGCGGCGAGCTTCTGCCGCGCGAAGGCCGCCTCGGACGCGACGACCGCGTAGTCGAAGCGCGCGCGCACCTGGGCGAGCTCGTGCGGGTAGAGCTTCTTGGCCTTGACGAGGACCTCCTCGCGCACGCCGATCTTGCCGAAGTCGTGGAGCAGGGCCGCGTACTCGAGCTCCTGGATGTCGCGCCGGTTGAAGCGGATCGACGCGAAGGGCCCGTCGTCCATCCGGTCCACCACCTTGGCGAGCCGCGTCGACAGCACGCTGACCCGGAGCGAGTGACCGCTCGTCGTCGGATCCCGCTGCTCGATGGCCTGGACCGAGGCGCGGACGAAGCCCTCGAAGATGCGCCGGATCTCGTCGTAGAGCAGCGCGTTCTCGAGCGCGATGCCGGCCTGCGACGAGAGCGTCGCGAGCAGGTCGACGCTCCGCGGGTCGAAGGGGATCACCTCGACCTCGACCTCCTGGGTGCCCTGGAGGCGGGTCTCGGGGATGCGCTTCTTGTTGATGAGCTGGATGACCCCGATGACCTCGTCCTCGGCCGAGATCATCGGCATCGTCACCATCGACTTGGTGCGGTAGCCGACGCGTTCGTCGAAGCTGCGGTCGAACCCGAAGGGCTCGTCGTCGCCGATCTTGTAGACGTCCGGGATGTTGATCGGCCGGCGCTTGACCACCACCGCGCCGGCGATCGACCGGGTCGAGACGGGGATCGTGAACTCGCTCGACTCGAACTCGCAGGACTCGTTCTGGCTGAGCTTGAAGCGCAGCCGCGGCTCGCCGACCGCGTCGCGCTCGACGACGTAGATGCTCCCCGCGTCCGCGCCGGTGATGAAGCGGCTCTTCTCGAGGATGAGGTCGAGGAGGCGCTCGATGTCGCGCTCCTGGGTGATCGCGCGGGCGATCTCGACCAGCTCGCCGAGCTCGTAGCGGTAGCGGCGGATCGAGCGGGAGCGGCGCTCCGCCTTGATGCGCAGCTCCACCCGCTCGAGCGTCCCGTCGAGGGTCATCCGCAGCGCGTGGGTCGCGTCGGCCGAGGCGAGGGTGGCGATCACCACCTTGTCGGGCAGGCGCGCCAGGACCTCCTCCGGCGGCGGGCCCACGAGCACGACCCCGACGAGACCGATCGAGAACTTCTCGGTGTACGGGGTCAGCGCGCCGCTCGCGAGCCGACCCACGGGCACGACGACCACGAGGGCCTCGTCGCGCGACACCTCGACCACGTGGCCCTCGGCGCGGCACTCGGTCCGCCCGAGCTTCAGCGCGTCGATCTGGGCGGCGAGCGCCTCCGGGTCGAACGCGCCGTCAGTCGACATCGGCCGCCTCTGGCTCGGGCGCGGCCACGTCCGTCGCCTCCCCGGCCGTCGCGGGCTCGGCCGCCGTGTCCGTCTCGAGCGCGCCCTCCTCGAGCCGGTCCGCCTCGATGTCGGCCGCCTCGCGCTCCGCCATCAGGCGCGCCTCGCGGCGCTCGTACGCCCGGACGATACGCGCGACCATAGGGTGGCGGACGACGTCCGCGTCGCTGAAGCGGCAGAACGCGATCCCCTCCACTCCGTCGAGGACCTTGGCCGCGTCCGCGAGGCCGCTCCGGCGCCCCTCCGGCAGGTCGGTCTGGGTGACGTCGCCGGTGATGACCGCCTTGCTCCCGTAGCCGAGCCGCGTGAGGAACATCTTCATCTGCTCGGTGGTGCTGTTCTGCGCCTCGTCGAGGATCGCGAAGCAGTCGTTGAGCGTGCGGCCGCGCATGAACGCGAGCGGCGCCACCTCGACCGCGCCGCGGCTGATGAGCATCTGCGCGCGCTCGAAGTCCATCATGTCGTGGAGCGCGTCGTAGAGCGGCCGCAGGTACGGGTTGACCTTCTCCGCGAGGTCGCCGGGCAGGAAGCCGAGCTTCTCGCCCGCCTCGACCGCGGGGCGCGTGAGGATGATGCGCTTGACCTTGTTCTCGGAGAGCGCGCGCACCGCCATCGCCATCGCCAGGTAGGTCTTGCCGGTGCCGGCCGGGCCGATCCCGAAGACCACGTCGTGCTCGCGGATCGCCTGCACGTAGGCGTGCTGGGCCACGCCCTTGGGGACGATCGTCTTGCGCGGCGCGACGAGGACCGGCTCGTTCATGAAGTCGCCGAGGCGCACCTCGGGGTGGCTCGCGAGCGTGCGGATCGCGCGGAGCACGTCGGCCTCGCGCAGCCGCGGGTTCTTCTCGAGCTGGGCCAGCACCTCGGACGCCGCGCGCTCGGCCCGCGCCACCGCGTCCGGGGCCCCGCGCAAGAGGAGCTGATTGCCACGGACCCCCGCGCTCACGCCCCACTCCTGCTCGATCG
Source organism: Polyangia bacterium (assembly GCA_030426845.1). GTDB lineage: Bacteria > Myxococcota_A > Polyangia > Polyangiales > Sandaracinaceae > JAUHXR01. The sequence continues at coordinate 6,505 of JAUHXR010000316.1, read as the reverse complement.
AGCGCAGGAGGTCGCCGCCTGGTCCGGTGAGCCGGAGCAGCAGGTCCCGATCCGCGACCTCGAGATCGACCGTGACGGTCGCCGGGTCTTCGTTCGGTCGAGAGCGAGCGGTTCGCGCCATGGGCAGGCCCTCGAACGCTACCACCTTCTCGCCGCCCCCTCCATGGACGCCCCATCCATTGATGTGAGCCGGGCGCGCGCGCGTAACGCTCCGGAAGGTGCCCCGTCGGATCGGCCATGGTAGAGCCGAGCCGATGGGGGATCCGCCGAGCAAGCGGGGTGAGACGCTGCGCCCGCCCAGCCCCGGCACGACCGAGGAGGTGGTCGTCCCGCGGATCCGGAGCCGCCGGCCGCCGACGCCGCGGCCGGTCCCGCTCGCGCCGCCGCGCGAGCAGGAGCCCCGCGGCACCGAGCCGTCGCCCCCGCCGGAGTCGTGGCGGCCGCCGCCTCACCAGAGCTGGCCGGCCCTCCCCGCGGTGGAGGAGCGCGTCTCGGAGTTCCCCGACCTGTTCGTGGCCGAGGACACCGACCCGGCGATCAGCCTCCTCGCCGAGCTGGAGCAGCTCGAGGCCCACTTCACGGAGCCCGTCTCCGCGCCCACGTCCACGCTCACGTCCACCCCGGACGCCTCCACGTCGCGCCCGTCCCGCCGCGATCCGCGGCGCGCCGACCCGGAGGGCGGCCAGCCGGTGCGGATGGAGCGCGCGGTCGCCGCGATCGACGCGCGCGACACCGCCATCCCCGAGCCCCTGCCGCCCGATCGGCAGCAGCGCGTCGCCCAGCTCGTGCGCGAGCTGGCCAAGAGCGGCCCCGAGTCGGACGGGCCGATCCGCAAGCGGCTGCTCGCGATGGGGCCGGAGTGCCTGCCGGCGCTGTGCCGCGCGTTCCCGGGCAACCTGTGGATCGACCTCAACCGCCCCCACCGGCCGGTGCGCTCGGCGCGCCTGCTGTCGGGCCTGTCCGGGGCCCTCGCCGCGTTCGGCGACCCGGCCGTCCCCTACGTCGCGACGCTCCTCCGCGCCCCTCGCGCCGAGGTCCGCCTCGCGGCCTGCGTCGTCGCGGCCGACCTGATCCACGGCGACCTCGTCCGGCCCCTCGCGGCGCGGCTGCAGGACGAGCTCGGGGTCGTCCGGAACGCGGCGATGCTCGCCCTGCGCGCCTGCGCCCTGCTCCCCGAGGCCCGCGCGCTCCGCCACGAGCTGGTCGCGATGATCCAGGACGAGAGCAAGAAGAAGGACTGGCGCAAGAAGGCCGCCTGGACGATCGGCCAGCTCCGCGACCCCGAGGCGGTCCCCCACCTCATCGAGGCGCTGTCGGACTCGGCCGTGCACGACACCGCGCGCCAGGCCCTCGTCACGATCATCGGCCGCGACCACGGCCGCTTCGTGTTCCGCTGGCGGAGCTGGTGGCGCAGCCACGGCGAGGAGGGCCGGGGGGCGTGGCTGATCGACGCCCTCGACCAGAAAGACGCCGCGCTCCGCGCCCGGGTGGCCGAGGAGCTCGTGCTGCTCACCGGCGAGGGCTTCGACCTGCGCAACGCGACCACCACCCGCGAGCAGGCCGTCGAGCTCGGCGCCCGCTACGCCCAGTGGCTCCGCGACAGCGAGAAGTGAGGGGACGGTCCGAACGCTTCGAGCTTGTTGGTCAACGAGCTCGAAGCGCTCGGACCGTCCCTCCTGGTCAGCGGCTCCAGCGCGGGCCGCGCTGAACCGCGGTGCCGCTCCACTGCTCGGCCAGGGTCGGGCGGCCGCTCCAGCGGACGAGCATCAGGTACTGCTGGCCGCGGTCGCCACGCCCCGCGGGCGGCTGCTCGGCGCGGACGAGGAGGGTCCCGTTGCGGCGCTGCTCCACCGTGACGACCGGGTCGCTCATCGACGGCGGGATCGAGCCGAGGGTGGTCGTCCCCGCCTGGAGCGAGCGACCGTTGAGGCGCACCTGCGTCGGCGGCCCGCCGTTGGGCGACCACACCGCGACGGTGTTGCCCGCCATCCCGGGCCCGAGCAGGGTCACGGGGATGTCGACCGTCATCTGCACCACGTCGGCCGGCGGCTGGGGCGGGTTCGCGACGACCGGCGGCCTCGCGACGACCCCGCCGCCTCCGGCCGGCGGGATGTTCGCCGTGCCGACGCTGGACAGCTCCGAGAAGCCGATGTTGTACGCGACCTGACCGGCGCGCGACTGGCTGTAGGTCCCCACCCAGACGCGGATCGGCCCGGGCGGCGCCGCGGTCTGCAGGAGCGGGTTCGTCCCGCTGCCTCCGTCGTCGTCGCAGAGGATCCGCCCGTCGGGGAGCATCACCACCAGCGTCGTGTCGGAGCTGGCGTTCACCACGAACCGGAGGTTGCGGAAGCCGGTGGGGCTGTTGAGCACGTGGTTCGGGTTGGGCGAGAGGTAACCGCGGCAGGTGCCCTGCCCGCCGACCGAGTTGCCGCGGACCGGGCCGCCCGCGGTGCCCGACAGCACGTGCGGGTCGGGCATGAAGCCGCTGCGCAGGTTGGCGCTGCCGAAGCTGGGCGGCGCGTTGGGCTGCAGCCCGCCCGGCGCCGGCTGCACGACCGGCGGCCCCGGGTTGCCCGGCGCCACCACGCCGCCGCCCTGGAGGTTCTGCGCCGTGATGTGCGGCAGCTCGGTGACCCCGAGCGTGTAGGGCTGACCCACGTTGCCCTGCGAGTAGGCGCCGACCCAGACCGCGATCCGGCCCCGCGCCACCGTGGTCGCGATGAGCGGGTTCATCCCGTGGCCCCCGTCGTCGTCGCAGAGGACCACGCCGTTGGGGAGCATCACCATCATGGTCGCGTCGCTCGGCGCGTTCACCACCAGGCGGAGCTGCCGGAACCCGGTCGGGGTCATGATCACGTGGCTCGGCTGCTGGGAGATGAAGCCGCGGCAGGACGAGTTGACCTGGCCCGCGTTGATCGGGCCGCCCATCCGCCCGTTCATGATGTGCGGATCGGGCATGAAGCCCTCGCGCAGCCGCGCGTTTCCGAAGAGGGGTCGGGCGCGGGGGCTGAACTGCTGCGCCTCGGCGACGCCGCCCCACACCATGCTGGCTCCGATCACGAGGGCGGCGATCGCCCCCAGCTTCCCGCGCTCCATCTTCGCTCCCGTCGTCAGCCGATCTCGGTTCCGCAAGCGACGAGCGAGCCGCCGCGAACATTCACCGCCCGGATTAGGACGGATCGCGGCCCCGGGCGCAAGCGTGGCAGAGAGACCCGCGGCCAGGCGGTGGCCTTGGCCGACCTCGGGGAGGTTGCGGGCCCGCCCGGGGTGAGAAACGGTTCGCGCCATGAAGCGCCCGATCGGCCTCGCCCTCACCCTCCTCCTCAGCGCCTGCGGCGGCTCGAGCCCGCCCGACGAGGCGACCGAACAGACCCCCACCGCGAGCACCGGCGGCGCGACCGAGGCCCCCACCTCGCCGTGGGACCGGCTCGACACGCCCGCCCTCGTGACCCTCGTCCGTGAGGGCGCGGCGGCCCGGATCGCCGAGATCGACCCCGACCTCGACCTGAGCCAGCTGCCCGCATGGGTCGCCGATCCGAGCGCCGCCCCCGAGCTCGGCGACCGCGTCTCGGAGCAGCTCATCAACCTCTCGATCGCGGCCCTCGGCGCGGGCGAGGACGCGATGGCCGCAGGGATCGTCCGGCTCGTGCGGGCCCGGGCGCGCAACCGCAACAGCGCGTTCGTGGGCTCGACCATCCTCAGCGAGCTGGCGCGGCGCGGCGCGCCCGAGGCCGAGCAGACCGCCGCCGTCCAGGCGGTGCTCGGCGAGCTGCCGCAGAACCGGTTCGGCGGCGCGACGGTGGTGTTCCAGCTCTTCCAGAACGAGGCCCAGATCGACGCGCGCCTCGAGCAGCTCCACCACCAGCTCGTCTCGCTCGACACCGCGACGAGCGCGCTCTTCTACGAGGCCGTCCTCCGCCCGGTCGTCGAGCACCGCGCGGTGTTCCTCGCCGCGATCGACGCGGTCCGCGCCTCGCGCGAGGGCGAGGACGAGCCCGAGGCCTACGCCTTCTCCACCGTGGACCTCTCGCGCGACCGGCGGGCCCAGCCCGTCCTCGTGGCGGTGTGGGACACGGGCGTCGCCGGCGCGCTGTTCGACGAGCAGCTCTTCGTCAACGAGGCCGACCCGGTCGACGGCGAGGACAACGACGGCAACGGGATCGTCGACGACCGCCACGGCGTGATCTCGGACCCGCAGCCCGGCCAGACCGGGCTGACCTTCGACCCGGGCGCGGCCACGATCGAGGAGTACGGGCCGTTCCTCCAGGGCATCATGGACCTGCGCGCCGGCCTCGCCTCGACCGAGGCCGCCCAGCGGGTCCTCGCGCTGATGGCCGGAGCCCAGGACGCGGAGGCGCTCGACGCGCTTCAGCTCAACCTCACCCGCATCGGCGAGTGGGCCCACGGCACCCACGTGGCCGGCATCATGCTCGCCGGCGTCCCCCAGGCCCGCGTCGCGGTCTTCCGCTCCGCGTGGGCGGGCGAGGGCCGCATCTACCACCACCGCGGCCCGACCGACGAGGAGCTGGCGGCCGAGCGTGAGAACGTCGAGGCGATCGCCCGGTTCATCAACGCGCACGGCGTCCGGGTGGTCAACGCGAGCCTCGGGTTCTCGCGCGACTACGTGGAGGCGGAGCTCCGCCACGAGTCGGACCGCTACGAGACCGACGAGGCGGTGCGCGCGCGCGCGGCCGAGGTGCACCAGCACCGCCGCGACAACTGGCGCTACGTGTTCGAGCAGTGCCCCAACACCGTCTTCGTCGTCGCGGCGGGCAACAGCAACCGCGACGTCGTCGAGTACGAGGACGTGCCCGCGTCGCTCGACCTGCCGAACCTCGTGATCGTCGGCGCGGTGGACCGCTTCGGGAACTGGGCGACCTTCACCAACAGCAACCCGGAGCGCGTGACCGTCTTCGACCACGGCGTCGAGGTGCCGAGCGTGATCCCGAGCGGCGCGACCGTCCCGCTGAGCGGCACCTCGATGGCCTCGCCGAACGTGGCCAACCTCGCGACCAAGATCCTCGCGGTGGCCCCGCGCCTCACCCCGCCCGAGGTCATCGCGATCCTCCGCGAGACCGGCGACCCGATCGCAGCCCCGTTCTACGGCCGCGTGGCCAACGAGGCGGCGGCGCTCACCCGGGCCCGCCGCGAGGGGCGGCGCCGTCGGTGACCCTCACCTACCGCTTCACCCTGAGCGACGACGAGTTCGCGCGGGCCTGGCTCCGTGAGTACTACCGGCGCCCCGGGTGGCGGGTGTTCCGCGTCGCGTTCGGCCCGGCGGTCGCGATCCTCGGGGTCGCGATGGTCCGCGGCGACGCGCTGTTCAACCGAGCGATGGGGATCGCCGCGATCCTCCTCGGCGCCTGGTACGCGCTCAAGCCGTTCCTCGCCGCGCGGATGATCCGCAACGCCCGGCACAAGAGCGGGCGCTCGGACCTCGCGATCGAGCTGCGGCTGTCCGACCGCGGCGTGCGCATCGACGACGGGCACAAGCGCACCGACCTCGCCTGGGAGGACGTCACCGCGGCCGGCCGGGGGCCGGACTACGTCTGGTACGAGATCGGCCGCGGCGCTCGCGCGACCATCCCGCTGCGCGCGGTCGACGACCTGGACGCCCTCGAGGCGCTCCTGCGCGAGAAGACCGCCTGGGCGGGGTGAGGCGTTTTCTCTTTTTCCCTTCGGTTCCGTCAGTCCGCCCCTCGCGCCCGCGTCCGTGCCGCCGACGGTTGACGGGGCGCAGGTCGCGCCTACACTGAACAGGTCATCAGGAGGCACACCATGGGCGCAGCCGAAGAGATCCTCGCCGGGCACGAGCTCGCCGCTCACGAGCTGGCGACCCACGAGCTGGCCCACGAGCTGGCGAGCCACGAGCTGGCCCACGAGCTGGCAAGCCACGAGCTACCCGACGCCAAGCCGGTCGGCGGCCTCCTGCCGCGGCTCGGCGCGGTCGACGCGGGGCTCGAGGCGGCGGTGCGTGAGCTGCCGGCGGCGATCCTGCTCGAGCTCCCGCGCCCGGTCTGCCTCGGGCTCCACGTGCCCGGGGTGCCGGGGGTGATCCGCGTCGGCGCCGATCCGAGCGCAGCCGACGAGGGCGAGCTGACCCTCGCGCCGGACGAGTGGGCGGCCCTCGTGGCCGGGGCCGAGGCCGACCGCGTCTGGCCGGCGCACCTCCGCGCGGCCCTCGCGCAGAAGCGCGCCGAGCCCGCCACCCGGCTCGATCGCGAGTGGGCGCTTGCAGGGGCGCAGCCCGACCCGGCCGAGCGGTGGACCGCGGGCCAGGTCCTCGAGCGCGTCGGAGCCACGCTGCTCTCGATCGACCTCTGATCTCGATCGACGTCTGATCTCAATCGACGTCTGAGGCGGCGTGTCGGCCGCGATCCGATGGGATCTCCCCCATCCCCGTCGGGATGGCGGGACAAACGGCGGGTTTCGGCTCGACACGGGGGCGGGGGTTCCCCACAATCCGCCGCGCGAGCGCCCCGCGAGGGCGCCGCCCCCTGGAGGA
>JAUHXR010000315.1 GCA_030426845.1 Polyangia bacterium | reverse complement strand
ACGGCAGCTCGCTCCGGCGCTGCTCGATCTGGTCGGCCATGACCAGGGTCAGCAGCTCGCCGAGCACCGACTCGTGGAGCGCCGCCGCCCGCGGGATCGCGTCGATCATCGCCTCGCGCATCTCGTGGGCGGTCGGGTAGCGGTCGGCGGGATCCACCGCGGTGGCCTTGAGGACGACCGCGTCCAGCGCCTCCGGCAGGTTCTCGTGGAAGCGGCTCGCCGGCACCGGCTCGGGGTGCCGCACCTGCTCGAGCACCTCGGCGTCGGTCTTGCCGTTGAAGCGCCGGCGCATCGTGAGCATCTCCCAGAGCACGACCCCGAGCGCGTAGACGTCGGAGCGCCGGTCGATCTCGTCGCCCCGCGCCTGCTCGGGGGACATGTAACGGAACTTGCCCTTGATGGAGCGCGAGCGCGTCTCGCCGCGGCCCCGCGCCTTGGCCACGCCGAAGTCGATGAGCTTCACGTTGCCCTGGAACGCGAGCAACACGTTTTGAGGGCTCACGTCGCGATGGACGACCCCGAGCGACTCACCCTTGCTGTCGCGAAGCTCGTGCGCCGCGTGGAGCCCGTCGGCGACCTTGATCGCGATGTGGACGGCCAGCGTCGGGGCCAGCCGGCGCTTGCGTCGCGCGAGCTGGTAGAAGAACTGCCCGAGGGAGCAGCCGTAGACGTACTCCATCACGAGGAAGAGCCGGCCGCCCGTCTCCTGGAACTCCTCCACGTGCACCACGTTCGGGTGCTGGATGCGCGCGCCGAGCCGCGCCTCGTCGACGAACATCTGCACGAAGCTCGCGTTGCTCGCGAGGTGCTCGTGGACGACCTTGATCGCGACGTACTTCGCGAAACCGGCCGCCCCGCCGCGCCGGCCGAGGAAGAGGGTCGCCATCCCGCCCGACTTGAGCCGGGCGACGATTTCGTACGATCCGACTCTGTCCCCGATCTCGAACACGGCGTCCGGCCCGAGGCTATCGGCGGCCCGGGTCACCGGCAACACCGGGTGGAGGTAGAATGGCGGCGATGCTCCGCACGCTCACCCTCGCCGTCGGCCTGCTCGCCGCGACCCCCGCGGTCGTCGGCGCCCAGACGGTGAGCGAGACCGCGGCCGCTCGCGAGATGTTCATGCAGGGCTTCTCGGCGATCCAACAGGGGCGCTGGGAGGACGCCGAGCGGCTCCTGTCGCAGAGCTACCGGCTCGTCCCGCGGGCGAGCACGCTCCTCAACCTCGCCACCGCCCAGGCTGAGCTCGGGCGGCTCGTCGCCGCGCGCGAGAGCTACCGGCGCTTCCTCGCCGATCCGGGCACCGCGGCCGAGCAGGCGAGGCCCGCCCGCGAGGCGCTCGCCGCGCTCGAGCCGCGCATCGCCCACCTGCGGATCGTCGCGGAGGGCCTCGAGGCCGACGACCGGGTCACCCTCGACGGAGACGCGCTGTCGCGCGCGGCGGTGGGCACGCGCCTGCCGATCGACCCGGGCGCGCACGCGGTGGTCGTGACCCGGGGCGACACGGCGATCGGGCGCGCGTCGGTGAGCCTCGAGGAGGGCGAGGTGCGCGAGGTCGAGCTGACGCTCCGCCCGCTCGCGCGCGTGAGCGTCGAGGACGCCCCGCCCGAGGTGGTCGAAGGGCCCGGGGGCGACGACCTGCTCGCCTCGCCGTGGCTCTGGGTGGCGATCGGCGCCGGCGTGCTGGTCGCCATCGCGGTCACGCTAGGGGTCGTGCTCGGCCAGCCGCGCGAGCCCTTCGTCGGAAACCTCGGGCCGGGGGTGGTGACCTTCTGATGCAGCGCACGATGCAGCGCACGATGCAGCGCTGGCCCCTCGCGCTCCTCGCGCTGACCCTCGCGGGCAACGCCGTCGCGTGCAACGGGCCAACCGAGCTCGTGGTGGTCGTGGACTCCAACCTCGTCGTCCCGCGCGAGCTCGACGAGGTCCAGGTCGAGATCGCGAGCCCGGACGGCACCACGCGCACGGCCAGCCAGGCGCTCGTCGACGGCCCCGATCTGCCGCTCACCCTCGGGGTGCGGCCCGACTCCTCCGACCAGCTCGGGCCCATCACGGTGCGCGCGACCGGGCGGCTCGGCGGGGCGGAGGTCGTCTCCACCGAGGCGACCGTCTCGCTCGTCGCGGGGAGCTCGCGGGCCCTCCACCTCTACCTGCTGCGCTCCTGCGTCGGGCGCGACTGCGGCGCCGACACCTGCGGCGTCACGGGGTGCGAGCCGGTCGCGCGCGACTCGCTCGAGGCGTGGAGCGACGTCACGCGCCCGCTCCCCAACGACGCCTGCCTCGCCGCTCCGTGGGACGTCGACGGCGACGGGGACGGCGACGCGCGCTGCGGCGGCGGCGACTGCGACGACCGCGACCCGCTCCGCTTCAGCGACAAGACCGAGGCCTGCGACGACGTCGACGACGACTGCGACGGTCAGGTCGACGAGGGCTGCCCGTGTGTCCCGCTCGGCGCGACGCAGGCCTGCGTGACCGCGTGCGGAACCGACGGGATCGAGACCTGCGAGGCGGGCATGTGGGGCGCGTGCGCGCCGCCGGCCGAGGTCTGCAACGCGACGGACGACGACTGCGACGGCCGGGTCGACGAGGGCTTCGCCTACGCCCCGGTCGACGCGCGGGAGGTCCAGCGGGACCGCGGCACCGACGCGCTCGTCGTGTGGGCGGGGGACCGGTTCGTCGTCGCGTGGGCCGAGGAGCTGCGTGAGCCCGGGATCTGGGCGCTGACGATCCGCCCGGACGGAACCGAGATCACCCCCGCGACGCAGCTCTCCGTCGGCTACCCCTACGGCTTTGACCTCGCGACCGACGGGACGACCCTCGGCCTGGCCAGCTGGGGTCGCATCTCGTGCGGCAGCAGCTCGACCTGCGACGTGATCCGGCTGCGCCGCTTCGACCTCGCGACGCTCGGCGAGCTGGGCGAGTACGTGCAGCTCGACTCGAACGCGGCGACCAATCCGCGCGTGCGGCTGCTCTGGGACGGCGCGAGCTGGGTGGTCACCTGGTCGGACGGCGGCGTCACCGAGGTCGAGCGGCGCACGCTCGACGGCGCGATGGTCGTCGGCGCGCCGTTCACCACCGACCGCGGCGGCGACGAGGCGGACGCGCTCTGGACCGGCACGCGCCTGCTCCTCGCGAAGAGCGACGGAACCAACCTGACCTATCGCTTCAGCCTCGGGGAGATGTTCGAGCCGCCGATCACCGTCCTCGCGGAGCGCTCCGAGCGGCCCGAGGTCGCGGCGACCCGCGACGGGCTCCTGCTCGCGTACATGGGGGTGAGCCCCCGGGTGGCGCGGGTCCTCGCGACCGACCCCGCGGGCGTCCCGCTCGGGCCTCCGGTGGACCTCGGGCTGGCCGGGTTCCGACCCAACCCCCAGCGCGAGCGTGAGCTCGGCCTGGCCGTCGCCGGTGACCACGCGATCGTCGGCTGGATCGAGGCGACGGGCGACGAGCACCCGACCTTCGCGCGGGTCGACGCGACCGGCGCGATCGTGCAGCCCCCGACCCCGCTGGACCTCACGCCACGCAACGGCCGGCAGGTCCGGCTGGCCACGGACGGCGCGACCTTCTGGGCGGCCTGGTCGAGCGACAGCCCGGAGACGGTCGAGATCGCGCGCCTCGCCTGCCCGGGCCCGCCCTGAGGCCGCGACGCGTCAATACGGGTTGTCGAACGCGTCGGCGTCGACCGGCACGGTCACCGTCGTGTTGCTCCCCCACTCGACCCGGACGGTCACGTCGCGCGCGGGCTCCTGGCCCATCGGGAGGATGCGGAGGTGCTGCTCGCCGACCGGGAGGTTGACCCGCAGCGGGGTGCGGCCGAGCCGGCGGCTGCCGTGGAAGACGATCGCGAAGCCCTCGGTGGTGCGCACGTTCACGGGGCCCTGCGAGAAGTCGAGCGTCGCGGTGGGCTGCACCACCTCGGGCTCGGACCCGGCCGCCGCGGTGGGGGTGGCCGGCGGCTCCTCGCGACGGGAGCGACGCGCGCGGCGTGAGGACGCGCCCTCGCGGGCCTCGGTCGTCACGGTCGGCTCCTCGGGCGCCTCCGGCGGCGCGGCCTCCTCCGGCGGCGCGGCCTCCTCCGGCGGCGCGGCCTCCTCCGGCGGCGCGGCCTCCTCCGGAGCGCTCCCCGCGGTCGGGTCACCCGCGCTCCGATCGGGCGCGGCCACCGCCTCGGTCGAGGTCTCCGTGACCGGCGGCGACGCGACGGCGCCCGGCGGGTCACCGGCCGCGATCGCGCCACGCTGGGACCACCAGGCGTAGGCGCCCCCGCCCGCGAGCAGCGCGACCACCACGAGGGCCGCGATCCACGCGCGGCTCCGCGTCGGCAGGACCACCGGCTCGATGTCCTCGGGCTGGCTGAGCTCCCAGACGTTCTGGCGGGGCGCCGCCGTCTTGGCGAGCCGCGTGGGGGCCTCCGCGATCCCCTGTGCGCTCTCGTCGTCCTCGTGGGCCGGCACCGGCGCGACGGTGGACACCTCGACGTCGAGGTCCTTCACGTGCCGCAGCCGGCTCAGCGTCGCCTTGTGCCGCTCGGGGAAGAGCGCCTCCATCCACTCGGCGACCTCCGCCGACTCGAACGTCGTGCCCGCGCCGGCGATGAAGCTGCGCAGCGCCCGCCCCATCTCGCGCGCGCTCTTGAAGCGCCGGTCACGGTCGCGCTGCAGCGCCTTGTCGCAGATGTCGGCGAGCTCCTTGGGGACCCAGGGCGCCTCCTCGTCCGCGCGCGGGATGTCCTCCTCGAGCACCGCCTTGGCGGTGAGGATCGCGTTGTCGCGCCGGAAGAGCTGCCGCAGCGTGAGCGACTCCCAGAGGCAGACCCCGAGCGCGAAGACGTCGACCCGCGCGTCGATGTCCTGGCCCTGGAGCTGCTCGGGCGCCGCGTACGACACCTTGCCCTTCATGATGCCCGTGTTCGTCTGGGTGACCCGCTCGAGCGCCTTGGCGCAGCCGAAGTCCACGACCTTCACCGACCCCTCGTAGGTCACGAAGAGGTTCTGGGGGGAGACGTCGCGGTGGACGACCTGCAGCCGCTGCCCGTCGGCGCCGCGCAGGGTGTGGGCCGCGTGCAGGCCCTCGCAGGCGTCGGCGATGATCCGCGCGGCGAGGAACGGGATCGCGGCCGCGAGGTCCTCCTCGCCGTCGTCCGACTGGTGCTGGGCCACGATCGCGTTGACGAAGTCGATCAGCGGCTCGCCGACCAGGTACTCCATCGCGATGTAGTAGACGCCCTCGACGTCACCGAAGTCGTAGACCGAGCACACGTTCGGGTGGCTGATGTGCGAGGCGATCTTCGCCTCGTCGAGGAACATGTCGACGAAGGTCTGCTCGCGCGCGAGGTGCGAGTGGATCGTCTTGACCGCGACCAGCCGCTCGATGCCGGCCGCCAGGCGCATCTTGCTGAGGTAGACGGTGGCCATCCCGCCCGCGCCGAGCTCCTCGCAGAGCGTGAAACGGCCGAGCTTGTACGGGAGGAGCGGCCCCATGCCGAGGCTCGCGCGGCCACGCCGTGGATCGGGGTGGGGGTTGTGATCCGGGTTGGCCATGGGCCGCTCCCGGACAGTGTATCCCTTCCGCGCGCGCCGGTGCACCGGGGGGCCGGGGCAGGCGGCGACCGAGCATCCGCCGCGGATGCTGCTACACCGCCGGCATGCTTCGCTCCGCCGCCCTGGTCCTCGCGCTGGCGCTCGCCGCGCCCGCCTCCCTCGCGCTCGCCCAGCCCGCGGGCCCCGGCTCGCCGCCCGCGCCGCCCGCGCCCACCCTGACGCAGTCCGACGTCGAGCTGATCGAGCCGGGCGAGGGGACGCGCCGCCCGCTCCGCCACCAGTTCGCGCCGGGCCAGCGGGCCCGCTACCGCCTGCGCATCGACGCCGACCTCTCCATCTCGGCCGGGCCGCGCAACCAGGCGGTCGACATGCCGGTGCTCGTGCTCGACGTGGACGTCGGCCCGAGCACCATGCACCAGGGCAACGTGCGGCTCCCGTTCCGGATGACCGCGGCCGACGTCGAGGGCGGCGCGGAGCAGGCCCGCGGGCCAGCGATGGAGCAGCTCCGCGGCCTCGTCGGGACGAGCGGTCGGGCCGAGGTGGACCCGCGCGGCCGGGTGATCGCGTTCGACTACGAGCTGCCCGACTCGGCCTCGCCGGAGACCCGCGCGCGCGCCAGCACGGTCCGCGACGCGCTCGGCCAGATCATGCCGCGGTTCCCGTCGGAGCCGGTCGCGCCGGGCGCGCAGTGGCGGATCCGCGACACGATGAGCATGCCGGGGATGGAGGTGCAGATCGCGACCGTCTACCGCCTGCGCCGCTGGGACGGCGACCGCATCGAGCTGCAGGTCCGCGTCGAGTCGGGGCGCGAGCCGGCGACCCAGGCGATGCAGATGACGGTGGAGGGCTCGGGCCGGACGCGCTTCGTGCTCGGGACGCTCCAGACCCGCTCGCGCCTCCGGAGCCAGGCCGAGGTCCGGGCGCGGGGACCCAACGGCGAGATGCGGATCCAGATGAGCTCGCGCAACGAAGTCGAGCCGCTGCGCTGAACGAGGGCCGAGGGATGAAGGTCGAGGCGATCACGGTCGGGATGTTTCAGGTCAACACGTACCTGCTCACCGACGAGGCGACCGGGGCCCAGGCGATCGTCGACACCGGCGAGAGCGAGGAGCTCGTCGAGCGCCTGCGCGGCCGCGCGCTCGACGTGCGGATGATCCTCCTCACCCACGGGCACATCGATCACGCGGGGGCCCTGCCGCTCTTGCAGGAGGTCTGGGACGTGCCGACCTACCTGCCGCGCGCGGAGCTGCCGCTGTTCGAGACGCTCCCGGTGCAGGGCCGCATGTTCGGCATGCCGCACCTCGACCGGGAGTGCGGGCGCATCGACCACTACGTCGACGACGGCGACACGATCGCGCTCGGCGAGACGACCCTTCGGTTCCTCAGCACGCCGGGCCACACCCCGGGCCAGGGCTGCTACTTCGACGATCACGACATCGTCGTCGGCGACACGCTCTTCGCCGGCTCGATCGGGCGGACGGACTTCCCGATGAGCGACCCGAGGCTCGCGGTCGACTCGCTCCGGCGGCTCTGCGCGCTCCCCGACGCGCTGCGGGTGCACAGCGGCCACGGGCCGATGACCACGATCGGCGAGGAGCTCCGTACGAACCCGTTCCTCGGCTACCTGCGCCGCGAGCGCGGGATCGACGGCCCGCCCGGGCTGCGCTGGGCGCCCGGGACGTGACGCCGCGCGGGCGCCGCCGGGTCGCGCCCCGGTGCGTCCGCTGCCGGCTCCACCTGCCCGACTGCGTCTGCGACGCCGCGCGGCTCCCCACTCGAGCCCGCGTGGTCCTCGTCCCGCACGCGGTGGACTGGGACCAGCCGAGCAACACCGGACGCCTCGCCGCGCTGTTCCTCTCGACCTGCGAGCTCGCGGTCTTCGGCCGGCGCGACCGGCCGCTCGACCTCGAGTCGCTGCTCCGCGAGCAGCAAACTCACTTGCTGCTTCACCCCGGGCCGGACGCGGCGCCCCTGGGTCCCGTCGACGGCCCCGTCCGGCTCCTGGTCCCCGACGGCTCCTGGCGTCAGGCCGGCCGCATCGCCTCGCGCCTCGCCCGGCTCCCCGGCGTCGCCCGGGTGCGCGTCGACCCGCCTCCGTCTCCGGCGCTGCGGCGCGCGGGATCGCCCGACCGGGTGGCGACCGCCTTCGCGATCGCGGCCGCGCTCGACGCCCTCGGCGAGCCCGCGCCGGCCGCCCACCTCCGATCGGTGGCCGAGGTGATGGTCGCCCGCGCCCTGCGGGCCCGCGGCAAGCTCAGCCCCCCTCGCTGACCTCGGCCGCGCACTCCGCGATCAGCCCACGCAAGAACCGGTGACGCGCGTCGTGCTGGTGCCGCTCGTGATCGTGACCTGGACGCGCTCGACAAGACCAGCGACACGAGCGGCCCGTGGCGCTGACTCGGAGTCTGAACCTCGATCGCGACCCCGCGTCAGCGCGCGGCCTCGAGGGCGTCGTCGAGGTCGTCCGCTCGCAGGCCGAGCCACGGATCGGACGCGGGGGTCAGCAGCAGCTCGCGGTAGACCCGTGCGTTCAGCGCCTCGAACGACTCGGGGGCCTCGCGCGCAGAGAACCACCCGTGGATCGGGCGGTGGAACAGGAGCTCGTTGCGCGCTCCGTCGGAGCGGGCGGTGGTGAGCATGCGCGCGGCGATCGGCTCCGTGCCGCCGCGCCCGAGCTTGAGGCGGAGCAGGCCGACCGTGGTCGGCGACGGGGGGCCGGCGCGATCGAAGGCGTCCGCGACCACGGGCCAGGCCGGCTCCGTGCTCGGCTCCATCGGCCCGACCCAGGACCGCTGGAGCATCCGGAGCGCCGGCGTCTCCACGACCGCCTTGCCGACCGTGAGGCGCATCGCGGCGGTGGCGGACGGCGCGTCGCTCGGCGCGAGGGTGGGCAGCGAAGCGATCGCGGCGCGGTAGCTCGGGAAGCCCGGCCCGGCCTCGGCCGCGCGGTAGCCCGCCTCGAGGCGGCGCTCGGCCTCGGCGTGCCGCTCGGCCAGGCAGGCCGCCCGATCGTCGGCCGACCGGCAGGCGGCGTGGGTCACCGCGGCGTCCTCGAGCATGCGCGCCATCTGCCGTGGACCGTACAGCCCGACGATCGCGTCGATCGGGCGCCCCTCCGCGTCGAGGACGTAGTGCACGCTGTTGCCCGTGATCGTGCGGACGATCCGACGGCCGTCGCCCATGTCGATCTCGATGCGCGGCGCGGGCCGCTCGCTCGACCAATGGAGCACGAAGCGATCACGCAGCCGGCCGGCGAGCTCCGCGTCGGCGTAGAGCACGGTGCGGAAGAAGCGGCTGTTGGCGCAGCTCAGCTCCTCGTCCAGGCGACCGAGGAGGCGCAGCGAGAGGATCGGCCGGCCGCGGCGGCGGGCCTCGCGGCGCGCCTCGTCGAGATCGGTGTACCAGTAGAGGCCGGAGCTGTGCCCGTCTCGCTGACCGCTCACCCGGTCGATCGCCCGGCGCAGCCGCTCGTCGCCGTCCGCCGGGTGGCCGTCGCGGAGCCGCGCGAGGGCGTCGCGGTGCTGCCTCAGGAGCACCGCGTGTCCGCCGGGGCCGTGCGCCCGCAGCGCCGCGATCGCGCGATCCGCGATCGCCTCGTCCGGGTGCACCGCGCGCGCGGCGAGCGCCTCGAGGCTGGGCTCGGCCCCCGCGTCTTCGGGCGGCGGAGCCGGCGGCTGGGCCAGCGCGACGGCGGCCACGGCGAGCGCGGCGAGGGCGGGGAGGAGGAGGACGCGGGCGAGCTTCGTCATGCCGATCACCATGACGGGGCCGGCGCCGGCGCGACGTAAGGGTTTGGTCAACCCTCGGCCGCACGGCGGGGTCCGGCGAGCGCCACGAGCACCGCGGCGAGGGTGATCGCTGCCCCCGCGAGGACCAGGCCCGACGGCGCCTCGGCGAGCCACACCCACGCGAGGAGCGTCGCCCCGACCGGCTCGCCGACGGTCGCGATCCCGACCGCGGTGGGGGTCGCGTGGCGGAGCGACCACGTCAACAAGGTGTGCCCGACGAGCTGCGGGATCAGCGCCGCGAGCGCGATCCAGACGAACGAGCCGGGCGAGACGGCGAGCGGCACGCGGAGCGCGACGGCGGCGAGGAGGAGGCAGGCCGCGCCCACCCCGCAGGCCAGGCCGCTGAACGCGAGCACGTCGAGGCGAGGGCCGAGGCCCCGGACGAGGAGGAGGTAGAGCGCCATCGCGGCCGCGCCGAGCAGCGCGAGGCCGTCGCCCACCAGCGCGTCGCGGCTGAGGCTCAGGTCCGCCCAGCCAATGAGGCTCAGGCCGACGGACGCGAGCCCGATCGCGATCCAGTGCCGGCGCTCCGGCCGGTCGCGGCCGGTCGCGATGGCGATCGCGCCGAGCAGCAGCGGCGTGGCCGTCACCAGGGTGACCGAGCTGGCCACGCTGGTGAGGCGGAGCGAGGTCACCCAGGCGCCGAAGTGGACGCCGTAGAGCGCGCCCGCGGCGAGGCCCCGCCGCAGGACGGGGCGCGGGAGGCGGCCAGCGCGCCAGGCTCGGATCGTGAGCGGCGAGAGCAGGACCGAGGCGATGGCGAGGCGGGCGCCGGCCACCACGAGCGGGTGGGTCGGGGCGGCGCGCTTGAAGAAGATCGCCGCGAACGAGATCGCGGCCGCGGCCCCCGCGAGGGCGAGCGCGACCCGCGCGCGGCCCGGCGCTCCCACGGGGGCGGTCGGCCCGGTCATGGGCGGAGTCTACGCGGAGTTTGCGCGGCGGCTCGCTTTGGCGGAGGGTCGAGGGGTGCGGCTCACCGCGCCGATCGCCCTGCTCGCCTGCGTCGCGTGCTCGAGCCCGCTCGAGCTGTCGGTCGACGTGCGGAGCGACTACGCGCCCGGCCTCGAGGCGCGCGGGCTCGACGTGACCCTCGAGCGGGTCCAGGGCGGCGAGCCAGAGACCGC
>JAUHXR010000013.1 GCA_030426845.1 Polyangia bacterium | reverse complement strand
TCCACGACCGCGAGGAGATCCTCGCGGTGGCCACCGCGCTCCGCGCGATCGAGCACCTCGGCGACGCGCTCAGCGTCTACGGCGCGCTGCGCGGCCCGTTCTTCGCGCTGAGCGACGAGCAGCTCGTCTTGCACCGCGCGCGCTTCGGCAACCTCCACCCGCTCGCGCCCTACGAGGAGGCGATCTACGAGGGCGCGGAGGGCGAGGTCGCGCGCGCGCTCTACGTGCTGCGCGAGCTGTCGCTCGGCCGCAACCGCCGGCCGATCGCGGACACCCTCGCGCGCTTCCTCGACGCGACGCGCGCCCACGCGGGGGTCGCGAACTGGCCCAACGGGGAGCAGGCGCTCGCCAACGTCCTGCGCGTGCTCGACCTGGCGCGCGGCTACGAGGCGGAGGGCGCGACGAGCTTCCGCGGCTTCGTCGAGCACCTCGACGAGCGGCTCGCGAGCGGCGACGGGATCGACGCGCCGGCGGTCGAGGCCCACGCGGCCGGCGTGCGGTTGATGACCGTCCACAAGGCGAAGGGGCTCGAGTTCCCGGTGGTCGTGCTGTGCGATCCGACGCTGAGCCGCACGGTGCGCCGGCCGAGCCGCTACATCGACTCTGCGCGTGGGCTCTGGGCCGCGCCGCTCGCGGGCTGCGCGCCGGTGGACCTCACCGCGCACGAGGCCCAGGTGATCGCGGCCGACGAGGCCGAGGAGGTGCGGCTCTCCTACGTGGCCGCGACGCGCGCGCGCGAGCTGCTCGTGGTGCCCTGCGTCGGCGACGCGGCGCAGGACGGCTGGGTCGACCCGCTGCACGCCGCGCTCTACCCCGCGGACGACGCGCGCCGTGACGCGGAGCCGTCGCCCGGCTGCCCGCCCTTCGGCGACGACTCGGTCCTGGAGCGGCCACCGCGGGCGGAGGGCGACGCGAGCGGCTCGGTCCGGCCGGGCCGCCACCGCGCGGGCGAGCTCGACGTGACGTGGTGGGACCCGAGCGCGCTCGAGCTCGGCCGCCAGCCGGCGGGCGGGCTGCGGAGGACCGGCCTGCTGGCGAGCGGGGAGGGCGCGGGCCAGGCGCGCATCGAGGCGCACCACCGGTGGGTGGAGGAGCGCGCCGCGTGCCTCGAGGCCGGCGCGGAGGTGAGCTGGCGCGCGCGCTCGGTGACCGCGGTGGCCCAGGAGGCGGAGCGCGCCCCAGCCGCGCCCCGGATCGAGTCGACCGACGCGGAGCGACAGACGCGCCCCGGCGGCAAGCGCTTCGGCACGCTCGTCCACGCGGTGCTCGCGGAGTGCCCGCTCGACGCGGACGCGGACGCGGTGGCGGCGATGGCGCGGCACCAGGGCCGGCTCCTCGACGCGCCGGACGACGAGATCGCGGCGGCGACCGACGCGGCGGCCCGCGCGTTCGCGCACCCGCTGATGGACGCCGCGCGCGCGGCCGAGGAGACGCGGCGCGAGTGCCCGATCACCGTCCCGCTCGAGGACGGCTCCTCGGCCGAGGGCGTCGTCGACCTCGCGTTCCGGGCGGGCGGGCGCTGGACGATCGTGGACTTCAAGACCGACCGCGAGCGCGGCCCGGGCGCGGTCCCCTACGCCACGCAGCTCGCGATCTACGCGCGCGCGATCGCGGCCGCGACCGGCGACGCGACCGAGACGGTGCTGTTCTACGTCTGACGCCGCGCCTCGACGGGCGGAGCGACGGGCGGAGGTACGGGCAAGATGGGCGTCTCGCGGTCCTCGGGATCCATCCGCCCTGGGTCGGCGGGCGGGCGCGCGTTTTCCAACCGCCCGGATCCGCCGAACGGCCGCGGGCTCAGAGGCGCAGGCTCAGAGGCGCGGGTTCAGAGCCGCGCGCGCAGCCCGGCCACCACGCGGTCCGCGTCGAGGTGGCTCCGGATCACGAAGCCCAGGATCTGCCGCGCGTAGCCGTCGTGGGCGGCCTGGCTGGCGTTCGGCTCGGTGTGCGAGTGAAAGAACGCGCCCGCGTTGGTCGCGAGCTGGACGACGCGCGCCGCGTCGTGGAGCAGGCCCTGGTTGGCCGCGTCGTGGTTCTTGCGGCGGTAGCGCGCCAGGTCGTGCTGGTCGTGCCCCTCCTCGGGCTCGGCGAGGTCGCGAGCCGCGGTCGCGAGGGCGTGCACCGCGTCCACCGCGTTGAGCACCGCGGTCGCGAGCACCGCGCCGGCCTGCGTCTCGTACCAGCCGCGCACCTCGGTGTGGACGACCTCTGCGAGCTCCCACGTGGCCCAGATGTCCTCGAAGCCCGAGTCGCGGTTCAGCCAGCGGGTGACCGCGTTGACGACCTGCATCGGCCGCGGGTCGGTCGCGCCGCCGCTCCAGTGGCCCCACGCGTCGGAGCAGCAGCGGGCCACCGCCTGGAGCACGTCGTCCACCGGGACGCCCGCCGCGGCCGCCATCTCGACGAGGAAGCGCGGCTCCTCGCACGCGTCCCAGGCCCGCGCGTAGTCCTGCCCGTGCTCCTGCAGGAGCATCATCAGCTCGGGCGTGCGGATGCCCTCGCGGTCCGGCAGGGTCAGCCAGCGCTCCGTGGCCATGGCGTCGCAGCCTACACGAATCGGGGCGGGGTGTGGACGACTCGTGCGGGCCGATCAGAGCCCCTCGTCGGGGCCCATCTCGAAGCGCAGGGTTCCGCCGCCGACGAGGGCGTCGTGGGGCAGGCGGAAGTCCTCGACCGGCGCGCCGTCGAACGTCGCCGCGCGCGGCGCGGGGCGGGCGTCGCTCGCGTCGGGCGCCTCGATCACGAAGGTGCCGCCGGCGACGTCCAGCTCGGCCCGGGTCGCGAGGGGTGCGGCGACGAGGTAGTGGTCCTCGCCGCTGATCGCGTAGAAGCCGAGCGTCGCGAAGACGAGCCACGCGCTCAGCGTCCCCGCGTCGTCGTTGCCCGGCAGGCCGGTCGGCCCGTCGCCGTACATCGTCTGCGCGACCCAGCGGCTCCAGACGCCGGCGCGATCGGGCCGGCCGAGCGCGGTGAACACGAAGGACGCGTGCAGGTCGGGCTCGTTGCCGTGCCAGTACCAGAGCGGCGGCAGCGCGTGGCGCCGCTCGCGGCGGCTCTCCGCGAAGAGCCCCTCGAGGCGCGTGAGCGCGACGTCGCGCCCGCCCATCTGTTCGAACAGCCCGTCGAGGTCGTGCGGGACGAGCCAGAGGTACTGGCGCGCGTTGCCCTCGGCGTAGAAGTCCTGCCAGGTGCTCTCCTCGAAGTCCTCGACGAAGCGGCCGTCCTCGTGGCGCCCGACGAAGAACTCGCGCGTCGGGTCCCAGTGGTTCTGCCAGCTCGACGCGCGCTCGCGGAACCGCGCCGCGTCCGCCGCCTCGCCGAGCGCCTCGGCGATCGTCGCCATGGCGTGGTCCGCGTAGGCGAACTCCATCGTCTTGGCCGCGCTCCAGCCGCCCGCCTCCATCGGCACGTAGCCGAGCCGCTCGTAGGTCTCGGCGTGGCCCCGCCCCGCGAAGAGCGCGCTCGCCTCGCCGAACGCGCTGCGGCGCAGGGCGTCGTACGCCGCGCGCAGGTCGAAGTCGGTGAGCCCCTTCTGGATGGAGTCCGCGATCACGATCGCGACCGGGTCGCCGATCATCCCGCCGGTGTAGCCGTGCCCGAGCGGCCAGCGCGGCATCGCCCCGCCGTCGGTCGCCATCGCGACGAGTGAACGCAGCATGTCCGCTTGACGCTCCGGGTAGAGCAGCGTCAGCAGCGGGTGGAGCGTGCGGTAGGTGTCCCAGAGCGAGAAGTCGGTGTAGTAGGCGAAGCCGTCGGCGACGTGGATCTCGTCGTCGAGGCCGCGATAGCGCCCGTCCGCGTCGCTCGCGAGCGTCGGCATCAGGAGCGCGTGGTAGAGCGCGGTGTAGAAGCGCGTCAGGTCGTAGGGGTAGCGGGCGCTGATCCGCGCGCGCGAGAGCATCGCCTCCCAGGCCTGCTCGGACTCGGCGCGCACCGCGTCGAAGTCGTAGCCCGCCGTCTCGGCCGCGAGGTTCGCGCGCGCGCCCTCGAGGTCGACCATGGAGATCGCGACCTCGGCCCGCACCACCGCGCCCTCGCTCGGGTCGAACGCGACCCAGGCGCCGGATCGCGGGCCCTCCGCGCTGCCGCCGCTCGGGGTCAGCGCGTCGCCCTGCCAGACGCCGTGCTCGACGACGGCGCGGTCGAAGCGCGCGACGAAGAACACGCGCGCGCCGCCGAACCGGCCGGAGTAGCCGCCGTCGACCCGCGCCATCCCGGTGACCTCGCGCGCGGCCGCGTCGACCTCCACCGAGGCCTCGACGATCGACAGCTCGGTCGCGAGCGTGTGCCCGACGTCGACGAGCACCGCCTGGGGCGCGCCCGGCTGGAAGGTGTAGCGGTGCAGCGCCACCCGCTCGCGGCTCGTGAGCTCGACGCGGACCTCGCCGCGTTCGAGGGTGACCGCGAAGTAGCCGGCCGAGGCCTCGCGCGTGCCGTCGACCATGCGCGCGCGCGAGCCGGCCTGCGTCACGTAGCTCGGGTCCATCGCGGGCACGGGCATGAGCGCGACGTTGCCGTAGTCGGCGATCCCGGTGCCGTGCATGCGCGCGTGGCTGAAGCCGGTGACGAAGGGGTCGCTCGCGGCGAAGCCGCTGCAGTGGAGGAAGGTCGGGCTGCCGCCGTCCTCCGACGCGGTGTCCGGCCCGACGTGGACGAGGCCGAAGGGGCGCGCGGGGCCCGGGTAGGCGCTGCCGATGTCGTTGTAGCCCCCACCGCCGGTGCCGATCATCGGGTCGACGTAGGCGGCGTAGGGCGCGACCGCGGCGATCGGGTCGGGCGGCGGCGCAGGGGGGCCGGCGTCGACCGCGGGCGGCCCCGCGTCGGTGCCCGGCGCGGGCTCGGGGCAGCCAGTGAGGGCGAGCGCCGCGAGGGCGACTGAAAGAGTCGTGAGAGGTCGCATGCCGCAGTGGGCCATCGTACCCGCCTTCCTCCGTGAACGCTCGTTGACGGGCCTCGCCTCGCGGCCGCGGAACGCTATCCTGGCGCGGTTGGTGTCGATCGTGCACGACGGCGCATGACTTCGGCGCCAGCCCGCGCCTCGCCACTCACGGGAGCCTCGTTCGATGATCACGCGCTGCAACGCCGCCGCCTTCGCCGCCCTCGCCGCTCTGCTCGCCGGTTCGCTCGCGAGCCCCGACCGCGCGGCGGCCCAGACGGTGACCGTCCAGGGCCAGGTCCAGGTCCAGACCGGCAACCCGCCACAGGGCTACGGTCAGCCGCCGCCCGGCTACGGCCAGCCCCAGCCCCAGCCGTACCCGCAGGGCACCTACGCGCCGACGTACCAGGCGCCGACGTACCTGGCGCCGCCCCAGCGTCAGGTCCGCTACGAGGATCGCGAGACCAACATCAAGGCGCTCTGGATCCCCGGCGTGATCACCTTCGGCGTGAGCTGGGTGCTCAGCGGCAGCTTCGGATCGCTCAGCAACTCGGACTACGCGACCTGGATGTGGATCCCGCTCGTCGGCCCGTGGGCCTCGCTCGGCTACGCGGCGACCGAGGACGAGACGATCGGCTCGGTGATCGGCGGCATCACCCAGGCCGCGGGCCTGACGATGTTCGTCCTCGGGCTCACCCTCACCCGCACCGTGCGGGTCGCGGTCTACGCGCTGGACGAGGACGACGCGCGCTCGCCGACCCTCGCGCTCGACGCCGCCCCGCTCCCCGGCGGCGGGCGGGTCGACCTCACGCTCAGTCACTTCTGATCCGTTACTCCGCGTCGTCCACCGTGTCGTCCACCGTGTCGTCCGGCGCCTCGTCTCCGGGGTCGGTCGCCGCGTCCTCGCGGACGGGCGGCTCGTCTGCCGAGCCCGTCGCGCCGTCAGCGGCGCGCAGCGCGCTCGCGGGGACGACGCCGATCACGGTCGCGGACTCGTCGACCGCGCCGAGGATCCGCACCCGCTCGCCGTCGCGCTCGAGCTCGACCGCCCAACCCTCAGCGGTGAAGACGGCCACGGTCGCCCCCTCCACCTCGACGCGAGCGCCGGCCGCGACCCGCCACACGGGGCGCACCACCGCGTCCCGCAGGCGCGGCGGCAGCCCGCGCTGAGGACCCGGCGCCGCGCGCTCTGACCAGGGGTCGCGCACGCCGCTCTCGCTCGGTGCGGGGGACGCGCCGCGCCGCCACGGATCGAGCACCTCGGGCGCGATCGACTGCTTGGACGCGGGGGCTTCGCGCATCGCGAGCGCGGCGCGCGGCAGGTAGCCCACGAGGTAGGGGCCGACCCCGAGGCGCACGCCCACCCACGCGCCCTCGTCGCGCAGCACGGTGGCGACGAGCGCCGGCTCGAGCGCGGGCAGCGCGTAGACGACCGGCCCGTCGGGCGACGCGTGAAGCCGCGCCGCGCCGCGGACGAGCACCGGCGCGCCGGAGGTCGGGCCCGCCGCCACGCCGGCCGGCTGGGCGCCGAGGCGGGACAGCGGCAGCTCGCCGCGGAACGGCGCCGTGAGCTCGAGCGACGGGTGGCCGAGGCGCGCGGCCGCCTCGAGCGTCGCGAGCCGCCCGCGGGCCGCGCGGAGCCGCACCCGATCGCCCGGGCTGAGGAAGACCGGCGTCCCCCGCAGCCGCCCGCGCCGGAGCACCACCGCCTCGAGCCGGTCGATCGCGATCCAGCCGCGGAGCCGCAGCCCGCCGTCGATCACCGCGCGCACGCGTCCGCCCCGCACCGCGCCCCGCGGCCGCAGCGCCTCGCCGCCCGCGACCCAGGCCACCGGCGCGGCGTCCGGGCCCGATCGCCGGAAGAGCGCGGGGCCGTCGTCGTGCGCGACGAGCAGCTCGCGCGGCCAGTCCGGCGCGGGCGGTCCGTCGCGCCGCGTGGCCGAGCTCACCGTGGCCGAGCTCACCGTGGCCGAGCTCACCGTGGCCGAGCTCACCGTGGCCGAGCGCGCGCGCGGGCCCACCGACCCCGCAGGCCGATGGCACCCGAGGGCGGCCGCGGCGAGGACGACGAGCCCGAGCGGCTTGAAACCCGACACCGTCCGACGATACACCGACCGCTCCAGAGTCAGCCGCCAAGGGGGATGGGACATGTTGAACCTCGCCACGCTGCTCCACGAGAGCACCAAGCAGAACCCGAGCAAGACCGCGCTCGCGATCGGAGAGACCCGCATCAGCTACGGCGAGCTCGACGCCTTCGCGCGCCGCTTCGCGGGCGGGCTCGCGAGCCTCGGGGTCACCCAGGGCAAGCACGTGGCGGTGCTCGTCCCGAACACGCCGCACTTCACGATCGCCTACTTCGGCGTTCACTACGCGGGCGGCGCGGTCGTCCCGCTCAACGTCCTGCTCACCGCCGACGAGATCGCCTACCACCTCGAGGACTCCGACGCGGTCGCGCTCGTCGCGTGGGAGGGCTTCTTCGAGCAGGCCCAGGCCGCGTTCAACCGGGTCGACACCTGCAAGCACCTCATCGTGGCCAAGGCCGACCGCGCCGACCTGAGCGCGCCCGAGGGCGCGCGCAACATGACCGCGCTGATCGGCGGGTCCGAGCCGGTCACCGACCTGCCCGGCACGATGCCCGACGACACCGCGGTCATCCTCTACACGTCGGGGACCACCGGCCGGCCCAAGGGCGCCGAGCTGACGCAGTTCAACATGTTCTTCAACGCGGTCTACTCGGCGCGCTTCCTCATGCCGATCGACGAGCGGACCACCGCGCTCGCCACGCTGCCGCTCTTCCACAGCTTCGGTCAGACGGTGATCCAGAACGCGGTGCTCTCGCGCGGCGGGACGATCGTGCTCCTGCCGCGCTTCGAGCCGAAGACCGCGCTCGAGCTCATGAAGGGCTACGAGGTGAACCTCTTCGCGGGGGTGCCGACGATGTACTTTGCGTTGCTCCATCATCCCGACGCGGATCAGTACGACCTCGACCTCCAGCTCTGCGTCAGCGGCGGATCGGCGATGCCGGTCGAGGTGATGAAGGCGTTCGACGAGAAGTACGGCGTGAACATCCTCGAGGGCTACGGCCTCTCGGAGACCTCGCCGGTGGCGTCGTTCAACCGGCTCGACCGGCCGAAGAAGGCCGGGTCGATCGGCCTGCCGATCTGGGGCGTCGAGTTCAAGCTGGTGGACGCGGACGACAAGACGGTCACCGAGGTCGACGCGCCCGGAGAGATCTGCATCAAGGGCCACAACGTGATGAAGGGCTACTACAAGAAGCCCGAGGCCAACGAGGAGGCCTTCAAGGGCGGGTGGTTCCACACCGGCGACATCGCGACGCGCGACGCCGACGGCTTCTACTACATCGTCGATCGCAAGAAGGACATGATCATCCGCGGCGGCTTCAACGTGTACCCGCGCGAGATCGAGGAGGTCCTCTACGGCCACCCGGCGATCGCGGAGGCGGCGGTGATCGGCGTCCCGCACGAGAGCCACGGCGAGGAGGTCAAGGCCGTGATCGCGCTCAAGGCGGGCCATCGCGCGACCGCCGACGAGGTCATCGCCTACTGCAAGGAGAAGCTCGCGGCGTACAAGTACCCGCGCATCGTCGAGGTGATCGACGCGCTCCCGAAGGGCCCGACCGGCAAGATCCTCAAGCGCGAGCTGAAGTAGCCGCGCGGTCGTCACCCATCCGGGGTCCTCGGGCTCCGAGATCCCTGGGCTCCGAGATCCCTGGGCTCCGAGGTCCCTGGGCTCCGAGGTCCCTGGGCTCCGCGGTCTTCGCGCTCAGAGGATCTGGGGCTCAGAGGATCTCGGGCTCGGGGATCGAGGTCGGCACCGCCTCGGGCGGATCCCCGACCGGCGGCGGGGGAGGGCGGACCGGGGGGACCGGCGCCGTGTAGCGGAAGCGCAACGTCGCCTCGAAGCTGCGCGGCGCGGTGACCGCGTCGGTGCGGACCGGGGCGAGCGCCGCCGTGACGCAGGCGGTGGCCGTGTCGAAGGGGACGCCCTCGGGGACCTCGAGGCCGGTGAGGGTCAGCCCGCCGCTCGTCTCGAGGGTTGCGCGCACCGTCAGCGTCGCTTGCTCCCCTTGAGATCCCGCGCCGGGGACGCAGGCGACGAGCTGGCGACGCCGCCGGGTGACGCGGCGCGCGAGCTCGGCCTCGCTCGGCGGCGGCCCCGGCATCCGCACGCGGAACGCGCGCTCCACCTTCTGCCGGGCGCGGCCGCGGAAGCGGCGCATGTGCCGCTGGATCTGCACCGCGATCGCCGCGCGCATGCAGCTGCGCAGCGCGGCGTGGCTCGCCTGCGGCCGGCCGCGCGGCGTGGCGTCGAGCTCCGGCACCTCCATCGTCCAGCGCCCCGTCGGGTAGAGCCAGACGCGGGCCCTCAGCCGGCGCGTGCGCCCGGTGCCCGGCGGCTGGTACTGGACCGCGCAGGCCTGGATCGCGCCCTGGGCCGCGCGCAGCCCCGCGCGCACCTCACGGATCGGCGGCGGCCCGGTCGGCACCGGGCTCGGGTGGCCCCATGGGCTGACGAGCAGCGCGGGAGTGGCCACCGCGCCGCCGCCCACTCGGCTCGGGACTGCGTAGGCGATCTCGGCGCGCGCGTCTCCGGGCCACGCGAGCGCCGCGAGGGCCGCGAGGGCGACGAGCGACAGAGAGCGGTGCATGCAGGTCACTGACGTACGGTAGCGAGGATCGGTTCAGCCCGCCTGCACGACCGCGAGGAAGCGATCGCCGAAGGATTCGATCCGCGCTGGGCCCATCCCCGCGACCCGCGAGAGCGCGTCGCGGTCGGTGGGCTTGTCGGCCGCGATCTCCATCAGCGTACGGTCGTGGCAGACCACGTAGGCGGGGACGCCCTTCTCCTTGGCGAGCGAGAGCCGCTCGGCGCGCAGCCGCTCGAAGAGCGCCTCGTCCATCCCCGCCGGTGGCTCGCGCTTGGGCCGCTTCGCGCCCTTGCCCTTCTTCGGGCCGCGCGGACGCCCTGCGTCCTCGGGCGGGGGCAGGACGCGCACCGGCTGCTCGCCCTTCATCACGGCCACGCCCGCGGCCGTGAGGTACGGCATCGGGTACTGGGTCGGCGTGATGTCGATCAGCCCCGCGCTCAGCAGCCGCCGCAGCAGCGCCTGGATCCACGCGCGGTCGCGGTCCGCGAGCAGCCCGTGGGTGCTCAGCTGATCGAGCCCCCATCGCGTGAGCTGCGCGTCGCTCGCGCCGTGCAGCATCTTCGCCACCGCGGTGAGGCCGACCCGCCGGCGCGCGCGCGCGACCCCGCTGAGCGCCTTGCGCACCACGATCGCGTCGTCCTCGTCGACCGTGCGCTCCTCGCCGCCCGACCGCTCGAGCCGCTCGCAGACGTCGCAGTGCCCGCAGCCGCCGAGCAGCTCCTGCTCGTCGCCGAAGTAGCGCAGGATGAAGTCGTGGCGGCAGCTCCCCGCCTCGACGTAGCGGAGCAGATCGCGGAACAGGCTCCACTGGCGGTCGATCAGCTCCTGGGGCGGGCGCTCACCGTCGCGGCCGCCCGACTCGATCAGCCGGCGCCGGAGGCCGATGTCGGCTTGGCCCATCAGCAGCAGCCCGAGCGCGGGCTGGCCGTCGCGCCCGGCGCGCCCGACCTCCTGGTAGTAGGCCTCGATCGAGCCGGGCGCCTGGGTGTGGACGACCGCGCGGATGTCGGGTCGATCGATCCCCATCCCGAACGCGTTGGTCGCGACGACCACGTCGAGCTCGCGCGCGGCGAAGGCGTGGCTGACCCGGCCCCGCTCGTCCGCGTCCAGGCCGGCGTGGTAGCCGGCCGCGCGCCATCCGTCGGCCGCGATCTCGGCCGCGAGCTCGTCCGTCTTGCGGCGCGTGCCCGCGTAGACGATCACCGCCCCCTTCGGCGCGGTCGGCGCGCCGAGGGCCTCGCGGATCGTCTGCAGGGTGAGGCGCCGGCGCGAGGCGCCCGAGTCGATCTCGTGGGCCTCGAGGTGGAGGTTGGGCCGCGCGAAGCCGCGCAGGATCTGCCGCGTCTCGTCGCCGAGGCCGAGGCGCGCGAGGATCTCGTCGCGCACGAGCGGCGTCGCGGTGGCGGTGCACGCGAGGACGCGCGGCGGATCGAGGCGCGCGAGGATCTCGCCGAGCCGCATGTAGTCCGGCCGGAAGTCGTGGCCCCACTGCGAGATGCAGTGCGCCTCGTCGATCGCGACGAGCGGCGGCTTCAGCGCGCGCAGGCGCTCGACCGCCGCCTCGTTCGCGAGCCGCTCGGGCGCGACGTACACCAGCGCGTAGCGACCCTGGGCGAGGCCGCTCTCGCGCTCGCGCCGCTCGTCCGGCGGGAGGTTCGAGGCGAGGTAGGTCGCGGGGACGCCGCGCTCGTTGAGCGCGCGGACCTGGTCCTCCATCAGCGCGATGAGCGGAGAGACCACGATCGAGGTGCCGCCGAGCACCGCGGCGGGGAACTGGTAGCAGAGCGACTTGCCGCCGCCCGTGGGCGCGATCGCGAGCACCCGCCCGCCGCCGCCCAGCAGCTCGTCGATCGCCTCCCGCTGCCACGGGCGGAACCGCTCGAGGCCGAACCGTTCTTGAAGCTGCTCTTCGAGGTCCACGGGGCGGGGCGCACTGTACATCGGATCAGACTCCTTTGTAGGGCCCCATCGGCGGGTCGCGGCGAGGGGTTGCCCGACGCCCCTCACGACGCCGACGCGCGCGTCCGCCACGGTGCTCATCGACGACCAAGCCCGGCAGGATGGCCCGCCGTCCTCGGTCGCCGGAGCGAACGCTCTTCTTGGGGTGGGTGTCCGCCCGCCTGGAGGGCTACGGCCCGGTCCAGGTGACCTGGCTCGCCGGGAAGTTCAGGTACATCCACCACCCCGCGCCGTGCGTCGGGTGCGTGTCCATGTCACTTGAGCCGCTGCAGTTTGCCGCGATCCCGAGGCCGGGGTTGCCGGGGTAGCCGCGGAGGACCTCGGCGAGGCGTGAGCCGCCGACGATCGGGAGCGTCGACGGGAGCACCGTCGCCTCGGCGTCGGCGACCGTGAGGAAGCCGCGCAGCAGGCCGTTGCTCATCAAGGTCGCGGGCGCGCCGACGTAGGTGGCGCCGAGCTGGGCGTCGCGGAGCGTGATCGCGATGCCGCTGATCACCAGCGTGAGGTCCTGCGCGTCGGTCGACCAGCAGGGCGCGCCCGGCGTGCCGATCGCCGGCGTGTAGGACGCGCGCGTGGTGCCGGTCACCGGGCTCAGGCAGGTGCCCGAGGTCGCGCTGGTGTAGGTGTACCGCGTGACCGAGCCGCCCGTCGTGGGCGCGCAGGAGGTGGACGCGGCCGGCGCCGTGCAGTCGGCCTCGTAGAGGTCGGCCGGGTGCGTCGCGCCGTTGACCTGGTCGAGCGGGCGGAAGGCCATCACGAAGCTCAGGTCGAGCAGGCCATCGGCGTCGCCGTCGTTCTGGATCGACGCCTGGAACTGCGGGTTGACGCCGTCCATCCCGACCACGGTGTTGGTGATGTCCTGGCAGCCGAAGAACGGCACGGACGCGAACGCGTGCGGGTCGCGCAGGTCGAGGTCGCTCATCCGGAAGACGGTCGGGCCCGCGACGACCGTGCACATGTCGCAGCCGTCCATCGGGTCGGTGTTGCCGTCGTCGCAGCCCTCGCCGGGTTCCACGATCATGTTGCCGCAGACGGACATGCAGTCGTCGTCGACCAGCGCGTTGCAGCCGGGCGCGCAGCAGCCGTCCGCGTTCGTGCACGTGGTGATGGCCGTGTTGGAGCAGGAGGCGTCGCAGCTCGCCGCCGAGCCGCTGAGGACGTCGCGGGTGCAGACCATCATGTCGTCGCAGCTCGTCGGGCAGCCGGCGCCGACGCCCGCCTCGCACGTCTCGCCCGCCTCGATCACCCCGTTGCCGCAGCTCGCCGAGCAGTCGTCGTCGGTGGTCGAGTCGCAGCCCGGCCCACAGCAGCCGTCGCCGTTGGTGCACGTCGTGATCGGCGCGTTGGTGCAGCTCACGTCGCACGTGGACGCGTCCCCGGCGATCGTGTCGGTCGTGCACGCGACCATGTCGTCGCAGCTCGCGGGGCACCCCGCCCCGACGCCCGCCTCGCACGTCTCGCCCGGCTCGATCACGCCGTTGCCGCAGGTCGCCGCGCAGTCGTTGTCGCTGGTGGCGTCGCAGCCGCTCGGGCAGCAGCCGTCGTCCGAGAGGCAGGCGCTGATGTCCGCGTGCAGGCACTCGACGTCGCAGCCCGTCCCCGAGAGCACGTCGGAGGTGCAGGCCATGGCGTCGTCGCAGTCGGTGGGGCACGCGCCGGGCTCCCCCGCGGCGATGCCGGGGTCGCAGAGCTCGATCATGTTCACGACGCCGTCGCCGCAGGTGAGCGTGCAGTCGTTGTTGCACGCGTCGTCCTCGGAGTCGTTGCCGTCGTCGCACTCCTCGCCCGCCTCGACCATCGAGTTGCCGCAGCGCGTCCGCGTCGCGTCGGGGCGCTCGGCGTCCCTCGGAGCGCCGCCGTCCAGGGCGCCGCCGTCGACCTCGCCTCCGTCCGGGTCACCGGGATCGGAGCACGAGCACCCGACCGCGCCCAGCAGCGCGAGCGCGCCGACCACGAGCGCGACGCGCGCGCCCTCCCACCCGATGGCGTGTTGCATCCGGTCATCGTGCCACAGGTCGGCTTCGCCGTGCCCGCGCCGACCGGTCGGCCTCCGGCCCACGCCCACGAGACGCCGACGACGGACGCCCGCGAGGGTGCGGTATCCTCCACGCATGCCGCGCACCGTCGTCACCGCCCTCGTCCTCTCGATCGGCGCCCTCTCGATCGGCGCCCTGTCTACGGCTTTCGCGCCCTCGCGCGCCGCGGCCCAGGTCAGCCCGTACGTGGGCATCGGCCTCGGCCCCGCGATCCGCATCGACGACTGGCCCAACCAGGTCCGGGTCGAGCAGGAGATCGGCATCACCTTCGGGGGGCGCGACGGCTTCCTCCTCGCCTTCGCGCCCTACCAGAGCTGGGGCAGCGACTTCTGGGTGCTCGCGTTCCCCGTGCGCCTCGGCGGGATCTTCAGCGTCTACCACTCGCGCGACTTCCGGTTCCAGATCGGCGGCTCGGGGACCCTCGGGTTCGCGATCAGCGACGAGTTCGACTCGCGGACCGACCCGGATCCGTGGTTTCACTTCAGCGTGGGGCTCCTGCTCCGGGCGATCGTCCTCCAGGACAAGCTGGCGTTCTACATCCGGCCGGTGACCTTCGAGTTCGGCTTCGGCGACTCCAACCGCGCGGGCTGGGGCAACGAGGTCATCCGCTACGTCGCGGTCGGCGGCGTCCAGTACTACTTCTGATCCGGTGGCGTCCGGCGCGGTCCGGCCCCATAAGCCCCCTCGATGGCGACCGAGGTCCTGATCACCGGCGCGACCGGCTTCGTCGGCGGCGCGCTCGTCAAGCACCTCCACGCGCAGGGGATCGGCGCGCGGGCGCTCTCGCGGCGCCCCGACGCGGCGAAGGAGGCGATGCCCGAGCTCGCGAGCGCCCACCGCTGGGGCGGGGCGGACGAGCCGCTGCCGCGCGAGGCGGTCGAGGGGGCGGCCGCGGTGGTGCACCTCGCGGGCGAGACCGTCTCGGGTCGCTGGACCAAGTCCAAGCGCCGCGCGATCGAGGCGAGCCGGCGCGACGGCACCCGTCGGGTCGTCGACGCGATCGTCGCGGCGGAGGACGGCCCGAAGACCCTCGTGAGCGCGAGCGCGATCGGCTACTACGGCTCGCGCGGCGACGAGGAGCTCACGGAGACCTCGAGCCCCGGCCACGACTTCCTCGCCCACGTCTGCAAGGTCTGGGAGGAGGAGGCGCTCCGCGCCGAGGACCACGGCGTCCGCGTCGTGCGCGTCCGCATCGGCCTCGTCATGGGCAAGGACGGCGGCCCGCTCGAGGCGATGCTGCCGCTCTTCAAGATGGGCCTCGGCGGCAAGATCGGCGACGGCCAGCAGTACTGGCCGTGGGTCCACCGCGACGATCTGGTCGCGCTGATCGCGCGCGCGGTCGAGGACAAGAAGATGAAGGGCGCCTACAACGCGACCGCGCCGACGCCCGTCCGCCAGCGCGCGTTCGCCGACACGCTCGGCCGCGTGATCGGCCGCCCCACGGTCGTGCCGGCGCCGGCCTTCGCGATCAAGACGATCCTCGGCGGCTTCGCCGACGAGCTCCTCGCGAGCCGCCGGGTGGTGCCCGAGCGCGCCCTCGCGGCGGGCTTCGAGTTCACCTACCCCGACCTGTTCGACGCCCTGCGCGCCATCCTCGGCTGAGCTCGCTCGGCTGAGCTGCCTCGACCGGGCTCCGGGTCGGGCCGCGCCTCCGCCCCGCGCTCTACGGCTGAACGAAGATCGTCTGACCCGGCCCGTCGCTGCCCGACGTCCCGGCGGAGCCCGGCGAGAATCCGCCGCGCCCGCCGCGGCCCGGCACGCCGGTCGCGTTGATCGTGAGGCTCGCCGCGAGCTGGGCCTCGTAGGCCGTCGTCGCCTGGCCGCGCGCCACGAGGTAGACGCCGTGGCTCCCGCCGCCGCAGCCGCCGCCTCCGCCGCCGCCCGCGCCGCCGCGGCCGCCGTCGCCGCCGCGGCCGCCGCTGCGCGCGCAGAATCGCCGGCCGATGCCGCCGCTGCCGCCGACGCCGCCGCGCCCGCCGTCGGCCGCCACGCCGCCGTCGCCGCCGCGTCCGCCGCTCGCCGTCACCACGCGCACGTCAGCGAACGCGGGGCCCTCCGGCTGGCCCGCCGGGAGGCGCACGACCAGCCCGACCGAGCCGCCGCCGCCCGTGCCGTGGGTCGCGCCGGGCGCGCCGCAGCCGCCGGCGCCGCCGCCGCCGCCCGAGCCGCCGCTGCGGTCCTGGCAGCCGGGCTCGGTGCCGCCGATCACGTCGTAGCCCGCGCCCGCGCTCGCGCCGCCTCCGCCCGAGCCGTCGGTGCCGTCCGCGCCCGACGTGCCGCTCTGGGCGGCGAGCGTGCCGTCGGTCGCGTCGAGCTGCGCGGGCACGATGCAGCCCTGGCCGCCGAGGCCGTCACCGCCCGAGCCTCCGTCGCCGCCGTCCGCGCTGTCGCGGGGCAGGGTCGGGTTGTCGTCGCAGAAGTTGCAGACGCCGCGGTTGGTCGGCGCGTTGTACGTGAGCACCGCGGCCGCGCCGGGGCTCGGGCCGCGCCCGCCGTCGGGGGCCGGGTTCGGGGTCGCCGCGCGGAGGACGGCGGCGAAGTCGCAGACCCCGCCCACCGTGAAGTCGACGCAACCCGCGTTGCCGCAGGCGCGCCCGTTCACGCAGCCCGTCTCCACGCAGGAGGCCGCGCCGCCGTCGCCGCCCGAGACGTCGCGGCCGCGGCAGACGTGCGAGCCGCCGCCGCCCGCCGGGACGATCGAGCAGGCCGCACCCTCCGGCGTGCCGGGCTGGCCGCCGGTGCCGTCGTCGCCGTCGAGCTGGTCGAGCGACATCAGGCCCCACTCCCCGAGCCGCTCGCTCGAGTCGCGCCCGTTCTCGCCGTCGGAGCCACGGCCCGCGAAGATGGTCATCGACGAGAGCTGTACCTCCGGTCCGCAGCCGTCGAGGTAGACCGCGGTGCTCCCCTCGCCCGCGCCGACCGCGTCGGAGCCCATCACCGTGAAGCCGTCCACCGCGGTGGACGCGCGCACGTCGCGGCAGACGAGCACCGGCAGGCCTGGCTCGCGTCGCTCGAGGACGACCGGGAACAGCTCGAGGTCGCGGTCGGTGAAGTCGGGGCTGTAGCCGCCGAACATCGAGACGCCGGCCACGAGCTGGATCGGCCCGTCGTAGATCCCGCGCGCCACGAGCACCGACTTGCGCTCGGCCTGGCCGCGCGCGAGGGCCGCGTTGATCGTCCGCATCGGCCGCGCGAGCGTCCCGGGGTTGGTGTCGCTCCCCATCGTGGTGACGTAGATGAAGTCGTCGGTGTCGTCGGGCACGCCGTCGCAGTCCGCGTCGCCGCCGACCGCGGGCGGCGGGCCCATGCCGTCGAAGCGCTCGCACTCGCAGCCGTTCGCGAGGATGCGGTCGACGTCGACGAAGCCCTCGAGGCAGTCGATCTCGCAGCGGACGCCGGGGCCGTCCGGCAAGCACTCCGCGAGCATGTTCGGGCCCGGCTCGACGCAGGGCTGCGCGCAGGCGCCGCAGTGCAGGCGCGCGACGTAGCGGCCGGCGTCGTCGCGGAAATCCTCGTCCACGTCGCCGTCGCAGTCGTCGTCCTGGCCGTCGCAGGCCTCCATCAGCGCGGGCTCGCACTCGCCCGGCCCGTCGGGCCCGCAGCGCTGCACGCCGACGCACGCGTGGCCGTCCGCCTCGACGCGCAGGATGCACGCGAGCTCGGTCTCCTCGGTCGTCGCGTCGCAGTTGCACCAGCCGCTGTCCGGCGTGCACTGGCCCTCGACGCACGAGAACGCCTCGGGGCACTCCATGCCGCCCGCGCCGCAGGGCTGACCGCAGCGCCGCTGGCCGCTCCCCGTCTCGAGACAGCGCGCGCCCGGGATGCGGAGCGCGCAGTCGTCGTCCTCCGCGCAGGGTAGGCAGAGCACGGGCACGTCCGGCACGCACGCGCCGTCGCCCGCGAGGTGGAAGCCTTCGGGGCAGCTCACGAGCACGCAGAGCGGGCCGCGGGCCGCGTCGAGCTCGCACGCGACCTCGGCCGCGGTCGGGAAGACGTCGGCGCAGGCGAGCCCGCACGAGCCGCAGTGGTCTACGTCGACGTAGTCACCGTCGGCGTTGGTGAAGCCCTCGTCGACGATGCCGTCGCAGTCGTCGTCCGTGAGGTTGCACTGCTCCTCGGGGCAGAGGTGCGACTCGTAGCAGCCCGCGAGGAGCAGGCTCGCGACGGCCACAGGGAGCAGCGCGCGGCGCATCTCAGTCGACCCGGACATCGATCGCGCCTCCTTCCGCGCCGTCGCCGCCCGGGGCCGCGCCGCCGCCGCCGCGCCCCGCGAGGCCCGGTCGACCGAGGACAAAAGTGTTGTCGGACCGCCACTGGGCCGCGGCCGCGCCGACGGGGACGTTCAGCGCCCAGACGCCGACCGAGGCGCCGCCGCAGCCGCCGCCTCCTCCTCCCCCGTCGCCGCCCGCGCCGCCCGGCCCGCCCCGCCCGCCCGGGAACGGGCCCGCGAGGGTCGGGGTGGTGCGCATCGGCCGCGGGATCTCGCCGCCGAAGCCGCCCGCCGAGCCGCGCCCGCCCGCGCCGCCCGCGCCGCCGTCGCCGCCGCGCCCGCCGTCGGCCGGCGCGATCTGGACGTTGGTGAGGGTCGGGGCTGACGCCGCGCCGGTGCCGCGCAGCAGGATCGCGATCGACGGCGCGCCGCTCGAGCCCGCCGTGCCGCTGCGCCCGCCGCAGCCGCCGCTGCCGCCGCCGCCGCCGCCGCCGCCGAGCCCGTCGACGAACTCGCACTGGCCGGTGACCCAGTCGATCACGGCGCCGCCGCCGCCGCCGCCGCCGCCGCCGCCGGAGCCCGCGCGGCCGTTGCTCCCGCCGCTCGCGGCGTCGCCGATCCACGCGTCGCCCATGAAGGCGCCGAACGCGTCGCGGCAGCCGCGCCCGGCCGCGCCCGCCCCGCCGGGGCGCCCAGGCTCACCGGGGGCCGGGTCGGCGAAGGGCGGGCTCACCGTGAAGTCGGCGAGGCCGCAGCACACCGCGGGGCCGGGGCAGCTCGAGCCCGGCCCACGCACCTCGATCGGCCCGCGCGACGCCTCGCCGCCGGTGCCCCCCGCGCCTCCGGACACAGCGCCGGCCGGTCGGCCCGGCATGCCGCTCGGCGAGAGCGCGTCGAAGATCGGGCAGGTCGGGGAGCCGCCCGCGCCGCCGCTCACGTCGACTCCGTCGCAGACGTTGAAGCCGCCTTGACCTCCGCGCACGACGTTGGCCCCGCCGGTCGTGCAGCGCCGGCTCGCGTCCTCGACCGCGCCGCGCGGCGGGTCGCCGTTCATCGCCGGGAGATCGAAGTCGCGCCCCGCCGCGCCGTCGGTGCCGGGCATCCCGTCGCCGGGCACGCCCGCGAACACGCTCATGTCGCGAAGCGTCAGGCGAGGACCGGGGTCGAGCGCGTAGATCCCGAAGGTCGCGGCCATCGGCGAGGTGGCGTCGAGCCCCCGCACCTCGATCCACTCGAGGACGGTCTCGGTGACGCCGGCGCCGCGCAGCACGAGGGCGGCGCCGCCCGGGGCGGTCGAGCCGACCGGGGCGCGCACGACCACGCGGAAGCCGTCCGGGTCGAGCGCGAGGAAGTCGCGCCGGTAGCCGCCGTGCAGCAGCACGCCGTCGGGCACCTCGACCGACTCCGCGTAGGTGCCCGAGGCCACGAAGACGTGCGGCCGCGGGCTCATGGTGCTCAGCGACTCGGCCGCGCGCATCACCGCCACCTGCAGCGTCTGGAGCGGCCGCGTGGGCGAGCCGGGCCCCGCGTCGTCGCCGTCGGGCGCGACGTAGAAGCTCTGCACCACGATGCCGTCGGCGCCGTCGCAGTTCACGTCGAGCGCTTCGCCGACCGCGAGCACGGGGCCGGGCGCGTCGGTGAGCGACGTGACGGTGCACTCGCACCCGGTCGCGATGTCGCGGTCGGCGTCGATGCGGTCGCCCGGCTGGATGCCGTCGGCCGCGTCGGGGCACGCGAGGACGCAGGTCGGCGCGAAGGGGTCGCCGCCGCACTCGAGGTCGCCCTCCGGCACGGTGCTCAGCGTGCAGTCGACGCCGCACTCGCCGCAGTTGTGCACGTCGAGGCTGTAGGCGCCGCGCGAGTCGCGGAAGCCGTCGTCGATCACGCCGTTGCAGTCGTTGTCGACCTCGTCGCAGACCTCGTCGGGCGCGACGCACTCGCTGAGGAAGCCGTCGGTGCAGACCGCCGAGCCCGCGCAGCGCTCGCCCTCGGGGTCGAAGAGCGCGCACGCGAGGGTGAAGGCGTCGCCCGGGTTGCACGAGCAGCTCCGGCCGAGCGGTACGCACGCGTCGAGGTCGGCGTCGCAGTCGTAGCCGAGCGGGCAGCCGAGCGCGCAGCTCACCGTGCACCGGCGCTCGCCCCCGACGAGCGCGCAGCTCGCCTCGGCGAGGTCGCCGCAGTCGCCGTCGTCCGCGCACGCGAGGCAGAGGCGGTCGTAGATCGGGACGCAGCGCCCGGTGGACGACGGCCAGAAGCCCTCCTCGCAGCGCACCGCGACGCAGGTCGGCGACTCCTCGACGAGCCCGCAGGTCACCTCGAGCGCGGCGCCACGCGGCGCGCAGGGTCGGTTGCACGCTCCACAGTGCATCGGGTCGACGTAGCGCCCCTCCTCGTCGCGGAAGTCCTCGTCGACGAAGACGTCGGCGTCCACGAGGCCGCCGTCGATCGAGCCCGCGTCGATCGCCCCGGCCGCGATCAGCCCGTCGAGGTCGTCGTCGAGGCCGTTGCAGACCTCGGGCACCGGGGTGGGGCGATCGACGTCCTCGGGAGGATCGTTGACCAGCCCGGTGCGCCCCCCGCACGCGGTCAGGAGCAAGACGATCCCGAGAGTGAAGCGAAGCATAGACGTCCTTTGCCTTATCCGCGCCGGGGCGGCGGTTCAAGCCGAGGGCGCCCGGGAGGCGCGATCGGAGCGGGGCGGCATCCGCCCCGGATGGTGGCGCCACGGCGCCACATCGTTTCATTTCGCAGGCTGAATCCCTGGCCACGCGCGCCCGTCGACCGGGCGAGGGGTGATAGGGTGCACGCGATGAGCAGGTCACGGACGAGGTCGATCGCGGGGTGGGCGGGGCTCGGAGGCGCGCTCGCGTGGGCCGCGCTCTCCCTCGTCGCGGCTCCGCCGGGGAGGGCTCAAGAGGAGGCCTGCCCGCCGCCGCAGTTCTCGCCCCAGCTCCTCACTCCGCTCACCGGGGTGCATCCGCGCGACGCGGCGCTGGTGGTGGGCCTCGCCCCGGGCGGCTCGGTCACCCGCGTGCCGCCGATCGAGCTCACGCGCGGTCGCCGCCGCGTCTCGACCGTCGCCGAGACGATCGCCCCGGGGCTCGTGCGTGTCCGTCCCGACACCCGCCGCGTCTACGGCCGCTACACCCTCGCCGGCGTCGCCGGGGATCCGGAGGTCCGCCTCGGCCGTGGCACTCCGTCGGCGGCGCCCACCGCGCCGCGGCTCGAGCGCGTCGAGCGCTACCTCGTCGCGTCGCCGGACGGTGAGCGCACGGAGGTGCGTGCCCACTTCGGATTCCCGGTGCCCCAGGGGGTCGTCGCGATCCTCGTGTACTGGGGCGCGGACGAAGAGCCGGATCTGTTCGCGCGCGCCACCCCGACGCGCGACGAGGCGATCCTCTTCACGCAGCACGGCGCCTGCCCGTCGCTGCCCCCGGGAGCGTCGCCGCCGCCCGCGCAAGGCGACGTGCGGGTCGCGTTCGTCGACGCGCTCGGCCAGGTGAGCGCGCCCTCCGAGGCGCGATCGCTCGGGAACTGAGGGTCGGTCCCGCTGACCGCGGGCCGATCTCGCCGCTACAACAGGTCGAGGAGCTGGGTCAGCTCCGAGGCGGCGTGGCCGTCGCCCTTGGCCTGAGCCTGGGCCAGTCCCGCGGTGGCGAGCGCGCGCGCCGCGTCGTCGTCGTCGAGCTCCATCGCGACCTGGGCCGCCATGAGGTAGGTCGGCACGTAGTCCTCGAAGCGCGCGATGACGTCGCGGTAGGCGGCGAGGGCGTCCTCGAGGCGGCCGAGCGAGCGCAGCTCCATCGCGCGCGCGTAGTGGTGGAACGGGTCCTCGCTCCCGGCCGCGATCATCTTCTCGAGCAGCGCGAGTCGCTCTTCACTCATCCGCGGATCACTCCGAGGTAGGGCAGGTTGCGGTAGAGCTCGTCGTGGTCGAGCCCGTAGCCGATCACGAAGACGTCGTCGATCTCGAAGCCGAGGTAGTCGATGTCGATGGGGACCTTGGTGCGCGCGGCCTTGTGGAGCAGCGAGCAGAGCTTGAGCGACGCGGGGCGGCGGGTCTCGAAGTTCTCGAGCATGTATTTCATCGTGAGGCCGGTGTCGACGATGTCCTCGACGATGATCACGTGCTTGCCCTCGACCGGCTTCGACAGGTCGAGCGTGGTCTGCACGACGCCGGTCGACTCGGTGCCCTCGTAGCTGCGGCAGCCGAAGAAGTCGATCGCGCAGGGCACCTCGATCGCGCGGGCCAGATCGGCCGCGAAGACGAAGCTGCCCTTGAGCACCGGCACCAGCACGATGCTCTGGCCCGCGTAGTCGCGGTTGATCTGCGCGCCCAGCTCGCGGACGCGGGCCTGGATGCGCTCGGCGGAGATCAGCGTGTCGATCGGGGGCGAGTCCATGGGCGCGATCTATCACAGGTCGAGCAGCGCGCGGGCCGCGTCGATCCCCTCGACGAAGGCCGGCCCGAGCCGCGGCAGCAGCGCGCCGAGGGAGAGCAGCGCGATCGCGACCGAGAGCGCGGCGCGCAGCGAGAGCGTGTCGAGCCAGGAGGCGAGGGCGGGGGCGGCGCGGCCGACGAGCGCGAGGGTCGCCTCGAGCGCCAGGAACGCCACCAGCGCGGGCGCGGCGAAGGCCACCGCGAGGGTGAGCGCCTCGGTGATCACGCGGGCGGCGCCGGTGGCGAGGCCGGCCGTCGAGCCCAGCCCGCCGCCGATCGGAAGATCCGCGAAGCCGCTCGCGAACGCGGCGAGGGCGAGCCGGTGGCCGCCGAGGCTGACGAAGAGGACGACCGCTGCGCCGAGGTGGAGCGCGCCGAGCGGCCCCTCCCGGCGCGCGCGACCGGGCCCCCCGCCGAAGCGATCGAGCAGGTCGCCGCTCCAGCCGAGCGCGTAGAGCGGCGCGCTGGCCGCCACCGCGAAGGT
The DNA here is from genome assembly GCA_030426845.1 of Polyangia bacterium. Classification (GTDB taxonomy): domain Bacteria; phylum Myxococcota_A; class Polyangia; order Polyangiales; family Sandaracinaceae; genus JAUHXR01. The sequence goes on along the minus strand of JAUHXR010000013.1, from coordinate 39,841 downwards.
CGCGCCGATCAGCGCCTCGCGCAGCCCGAGCAGGACGAGCCCGCCCGCGTCGCCCGGCAGGTCGGGGGCGGAGGCGAGCGCGAGCGGAAGCAGCGCGGCCGAGATCGCGGCCGCGATCGCGAGGCGGATCGCGCCTGCGGTGCCGCGCCACCCGAGCCACGGCGCGAGCGCGGCGAGGGGGAGGGTCCGCGCGAGGACGAGCCACGCGGCCGCCGCGAGCCGATCGAGCGGGACCCCGAGCAGCGCGGTCAGCGAGTCGCCCACCGTGGCCTCACGAGACGAGCGTCGGGATCGCGCGCCAGAGCTGCCCGGTGAACCCGAGGAGCTGATCGGCCATCCATCCGCCGACGAGCGCGAGCACGAGGGCCACGCCGACGAGCTTGGGCACGTAGGAGAGGCTCTGCTCCTGAACCTGGGTCACCGTCGACAGCGCGGCGGTGAGGAGCCCGAGGAGGACGGCCGCGCCCAGCGCGGGCGCGCTCACCCAGAGCGCGAGGTAGAGCGCCTCGGTGATCAGCTCGCTCAGCGCGTCGACGCTCACGGGCCTACGCTACCACGGTCCGAGGCGCCCCTCAGGGGCAGACGCTGGCCGCGCAGGGGCCGTTCGCGCAGCGGTTGAGGACCTCCGCGTCGTCGCAGGCCGCGCCCATCGCGAGGACCGGCCGCGCGGTGATGTCCACCGCGTGCGCGCGGGTGGTGACGCCCGCCTCCTGGACCTGCTCGACGAACACGAAGTAGGTGCCGGCCGCGAGGTCGCGCAGCTCGATCGCGCTCTGCGGGTCGCTCGCCGCGAGGTCGTCGTTGCACGCGAGCTCGCTCATCGGATCGGCGCAGTCTGTCCGCACGTAGACGAACGTGTCGTTGCGCCCGGTGACCGGGAGGTCCGTGGTGACGAGGAGATCGAAGGGGCCGCTCATCGCGTCGACCTGGTAGACGCGCTCGGGCCCGACCGACGCGGACGCGGCCACGCAGCCGGTGAGCGGATCGAAGAGCCCGTGCTCGGTGCCGGTCTGGCCGGTGAGCGACACGGTCACCGCTTGGTCGGTGAACGCCGGGAGGTTCGCGGGGACGGTCGCGGCGCAGGCGGCGATCGCCTCCGGGCTGGGCTGGCAGGTCCCCATGTCGCATGCGTAGCCGACGTCGCAGCGCTGCGTGGCGCCGCAGGTCTCGCCGTAGCCGACGACCGCGGCCCGGACGATCGGGACCATCCGGGCCTCGCTCGCCGCGTTGAGCCGGTCGGTCACGCGGATGCGCGCCATCGTCGCCCCGACCCCGACGAGGTACTCCCCGAGCTGGGTGCGGCCGTCGCCCGGGACCGACCGGAGCCACGTGCCCGCCGACCAGGCCGTGCCGGTGGGCGGAGGCTCGTCGAGCAGCACCCCGAAGACGCTGTTCAGCTCGGTCGCCATGCCGTCGCCGTAGATGTCGAGGAGCCCCGCCGCGTCGTAGAAGTTCATCACCACGCCGACCGCGTTGCCGTCCGGGTCCGTGCCCGTCACGTCGATCCGCACGTCGTTGTCGACGATCACCACCTCCGCCGTGTCGAGCGTGGGGTCGGAGTTCTCCTGCACCGTGAAGTCGATCTGGACGGGTCCGCGATCGACGAGGCCGGGCGCGCGGGTGCTCGCGTCGGTCCAGCCCGTGACGATGAAGTAGAGCGTCTCGCCGCCGGTCGCCGCGACGGCGCCTTCACTCCGCCACTCCATGCCCGGCCGCGCGCCCTCGAAGCAGGTGCCGGGGAAGGTCTGCTCGGGCACTTCCTCGCAGTCCCGGCGCGCCTGGACGACGACGTTGAAGTTGTCCGGCGTGACGTCGTTGATCGTGCTGAACCCGACCGCGACCTCGCCCACCCCGGCCGGCACCTCGAAGGCCACCACCTGCTGGGGCGCCCACCGCAGCTCCGCGCTCGTGTTGCCGCACGCGAGCCCGAGGTCGCGCGGCCGCTCGAGGGTCATCGACGTGTCGAGCACCTGGCTCACCGTTTGGTCGAGGAGCCCGGTCAGCGCGAAGGGGCTCGCGCAGGTGAACGGCGGCCCCGCGTCGGGCGGCGGGGCGCCTGCGTCCATCGGACCCGCGTCCGCGTCGCCGCCACCGTCGCAGCCGACCGCCGCCACGAGCGTCATCCCTCCGAGCACTCCCATGAGCCAAGCGCGCATGCCGAACGATGCGCCGAGCGACCCCCCTTTGTCCACGTCCCGGGCCGGCGTGGCTCAGATCGCGACCGCTTGCGGGCCCTCCTCGGAAGGCGTGACCCCGTCCCCCTCGAGCTCCCGGTTGAGGGTCTCGAGGAGCGGCAGCACGTCGTCGAGCGACACGCGCGCGCGCTCGAGCTCGCGCCGGAGCGCGGCGCTCGGCGGGGCCGGCGCGTCCGGCTCGCGGGGCTGGTACGAGAAGCCGTGCTCGGTGGCGAGGAGCCACGCGAGCTGCAGCGCGCAGGCCCCGGGCGGGAGGTCGTCGCCGTGGTGACGCCCCGCCCAGCGCGGCAGCGGCTTCGGGATCTGCCAGCCGTCGAGGAGGATCTCGCCGACCCCCTCGTGGAGGATCGAGACCTCGTTGAGCACGGCGCCGATCGGCACCGCGTCGCGGATCCGCGCCGGGAGCTCCGCCGCCGCGCACACGAGCAGCAGCTCGCCGGCGTTGTGCATCAGCCCCGCCAGCCGCATCTCCTCGGCGTCGAGCTCCTCGGTTCTCCCGGCCAGCCAGTGGGCCAGCCGGCCCGTGGCGAGCGAGCAGCGCCACATGCGCTCGACGAGCGCGCCGTAGGGGCCGCGCCGCACGTCGAACGCCTGCCGCATGAGGACGTTCACGATCACGTCGATCGCCTCGCGCGCGCCGAGGCGCACGACCGCCTTGGACACGACGCGGATCGGCTCGCCGCTGAGCACCGTCACGTTGGCCGCGCGCAGGAGGCTCGCGCAGATCGTGGGGTCGTCGCCGACGATCTCGAGCACCTCCTCGAGCGTCGGGTCCTCCTTGCGCATCAAGCTCTGCGCCTTCTGGACGCGCGGATCGAGGACCGGGAGGTCGCGACGGCCCAGGGCGAGGTCGCTCGTGACTCGACGCAGCGCGGTCCGCATGCGCTCCTGCGGATCGATCACCGCTGTCGCCGCTTTGGGCGCGACGCTCGCGATCTTCTTGCCGACGACCTCCTCGAGGACCGTCATCAGCCGCGTCACGCGGAAGGGCTTCTCCACGAGCGGCACCCCGAGCCGGTGGGCCTCGCGCCGGTCGTTGGTTCGGGCGTAGGCCGAGACGAGGACGGTCGGGAGGTTGACCCCCGCGTCGGCCAGCGAGCGCAGGAACGTCAGGCCCCCGATCTCCGGCAGGCGCACGTCCACGATCATCGCGTCGGGGGTGGACTGCGACAGGTGTTTCAGCGCGCTCGGCACCGACGCGACCGCCTCGCACTCCACGCCGTAGCGCCCGAGGGCCCGCGCCAGCGCGGCCGCGAACTTGCGGTCGTCGTCGATGATCAGCGCGCGCAGCTGGCCCACGATCTCAGGGTACGGCCGTCTGCGCCCGGGCCTTGAGCGCCGCGCGCCCTCCGCCCCGCCTCACTCTGGGGAGGCGAGGCGACGCCGGAGGAGGGCGCGCACCGGCTCGCTGGGCGCGGCCGCGATCGCCCGCCGCGCGTGCTCGGCGGCTCGGTCGGAGTGCCCCGCCCGCCGAAGCAGATCGGCGAGCGCCGCCTCCCCGACGCAGCTCCCCTCGAGCCCCTCGGGCACCTCCCCGCCGAGGGTCTCGAGCGCGTGCCGCGGCCCCGACACCTCGGCGAGCGCGATCGCGCGGTTCAGGTGATGGAGCGGCGAGGGGTCGACCCGCATCAGCCACTCGTAGCGCTCGGCGATCCGGTCCCAGCGGGTCTCTGCGAACGACGGCGCGCGGGCGTGCTCGGCCGCGATCGAGGCCTCGATGTGGAAGCGGGTCGGGGAGTCGCCCGCGCTCGCGCGCGCCAACCACGCCGCGCCCTCGGCGAGGTGGGCGCGATCCCAGCGGCCGCGGTCCTGCTCCTCGAGCAGCAGCAGGCCCCCGAGCGAATCGCGCCGGGCGCCCAGGCGGGACGCGTGGAGGTGCATCAGCGCGAGGAGCGCGCAGGTCGGGGGGCTGCCGTCCATCGGGTGCTCGGCGAGGAGCGTCCCGAGCCGGATCGCGTCGGCGCAGAGCTCCTCGCGGATCGGCGGCTCGGCGTTCGAGAGGTAGCCCTCGTTGAACAGCAGGTAGAGGACGGCCCGGACGCTGCCGAGGCGCTCGCGCATTGCGTCGAGCGGCTGGTCGACGGGGGGATCCTGACGGAGTCGAGCCTGGGCGCGGGTGAGGCGCTTCCGGACGTTGGCCTCGGTCAGATCGAGCCGCGCGGCGATCTCGCGGGGGTGGAACCCGGAGAGCACCTTGAGCGCGAGGACGAGCCGCGACACCTCGGGGAGGCGCTCGTCGCAGCAGAGGAACAGCATCTTGAGCTGCTCGTCGCGGACCTCGCGCTCGAAGGCCGCCTCGTCCGGCCAGGTCCGCGGCTCCTCCTCGTCGCGGAGGGCGTCGCGCAGGACCGCGCGCCGTCGCTCCTTGCGCAGCTCGCCCGCGAGCTCGCGCCACGCCACCTGGTACAGCCAGGCGCTCGGTCGCAGGGGCACGCCGCTCGCGGCCCACGCGTGCAGCGCGGCGAGCATCGCGGCCTGGACGGCGTCCTCCACCGCGGCCAGGTGGGCGACGCCTACCCGGCGGGCCAGGAGCGCGACGACGCGCCCGTGCTCGTGTCGGAACAGGCGCGCGAGCTCGGCGCGGCCGGAGGACGACGCCTTGGGCGGGTCGCTCACGACCGCGTCAGGGAGCCTCGGTGGGAGACACGCAGGCGGGCGCCTCGGGGCGGCTCATCATCGCGATCTCACGGATCTCCATCGAGCCCCCTCCCGCGAGCGCCGGCCCGGCCCGCATGATCTCGACCGCCCGCTCGTAGCTGTCGGCCTCGAGGATCATGTAGCCACCGACGACCTCCTTGGCCTCGACGAACGGGCCCTCGTCCAGGGCGCCCGCCGTCAGCACGCGTCCGCTCGAGCCGAGCTTCGCGCCCGGGTCGCAGATCTCCTCGCGGAACGTGTCCATCCAGGTCTGGTAGGCCGCGAACATCGCCTCCATCTGCTGCGGCGACGGGCCGGGGGCGTCCGCGCGGCGCGGCCCGCTACGGTGGAGCACGAGGAACCTCTTCTTGTCGGGCATGGTCACGATCTCCGTTCCGCGGGCCATCGGCCCGCTGCTCCGATGACGCGTGAGCGGGGGCCTCTGGGACAGTCGGGCGGAGATTTCTCCCGCGCGCGCTCGCTCGACCCCCGAGCGACCGGGCCGGCCTACAGGCTCAGCTCCCAGCCGGCGTAGGCGACGGCGTGCCAGCCACCGTCGTGACCGGTGACCTGGTCGCCGGCCCGATCGAACGTGAGCTGGTAGTGGCGGAACCCGCCCTCGACCGCCCAGGTGAAGCCGGGGTCGACCACCCCGCGCAGCCGCATCCGGCCGTCCACGCCCCACACCGAGTAGTCCACCCCGTGGAGGCTCTGGAGATCGCCGACCCCGAACGGGAACCGGAGCCCCGCCTCGGCGTCGAGGACGAGGAGCCGCTCGACGAGCCGGAAGCCGGAGACGATCGCGGTCCGCAGGTGCACGTACTCCGTGGTCGGGACCAGCTCGTTGAACGACAGCTCGTAGCGATCCCAGCCCGCGCCGATCGCGGCCCCGAGCTCGACGTCGCCGTCGATCCAGTAGGACGCGCCGACGTCGCCCGACAGGTGGAAGAAGTGGGTGTCGACCTCGCCGAGGGACGCGGCCTCGCGGCGCGAGCCGAGCCCCACCGAGGACCCGAAGCGCCCGCGCACGAAGAGGATGTCGAAGAAGCGCGCCCCCACGAGACCGCTCAGCTCGAAGTAGGGCTCGGCCCGGTAGCCCGCGTCGACGCCGTCGGGCGAGAGCAGCTCCACTGCGCGGCTCCGGACGCCCGCGCCGACCATCGCCCAGACCCGGACGAGCGGCGCCTCGGCTCCGTCGCCCGCGTCGTCGGTCAGGCGCGACGCGGTGGGCCGCGGGCTCGGGTCGGCGCCCGCGCCGGCCGAGCCGCCGCCGGCCGACGCCGCGGGCGGCGCGCCGGCGGCGTCGGCGGGTCCCGCGCCCCCGGACGCCGCACCCCCGGACGTCGTCGCGCCCTCTGACGTCGCGCCCCCGGACGTCGCGGTCGGAACGAGCGAGAGCGCCTCGGCCACCGCGGCGACGAGGCGCGCGACCCCGCGGCGGCCCTCGACCCGCATCCGGACCCGGCCCTGGTCGCCGCCCATCGCGTCGCGCACCCACAGATCCACTCGCCAGCGCCCGCGCCCGCGCGCGCTCGCCTGGCCGCCGAGCACCGCCTGCGCGTTCGCCTGGGCGGCGAGGGCCCGCGTGGCGACGGTGTCCCCGCCCGGGTCGAGCTCGGCGAGGGTGACCGTCAGCCCGCGGTCCTGCAGGCCCGACTCCAGGACGCGCCGGGCGGCCGCGGAGTTGCGGCCCTCGAGGGAGGCGATGACGACGCTCGAGGCCTGCGCGCGGGCTCCCGCGGGCGTGGCGATGAGGGCTGCGCCCAGCGCGGCCGCGAGCGCGAGACGAGACACCGCGGCGGCCACCCTGGTCACGCCTCGGAGATTACCCCAAGTCGACCCACACCGGGGCGTGGTCGCTCGGCGTGAGGCCGTCGATCTTCTTCCGCCAGTCGCGGGAGAGGTCCGCGCCCGCGATCCGGGCCGCGAGGGGCGCGGTGATCAGCACCAGATCGATGCGGAGCCCCTGCCGCTTGTGGAACGCCCCCGCGCGGTAGTCCCACCACGAGTGCCCCGGGTCCTCGGGGCGATGCGTCCGCCAGGCGTCCGAGAGGCCCCAGGCCATCAGCGCGTCGAGCCGCGCTCGCTCGGCCTCCGTGTGGAAGATGTGGCCGCTCAGCTTCGCCTCGTTCCACGAGTCGATCGGCGCCGGTACGATGTTGAAGTCGCCGGTCAGGACGAGCGGCTCCGACGGGTCGTGGTGCTCCTCGAGGTAGGCGCGGAGCGCGTCGAACCACGCGAGCTTCGCCTGGTAGTCGGGGTGCTCGATGCTCTTGCCGTTCGGGCAGTAGACGGTGATGAAGGTGAGCTCGGGGGTCTTCACGGAGAGCAGCCGCGCGCCCTGCTCCTCTTGCCCGGGGAGCCCTCGCTGCAGCGCCTCGACCGGCTCGCGGCTGAGCACCGCGACGCCGTTCCAGCTCTTCTGCCCGAAGGTCGTCGCGTGGTAGCCGAGCTCCTCGAGCTGCCCGCGCGGGAACTTGTCGTCCGTCATCTTGAGCTCCTGCAGCCCGACCAGATCGGGCTGCACGGCGCGGAGCCAGTGAGGGACGTAGTCGGCGCGGGCGTTCATCCCGTTGATGTTCCAGGTCGCGATCCGCATGGGGCTCCTCCGGTGCCGGCCGCTCAGGCGGGGCCCTCGCTCGGGGCCTCGTCGCGCGCGCGGCGGCGTCGACGCACGATGAAGTAGATCAGGACGCCGAGCCCGACCAGCGTGATCACCGCGACGCCCACCGGGATCACCACCGCGAGGATCGCGAGCGCCGACGACGTCGCGCTCTCGACCGACGTCACGGCCCAGTTCATCGTGCCGCCGGTGGTCGCGGTAGACGCGCCGCGCACCGCGGTCATCCCGAGCTTCACGGTGGCCGCCGAGCCCCCGCCCGCGACGGCCGCGATCGTCCAGGCGAGCGCGGGGTGAGCGTCGGCCATCGCGACGTAGGCGACGAGCACCCCCGCGACCGCGGCCGAGGGCACGCCGATCGTGTCGAGGATGTTGTCGACCCACGGAACGTAGTAGGCGGCGATCTCCACCACCGTCGCGGTGCTGAGGGCCACGATCGCCCACCAGCTCGCGACCCACTCGAGGCCGTCCTGGGCGGGCAGCATCTCGAGCCGGGTGGCCACCGCCACCACGAGCATCGGCACGAAGACGCGGAAGCCGCAGGCCGCCGCGAGGGCGATCCCGAGGCCGGCGCCGAGGGCGAGCTGGGCGTACTCCATCGCGCGCCGAGCATACCGCGCCTCGCCCCGTGCGTGCCGGGACCGAGCGCACGAGAGCCCCCGGACCGGCGCGCGGTCGGGGGCTCATCGTGCTGGGCTCGGATCGCGTCAGCCCTGCATGAGCGCGGCGATCGGCTCGACCCGGAGGTCGGCCCGGTCCTCCTCGAGCCCCGCGTCCACGAGGAGCGTCCGCAGGATGTGCTCGGGGTAGATGACCTCGCCCTCGGTGGACGACTCGACGACCGCGCCGGTCGCCCGGTCGACGAGCTGCGGCGCCATCCCCACGTCGCTCGACGCGCCGATGACCGTGCCCCCACGGACGTTGCCGCCCACGAGCGCGCAGCTCCCGGTCAGCCAGTGGTCGCGCCCGCCGCGCGCGTTGATGAGCGGCGTGCGCATGAACTCGCTGAAGCCGATGATCACGGTGCGGTCGAGGTAGGACTCGCCGGTGTCGCCGAACGGCGTGCTCTGGAGCAGCGTCGCGAGGTCCGCGATCGCCTGCCAGCCCTCGAGCTGGCGGGGCCCCGCGTCGTCCTCCCAGTTGTCGAAGTGGGTGTCGAGCCCGCCCGCCGCCTGGATGCTGACGACGCGCGAGACGCCCTGGGTGATCGCCTGGTAGGCGAGCGCCGCCTGCGCCCCACCGCTCGAGAGCTGGCTGGTGGTGAACCCGAAGTGGTCGCGGAGCGCGACGATGTTCGCGTCGTCCGAGCGGAAGTCGAACAGCGACTGCACGTCCGCGTCGAGCACCGCGCGCATGCGCAGACGGGCCGACTCGGCCGAGCGGAGGGTGGGGGAGCTGAGCGCGCGGCTGCAGCTCGCCTCGTCCTCGAGGAGCTGGGCGACCGACTCGTCGAGGAGCGGGTCCATCGTCGGGTCACGGCGCCGGAGCATCGCGACCAGGTCGGTGGAGGTCCCGACGCGCAGCGCGGAGACGTCCGGCGGCAGGTCCGGGTTGAACGATTCGACCCGCACCGACAGGTTCGGGATGAGGCGGCTGCCGTCGAACTGCGCGGCGAGCCACGACGAGCCGGAGCTGCCGCGCGCGTTGAGGCCCGAGGGCGGCTTGCCGGTCAGGAACCGGCGGCGGCCGACCTCGTGGGTGAGGGTGTCCATGCTCATGCCGCGCACGACGGCGAGGCGATCGGCGACCGCGTCGAGCGGGCGCGCGGCCGGCCCGAGGAGGATCTCGGTGCCGGGCGCGTTCCGAGGCGCCTCCTGGTACTGCGCCGCGGCCTGGTTGCCGTAGCCCGGCATGATGCGCGTCTGACCGACGTTGTCTTCGTTGAACACCGCCGGGTCACGCGGGTCGATCCCGAGCAGCGTGTCCCAGCCGCCCGAGAAGTACGCGTAGACGTAGAACTTGTCCTCGGTGGCCGTCGTCTGGGCTGCGAGGTGCGACAGGGCGCCGAGCCCCCCCGCCGCGCCCACGCCGGCCACGCCGCCCGCGACCATCACGTGCTTGAGGAGATCGCGACGAGCGATGCCTTGCTTCTTGTTCGTCATGGCCATCCCTCAGTACGTGTAGAAGTCGGGGTGAGTGATGAGCGCCACGCAGACGCCCTCCCAGGCGCGCTGCGGCGGCAGCGGCTCCTCCGCCGACGCCGCCGCGGCGGCCAGACGGTCGAAGTGATCCCGCCACGGCTGGAGCTGCTCGGAGCTCGGCTCGAGGCTGCGGCCGTGGAAGCGGAGCAGCAGGTCGGCGAGCGTCTGGTCGACGTCGCCCTGGGACGGCTCGGTCGAGGTGATGTCGACCGCGCCGAAGATGCCCTGCGGCTCTCCGTCGTAGTCGCGGCCGTTGCCCGCCTCGCGCTCCACGAGCCGGCGGCACACGTCGCGCGCCGCGTCGTCGAGGAACTTCTCGAAGAGGAGCGAGACGCTGGTGTCCTCCGAGGAGGAGTTGATGTAGTCGGGCACCCCGAGGGTGTCGCCGAACGTCTCGAAGTAGCGCTCCGCGACGTAGGGCTCGCCGTTGCGCGTCCCCCAGCGCTCCCAGCCGATGCCGCCGACGAGCACGCCGTCGACGCGGTTGCCGGTGACCTCGCGGATCGACATGTCGAGCTGGTCGACGTCCATCCGCCGGCGCTCGCGCCAGGGGTCGGCGCCGAGGTCCACCTCGCGCGGATCGACGAAGGTGTGATCCTCGTGGCCAACCGGGACGGAGCCCGAGCTGCAGCCCGCGAGGAGAGAGAGGCCCGCGAGGACGGTCAGGCCGGTGAGGCCCAGCGTGAGGCGTGTCGAGGTGGTCATCACAGCGCCCTCCGGTAGGTCTCGCTCGTCACGATCGCGCGGACGAGCTCGCGGTAGCGGAAGTCGCTCCCGAGGAAGTCCTGCGTGAGCCCGCGAGCCCAGGCCTCCTCCTCGCCGGTGAGCTCACGCCCGAGCAGCCAGCTCGCGGTGTGCTGGACCGAGCACGAGGTGAAGCGGCCGTCGGCCAGGCCCTGACGCACGAGCCCGGCGGGGCCGGCCTCCACGTTGGGGCGGTGCTCGTCGCGCAGGAACTCGAACGCCTGCAGGCGGCCGAGGTTGGGCATCTCCTCGGGGGAGAGCGCGCGCGTGACGTAGTTGTTGCGGCAGAGCGTCGAGCAGGGCTCGAGGCCGCGGCCGCAGTCGAAGCACTCCTGCCGGAACTCCGGGTAGGTGCTCGGGCTCAGGAAGCCTCCGCCCTGCTGCGTCCAGCGACCCCAGTAGGCGGCCGAGGGCTCGAGGATCGCGTGGCAGTAGTTGCAGCCGGGGCGCTGCTGCACGTCGGGCTGCGCGGCGGCGACCTCGTCGTCCAGCGGGATGCCGCCCTCGGGCGGCTGGAACGGCTGGCAGAGGAACGCGTCGAAGAAGCGGTTCGCCCGCGCCCGGTTCGTCTGGAATCGCAGGAGGAACACCGGGTGAGTTAGCAGGCCGGAGTGCTCTTCGGGCAGCTCGACCTCGGTCCAGGTGTCGCGCGCGTCGAAGCTCATCCCGGCCGGGTCGTCGATCGCGAGGTCCGGCAGGCCGTCCACGTCGAGCGAGGTCGGCGCGAGCGTGACGCCGTTCGGCGAGCCCGCGTGGTAGCGCCAGAAGTGGGTCAGCGGTCCGTTGAAGAACGCCCGCCGCGAGGTCAGCAGCTCGTGGTACGGCTCGTCCGCGAGGACGTGGGCCGCGACGCGCTGCTCGAGCTCGGCGGTGAACGAGCGCAGGACCTCGTTGCGCGCGGTGCCCGTGCCGCACCAGCGCAGGTTCGGGCCGCAGCCGCAGCCCGGATCGCCCACCGCCTCGTTGGTCGCGCAGTCGCTGCCGGTCGGGCTGTAGCGGTTCTCCTGGGCGTCGAACGCGCAGACCTTGATCTCGGTCGACATGTCCCAGTACGGGCGGACCATCACGTAGCCCTCGCGCCCGTCGGCGTCGGTCTCGATGACGCCGCCCGTGATCACCGCGGGCACGTCGTTGCAGCCGACCGAGCCGGCGTAGCCGTCGCCGCCGTCACGGATGCCGCGGTAGTTCTCGCGCGTGGTCTGCGTGTTCTGGTGCCAGACGCGCGCGCCCGTCTCGTCCACCGCCGCGTTGCCCAGGTTGCGGCGGAAGTTGTAGAGGCGGGTCTGGTTCTCGATGTTCGGCCACAGCAGGGCGCGGTGCCGGCGGACGACCCGCTCGGCGAACTCCTCGGTGGTCAGCCACTCGTCGAGCTGGGTCTCGTAGCCCTCGGTCTCCATCCGCGCGTACTCGGCCGGCGTGGGCACGGTGCCGCGGATGTCGAGGCTGAGGGCGCGGAAGAACCCGTGGTCGTCGAGCCGCGTCTGCTGCGGTCGGCACAGGGCCGGGTCCGCGCATTCAGCCTCCGCCGGGGTCAGTAACGTCGCCGCGAGGACCCCCGCGGCGATCAACCCCGCGGCGGTCATGGATGCACCTATCCATCGTCTCATGTCTCGACCCTCCAGCCCTCGGTCCCGAGCCTCACTGAGCAAAACCCCCGACCTCCCACGCCTGGATGATCGCGATCTCCCGTTGCGTGAGAGGGTCATTGTTCAACGGCATGCGGCCGTCTTCGACGTTGGCGACGACGACCTCGAAGATCTCCTGCCAGTCGCCCGGCGCGTCGAGCCGGGTGTTGGCCGGCCCCTCCGGGCCGTGGCACTGCCCGCAGTAGGTGTCGTAGATCGGCTGGATGTCGTCGGCCCAGGTCGCGTTGGTCACGACCTCGAAGGTGCGCCGCTCGAGCACCGGCAGCGTGCCGTCGTCGTAGGTCACGCGGATCTCGAGGGTGTGGCTGCCTTCGCCGAGCTCCGCCGGGTCGAGCTCGACGCGCAGCGGTTCGGTCAGCAGCTCGACCGCGGCGCCGTCGATCTGGGCCTCGATCAGGGGGCTGCCCTCGGCGGCGACGGGGAACACCTGCGGGCGCACGAGGAGCGAGCCGTCGGGCGCGCCCCCGACCGTGACCTGGCGGCGCGGAGAGACGCGGCGGACCGCGGCGCCGTCGCTGACGAAGAGCGAGCCGTCGGCCGCGAGGGCCACCGGCGCGTCGTCCGGCAGCGCGGCGCCCTCCACCTCGAGCCGCGCGCCATCCGCGAACAGGCGGGGGCCGTCCGGGCCGAGCGCCCACACCTCGTCCGCGAGCGGCGAGGTCAGCAGGCGATCGACGCGGACGCCGCGGTCGACGAGCACCCGGTCGGCGCCGATCGAGAAGAGCCCGCCGTCGATCACGAGCCAGCCGGTCGTGGAGCCCCCGGTCGGCGCGGCCGAGCCGCCGATCGCGCTCGGCGCCGTCTCGAGCCCCAGCCGCGCGGTGCGCACCACGCCGGAGCGGTCGCGCCAGACCTCGAGGACGCGGTCGGGGAGCTTCACCCAGAGCGCGGGCCCCTCGGGCCGCGGGGCGATCGCGAGCTCGACGTCGCTCAGGTCCTCGTCCAGCGCGAGCTCCTGGGCCTCGTCGTCCACGATCCGGTAGAGCGACGTCGCGGTCGCGACCCACAGGTCGCCGAGCCCGATCCCGGTCGGGCTGGGCAGCCGCACGGCGTCCACGATCGGCCCGTCGAACGCCATCCCGAGATCGGTCGGCACCCACGCCTCGCCGCGGAGGAGGAAGGTGCCGCCGGACGCGAGGACGAGCACCGCGCCCTGGGTCGGTACGACCGCGTGGACCTCGCCGACGTCGGTCGCGGGGCCGATCACGATCGGCTCGGACGTCGGATCGCCGGGCGCGATCGCGATCAGGCGCGCGTCCATCTCGAGCACGAGCCGCCCGTCGGGGAGCGGCACCAGCGTCGAGCTCGCCGCCGCGAACACCTCCGCCTCGGCCGGCCGCACCGACCCGGTCTCGACCGAGCCGCAGGCGCCGAGCAACGCGACGATCGCGAGCATTCGAAGTACGCGCACCAACCCCGTCTCCCGTGAGGCCTCACACTATAGATCAGGTCCAATCCGGAGAGAAGGTCCACCGGGAGCGCGTTCCCGCCGGCCCGGCCGGGGTGTAGTCTGTTCCTCGATGCGGGGAACGTCGCTGGGTCTGGTTCTATCGGCTCTTCTCGCGAGCGTCCTCGGCGCTGGCTGCGAGGGGCAGTTCACCACCCCGCCCGAGCCGGGCGTGGGGGAGGGGGTGCGTCCCCGCTGCGGCGAGATCGGCGAGTCGCTCCGGATCGAGCCCGTCGTCGCGACGGTCGGCGCCGGGCAGCTCTTCGTGTTCACCGCGACGGGCGGCACCGGGGTCTACCGCTGGTCGCTGACGGAGAACGTCTCGGGCGGCGAGATCGATCCCTCCGCCGGGGTCTACGTCGCGGGCGCGGTGAGCGACCCGATGGACCCGCCGGTCGACGTGATCCTCCTCGAGGACCGTGGCTGCCGCGACGAGGCCTCGGCGACGGTGACGGTCGTGGAGGCGCCGCGGATCGTGCCGGCCCACATCACCCTCGGGCGCGGCGAGTCCGTGTCGTTCACCGGCGAGGGCGGCTCGGGGACCTACGCCTTCGCGCTCGCGACCAACGGCTCGGGCGGCACGGTCGACGCGGCGACGGGCGCCTACACCGCGGGCACGGCCACCGGCCGCGACGTGGTGCGGCTGAGCGACACCGAGCTCGGCGCGACCGCGGACGCGATCGTGGAGGTCGTCGACGACCCGAGCCTGCGCGTCACCCCCGGCGAGTGGGCGATCCCGCTCGGCGGCGAGATCGCGCTCCCCGTCCAGGGCGGCTCCGGCGAGTTCGACGTCACGGTCACCGGCCCGGGCATCCGACACGTCGACGGCACGACGGTGCGCGCGGACGCCGACGGGCGCGCGACCGTCACCTTCACCGATCGCTTCATCCCGTCGCGCTCGGTCGACGTGGAGGTCTTCAGCCTCGCGCCCGCCGAGGCGACCCGGCGCCACGACGGCGACCAGAGCGGCTCGCACGTGGTGGGCGGCACCGCGGACTTCGACGGCGACGGCGCGATGGACGTCGTCGTCGGCATGCCCTTCGGCGACGGCGACTTCCGCAACTCGGGCCTCGTCCTGATCTACCGGGGCACCGCGACCGGCGTGGACCCGACCCCCGCCCGCGTGATCAACGGGCCCACGCGCGACGAGGAGTTCGGGACGGACGTCCAGGTCGCGGACCTCGACGGAGACGGCCGGCTCGATCTGCTCATCGGCTCGCGTCGAGCGGACCCCACGCGCCGCGACATCGGCGCGGTCTACGTCTACGGCGGGGTCGAGGGCGAGCTCTTCAGCGCCGCGCCGATCCGCGAGTTCTTCGGCACGAACAGCTTCGATCTGTTCGGCGATCAGGTGGAGGTCTGCGACTTCAACGGCGACTCCATCCCCGACCTCGCGGTGAGCGCGCCGTTCGGCCAGGATCCCGACGGCGCGGTCGACCAGGGCGTGATCCAGGTGTTCCTCGGCTACCCCGGGGGGCGCTTCATCAGCACGCCGGACGTGCAGATCTACGGCCAGGTCCTCGTCGACGGCGCGCTCGTCGACCTCGACCGGATGCGCCTCGGGGAGCAGCTCGCGGCCGGCGACTACGACGGCGACGGGGTGTGCGACCTCGCCGCCCACGCGATCGAGCCGGCCGAGGACATGGCCGACACGGGCGCGGTCTACCTGTTCCGCGGCCGCCCGGTGAACGGCCCCGATCGCGGCGGCCCCGAGACGACGCCGAGCCTCGTGTGGGCCCGTGACGACGGGATGGACGACAACACGCATTTCGGGGCTGACCTCCAGATGGGCGACGTCGACGGCGACGGCCGCGCGGACCTGATCGCGGGCCGCGATGTCTTCGACGGCGCCGCGGGCAACGACACCGGCGCGATCTACGTGCGGCTCGGCCGCGAGCTCACCGGGCCGGCCACCGCGATCACCGAGATCGAGGCCGGCGCGGACGCGCGGATCGAAGGCGAGGACTTCGACAACATCAGCCAGGGCCTCGCGGTCTTCGACATGGACGGCGACGGCGACATGGACATCGTCAGCGGCGACCCGCGCGGCCGGATCATGGACTCGATGCTGTCGCGGCCTGGCCTGGTGCGCGTCTACCACGGCGGCAACGGGCCGGTCTCGACGACGCCCGACCGCGTCCTCGAGGGGACCCAGAGCGACGAGCGCTTCGGCCTCGGGGTCGGCGCGCTCGGGGACGTGGACGGCGACGGCCAGGCCGAGGTGGTGGCCTTCGCGCCGTACCACGACACGTCCGACACGGAGCGTGACGAGCGGGGCGCGCTGTTCGTCGCCCTGTCGCGCGGGGAGCTCGTGGAGCTCGAGCTACCCATCGTCGCGAGCGGTCAGCAGGTCGGCCGCTCGGTGCGCTGGGTCGGCGACCTCGACGGAGACGGGCACCCGGAGCTCGCGGTGGGCCAGACGGGGACGGACGTGACGGGGAGCGGGCGCGAGCTCGGCTCGGTGCGCCTCTACCGGGGCACCGCGGCGGGCGCCGAGGCGACGCCCTTCCAGGAGCTGATCGGCTTCGCGATCCACAGCTCGGGCGACGAGTACGGCGCGGAGGTGCGGGGCGCGGGGGACTTCGACGGCGACGGCAACCTCGACGTGGCCGTGCTCTCGCGGGGCGAGGACTCCCCCGCCACGCCGCCGGCCGAGTGGTCCCAGGGCTGCGGGCGGGTCGACAACCCCGGGGCGGTCGCGGTGTTCCTCGGCGCGGGCGACGGCACGCTGCAGCCGGAGCCGTCGTTCCTCTACTTCGGCCCCTTCGCGAACCAGCGCTTCGAGGACTTCGACGCGGGCTTCGACTTCAACGGCGACGGCCGGGCCGACTTCGCGGTCGGCGGCCGCGAGTGGGATCCGGGCGGCATGAGCAACGCGGGTGGGGTCGGCGTCGTCTTCGGGCGCCCCGCGCCGGCCGCGGGCACGCTCGAGGTGATCTGCGCCGCCGACTGGCAGCGCGACGGCACGGTCGCGGGCGAGCGGCTCGGCTTCGCGATCAGCGGAGCCGGCGACCTCGATCGCGACGGCTGCGACGACCTGGTCGCGGGCACCCCGGAGGCCGATCCGTTGAACCGCAACGAGGGCGGCGCGGTGGTGATGTTCGGCTTCGACGCGGCCAACTGCGGCGCGGGGGCGAACACGAGCCCGCGCGAGACGCGGCTCACCGGCCCGAACCGCGACGCGCAGGCGGGGCGCCAGGTGGCGGGCGGGCGCGACCTGACGGGCGACTCGCGAGCCGACCTGCTGATCGGCGCCGATCAGTTCCGCGACGCGCGCGGCCTCGTGGGGCGCGTCTACCTGGTCAGCGGTCAGTACGTGGCCGACAACATCGGTTCCACCGTGCCGCTGCTGCGGGTGGGCTCGGCGATGCGCCTCACGGTCGACGGCACGAGCGCGGGCGAGCGGCTCGGGATGAGCCTCGCGGTCGGCCCGGATCCCTCGGGCGGCGGCCTCGCGTTCCTCGGCGGCCCGTTCGGGGCGTCGTCGGGGCGCGTCGACACGGGCGGGGTGGTCGTCTACTCGGTGAGCGCGATGGGCTTCGCGCAGGCGCCGCGGCTGATCGTGGCCGGCGAGTCGGTCGGCGAGGGCCAGCTCGGCAGCTCGGTGCACGCCGCGCCAGGGGCCGGCGGCGGCACCCGCGTCGCGGTCGGCGCCCCGTGGTCGTCCCTCGTGTCGGTCGACGACGGCGCGAGCTACGCCTTCTCGATGTCGCGCTGAGGCGCCGCTCGCCCCGCTTTGCCGTGCGCGGGTCCGGCGGCTAACACTCGCCGCGATGGCGCGCCGTACTCTGCCTTCTTCTCCACGTCGCTCGTCCCTCGCAGCCGTCGCGCTGCTCGGGCTCCTCTCGCTCGCCTGCTCGGGTCGCATGATCGGGTCCGGCGACGCCGGCTCCGACGCGGGGCCGCGGCCGGGGATCGACGCGGGCCCGCCGATCGGGTCCGGCGACGCCGGGCTGACGTCGGGGACTGACGCCGGCCCGATCCCCGACGCGGGCGCGCCGGACGCCGGCGAGGCGCCGTGCACGTGCCCCGCCTTCCCCACCGCCTGCGCGACCCCGACGGCCGACGCGCCGGCGTTCACCCCGGACGCCGAGGCGTCGCTCGGTCAGCTCTTCGATCTCGTGGCCTGCGCGAGCTCGACGCTGCGGCTCGCGGTCTACGAGGGCGACTGGGACTGCCTGTCGGGCGCGCTCAACCTCGCGCTCGCGCAGAACCCGTCGCTCACGATCGAGCTGGTGGTCGACGACGACCGCTGCGCGCCCGGCGACTGCTTCGCCGACGCGCTCGTCCCGGCCGAGCGCGTGACGGTGATCCGCGACATGCGCGCGGGCCTCATGCACCACAAGTTCGCGATCGCCGACGACGCGCGGGTGTGGGTCGGCTCGGCGAACTTCAGCCGGCGCTCGTTCTGCCAGGACCTCAACAACTCCCTCGTCATCGAGCAGCCCACGATCGTCGCGCGCTACGGCGAGGTCTTCGACCGCATGTTCGACGCCGCCGGCTTCGGCCCGGTCGCCCCCGAAGGCCCGACCGCGGGCGGCGCCTACACGGTCTACTTCAGCCCCGAGACCCCGGCCTCCGCGCAGCCCGCGTGGATGCTCGACATGGTGGGCGCGATCGAGGCCGCGACGACGTCGATCGAGGTGATGATCTTCGCCTGGACGCGCACCGAGATCTCGGACGCGCTCCTCGCCGCGTCCACCCGGGGCGTCACCGTGCGGACGCTCGTCTCGCCGCTCTTCGCAGGCGACGCGCCGGCCCAGGCGCTCGTCGCGGCCGGGCTCGAGGTCCGCGAGGGACCGGTGCACAGCAAGGTCCTGGTGATCGACGGCCAGACGGTGATCACGGGCTCGGCCAACTGGAGCATGAACGCCTGGTCGAACAACGAGAACAGCCTCTGGATCCGCACCCCGTCGGTCGCCGCCGCCTACCGCGCGGACTTCGAGGCGGCCTACGCCGCGGGCTCGCCGGTCACCCCGTGAGCGCGCCGGTCGAAGCGCGGCTCCGCAAAGACCTCTCGCGCGTCCTGCGCGCCGGTCACCCGTGGGTCTACCGGGACGCGCTCGGGCCGCTCCGCGCCGCCCCGGGCGCGGTGGTGACCGTCCGCGATCCCAAGGGCCGCTTCGTCGGGCGCGGGATCGCCGACGCCGGCCCGATCGGGGTGCGACTCTGGACGACCCGGGACGAGCCGATCGACGCGGCCTTCGTGCGGCGGCGGGTGCGGGACGCGGTGCGCCTGCGCGAGCGGTGCATGCCGCCTCACACCGACGCGGTCCGCCTCCTCCATGGGGAGGGCGACCGCCTCGGCGGCCTGGTCTGCGATCGGTACGGGGAGCACGCGGTCTTGCGGGTCGACGGCGCAGGGGCAGAGCGCTGGCTCGAGGCCGCGGCCGAGGCCCTCGTGGACGAGGCGCGGCTCTCGGGGCTGCTCGCCAAGACGGGCCGGCGCGGCTCGACCGAGGTGCGCGTGATCCACGGCGAGGTGCCCGAGGAGCTCGAGGTGGAGGAGCACGGCATGCGCCTCCTCGTCGATCCCTACCGCGGCCAGAAGACCGGCCTGTTCCTCGACCACCGCGAGTCGCGCCGCCAGGCCCGCCAGCTCGCCGAGGGCATGCGGGTCCTCAACCTCTACGGCTACACCGGCGGCTTCTCGATCGCGGCCGGCCTCGGCGGCGCGCGCGACGTCGAGACGGTCGACGTGGCCGAGGGCGCGCTCGGCTACGCGACCCGCGGCTGGGCGATGAACGGCCTGGCGCCTCGCGCTCACCGGACCATCTGCGCCGACGTCCCCCGCTTCCTCGAGGAGGCCGCCTCTCAGCGGCGCACCTGGGACCTCATCGTGAGCGACCCGCCGAGCTTCGCGCCGCAGAAGGGCGCCGTCCCGGGCGCGCTCAAGGCCTACCGCGCGCTCCACCGGAGCTGCCTCAAGCGCCTCACCGACGGCGGGCTCTACCTGACCGCGAGCTGCAGCAGCCACGTCGGCCGCGAGGCCTTCGAGCGCACCCTCGGGGACGGCGCGGAGAAGGCGAAGGTCGTTGTCCAGGTCCTGGGGCGCTGGGGCGCCGCGCCGGACCACCCGCGCCTGCTCGCGTTCCCCGAGGGCGACTATCTCTCGGTCGTCCTCTGCCGCGTCACCCGCTGAGGCCATAGAGCGATCGCGTCCGTTTGGCTACCCTGACAGCCCGTTGAAGAACCTCCCCGCGCGCCTCAAGACCGGGAGCCCGCGCCTGCGCGGCGCATCGCTCCTCGAGAATCCTCCGGCGGGATTCCCTCGTCCCCCTGCGCCACGCAGACGCGCCCTCGCAACCGCGATCCATCGCGGTCGGTTCATCAACGAGCTGCTGACGGGGGTGCGCGAGTCGACTCGCCTAAGGGTGTTGCCCGTGTTGGTCCTCGCGCTCGTGGGGCTCGCGTCCTGCAACGACGCGGGCTGCGCGCAGGCGGCGCGGGACGTCGCCGAGGTGGTGGCCGCGGTGGTGATCGTGGTGCTCGTCGTGTCCGTGTGCCTGGGCGCGTTCGTCCTCGTCTCGGTGGTGGGCGGGATCGTCACGAGCATCATGAACGTGATCGGGCCGTCGCGACGGACCCGCGTGTGGGGCCTCGTGTTCGGGAGCACCAACGCCCTCTTCGGTGTGATCGGTCTGGTCGGCGTCGTCGCCAGCCCGCCGCGCGAGGCGCCCTCCTTCGAGCCCCCGCCGTCTCGCCCCGTCGGCGAGGAGTCCGAGGGGATCCCTCGCGACGTCCTCGACCCCGCGGACCCGCGCCTGTTCGAGCCCGACCCCTACGACACGGCGCCCACGCCCGCGCCTCCCCCGGCGGCCGCGCCCACCCCGCCGCCCGTCGACCTCGGTGGACTCCTCGGCGGGCTCGCGTTCGGCGGCTTCTTCCTGCTGCTCGGCGGCGCCGGCCTGTTCACCGCGATCCGCGCGCGCGTGCCCGACGCCGCCCCTCTGCCGGCTCGGTTCTGACCGAGAGCGCGTGGCTCAGGAGGGGTCCGCGCAGCAGCGGAAGCCGAGCTCGCGCCAGGTGTCGTCGACCGCGTTGCTGCCCATGTTCGAGCAGCTCGTCCCCTCGTGCGCGAGGCAGTCCCCCGACGCGTCGCACGAGGCGACCCACTCCTCGACCCCTCCGGCCAGGTCGTGGATGCCCATGACCTCGCAGCAGTCACGGCTCCCCGCCGGGGCGTCCCCGTCGCTGGGGCAGAACGAGAGGCGCGTCCCGCCGGCCGTGCAGGCGTAGCTCCACTCGGAGCGCATCGGGTCCCGCTCGGCGTCGCGGTCGCCCGCCGTCGAGCCGCCACCGAGCGCGCCGCAGAGCCGCTTGCCTGCCCACGCGCAGAACGCGGCCGCGTCGCACCAGTCGACCCGATCGACAGGGAGGTCGTCCTCCACCGCGGGCCGCGGCCACTCGTCCGGCTCGAGGGTCGCGTTGGGGACGGGGCACGCCGGCGGCGTGGTCGCCGCGGCGAGGAAGTCCCGGTACTGCGCGTTGGTGACCTCGGTCGCGTCCACGCAGAACGGCGAGCCGCTCGGCGGGGTGACGAGGATCATCGCGGGCCCGCGCCCGACGGGGCACGCCGGGCCCGCGGAGCGCGCGCAGCAAACCGTCTGGCGGGTCCGGGGCGCAGCGCATCCGTCGGTGGCCCGCGGCGCGGCCTGGCAGCTGACGCCGGTGGCCGTGCCGCCACGGATCGACGCGGATCGGACCAGGGGCGTGTCCTCGCAGCGCCCGCGCTCCGCGAGCTCCTGCATCGGGCCGGTGCAGGTGTCGGTGTCGTAGACCTCGAGGATGGCCGCCGCGCAGCTCCCGCCGCCCGGCCGGCAGGCGCACGGCGAGCAGCCCCGGAGGTCTTCCGTCGCGGTGATCGCGACGCGCCGGACGGGCCGCTCGGGCGGGCACTCGACCTCGCCGTCGAAGACCGCGCACACGGGGGCGGCGGCCGGCGCGCAGACCTGGCCCGCGTCGCACCCGGCAGTGGGGAGCGCGCACACGGTCACCGGCGCGAGCCCGCGCGCGTCGGGGCGACCGACGACGTCGGGACCGACCGAGGTGCCCGCGCCGCAGGTCGCGGTCGCGCCGAGGCTCACCACCTCGACCGCCTCGACCGCGCTCGAGAAGTTGTCGCAGGTGCCCTCCGCGGGCCGGGCCACGGGCGAGATGCCGCTGCAGCCGTCGAGCCGGTGCCCGCGCAGCTCGGCGGTGCAGCGCTGGGCCGTGGGCGCGCCGCAGGCGCACTCCCCGCACATGAGGTCGGGGCTCTCGAGGTCGGTGGGAGCGGCGAGCACCTCCTCGCGATCGCAGGAGTCGCTCAGCTCCCCGAGCGCGATCGCCCCGGCGGGCAGCGGGACGCAGGCGTAGGCGCCGCAGTCCGCGTCGGCGCAGTCCACGTCGCCGTCGTCGTCGTCGTCGATCCCGTTGTCGCAGATCTCACCGCCCCCGGGCGGGCCCGCGTCCCCGCCGGCGTCGCGCCGCTCGCCCGCGTCGACGCCGACCATTGGCTCGAAGGCGTCGAGGGTGCAGCCCCCGACGAGGGCCGCGAGGACGATGGCGAGCGTCGGAGCGCGCCCGATCATGGGAGCTGCCCGGCGACCGACACATGGCCCGGTCCGAGCCGCAGATAGGCTTGCGATGCCTCAGGTTCGCTGCTCGTCGTGAGCGCGATGACGAGCCACGTCGCGGCCGCGGCCGCGAGGACCCCCGCCGCGATCCCCGCGACGTTGGCCATCGCGGTGAACGTGCTCGCGTCGTCGTGCAGCGCGCGGGCCCGGTCCGCGGTGGCGTCGTCAGGGCAGAACGCGTTCGGGCAGAGCGCGTCCCGCTCGGCGACGCGGTCCTCGCGCGCCACGAACGCGCCGATGTCGAGGCCCAGGCTCACCGCCGCCAGCGCGCCGAGGACGATCGGCCCGAGGAACGGCTCGACGCCGCCCGAGGGCTCGGGGTCGGTCGCCCGCGGCGCGGGCTCCTCGAGCGGAGGCGCGATCGGCGGGGATGGATCCTCGGGCGGCGGCCGGGCCGCCTCCACGAGCGCCTCGGCCCGCGCGCGCACGGTGCGGCCCGAGGCGAGCAGCTCCGCGTCGGCCGTCGGATCGGCCAGCCGTTCGAGGTCGTCGAGCGCCGCGAGCGCGCGCTCCCCCCGGCCGAGCTCCACCGCGAGGGTCGCGACGCTCAGCGCGGTGCTCGCCCGCTCGACGAGATCGAAGGAGCGCTCGAAGCGATCCAGCGCGGCCTCGTAGTCTCCCGCTTCGGTGAGCGCGCGTCCCTCGAGCCAGAGCTGGCGTGCCTCCTCCCGCTGCGCCTCGGCGCGCGGGCTCGCGGCCAGCCAGGCCACGCACGCGAGCGCGGCGCCGAGCGCGGCTCGCCTCACCATCGGTCCGGCAGCTCCAGGCCGGTGCTCGTGGTGGTCGGCCCGCGGCGCGGCCGCAGCGTGACCGTGCGCCGGGTCACCTCGCCCTCGCGCACGTCGATCGTGAGCACGAGGCCGACCCCGTCGGCGCGCAGACGCACGCGGTGGCTGCCGGCGTCGAGGCGAAGATCGAGCGGCGTCGTCCCGCGGGCCTCGCCGTCGACCGTGACCTCGGCTGGGACATTGGTGACGAGGACGAGGCGCCCCTGACCGCCCGGCGCGGCGCGCGGCGGGGGCATCGGCGCGGGGGCGACCTCGTCGCGCGCGTCGGTCGCGACCTCGTCGCCGGGGCTCAGCGCGGGTGTGTCGTCGGCCGGAGCGACCGCGTCGTCGCCCAGCTCGCGCGGGGCGGTCTCCTCGATCGGCGGCGCCTCGCCCGCCGGCGCCTCGCCCGCCGGCTGCTCCGCCGGCTGCTCCGCCGGCTGCAACGTGCCCGACCCCGCCGCGGTGGGGGCGAGCGTGGTGGCGACCATGTCGGGCTCGTCGTCGGCGAGCGCGATCACGAGCGCCGCTCCCGCCGCGAGCGTGAGGACCCCGGCGACCGCCGCGACGATCCAAGGCGTCCGCGATGGCGCTGGCCTCGCGGCGACCGGCGGAGGCGCCGGCGCGGCCGGCGGGATCGACGGCGGCGCGGTGGACGGCCGCGGAGTCGACGGCGGCGGCGTCGCCAGCGTGGGCGCGTCCGGGCTCGGGGTCACCACCGTCGGATCTTCGAGGACGATCACCTCGTCGGACGCGGGCGCGGCCGGCTCGGCCGGAGCCGTGAGCGTGGCGGCGATCTGCTCGAGCCGGGCGAGCGTCTCGGGCGCGGTGGGGCGGTCCGCGGGCGACTTCGCGAGGAGCTCCCACACGAGCGCGTCGAGCGCCTCGGGGACGTCGCGATCGGGGCGCGCGTCCCGGAGCCGCGGCGGCGCCTGCTGGAGGTGCATGCTCAGGACGACGACCGGCTCGTCGTGCTCGAAGGGAGGCCGGCCGGCGATCGCGCGGAAGAGGATCGTCCCGAGGGCGTAGAGATCCGACGGCGGGCCGACGGTGTCGTTCTTCTTGATCGCCTCGGGGCTCATGTAGAGCGGCGTCCCCATCATCATCCCGGTGTGGGTGAGCGCCGCGTCGCCGAGCGCCTCGCCGGGCGACTGGAGGATCTTCGCGATCCCGAAGTCGAGGACCTTCGCCGGGCCCTCGCGGGTCAGCATGATGTTGTCGGGCTTCAGGTCGCGGTGGACGATCGAGGCCGCGTGGGCCGCGACGAGCGCCCGCGTCACGTCGATCGCGACGGCGACGGCGCGCGCCGGCGACAGGCCGCCGCTGCTGCGGATCGCGCGCGTCAGCGTCTGGCCCCGCAGGCGCTCCATCACGAGGTAGGGCAGGCCGTCCTCGGTCGCGCCGAAGTCGTGCACCACCACCACGTGCGGGTGGGTGAGCTGGCTGGCGGTCAGCGCCTCCCGCTCGAAGCGCGCCGCGATGCCGGGGTTGTCGGCGAGCTCGCGGCGGATGATCTTCAGCGCCACGTCGCGCTGGAGCTTCTGGTCGAGGGCGCCGAACACGAAGCCCATCCCGCCCGCGCCGATCCGCTCGGTCAGCTCGTAGCGGCCATCGATCCGCGCCCCGAGCTCGAGGGGCGCGCGCGTGGGCCCTGGCGCCGCGACCCCGCGGAGCCCGCTGGTCCCGGACGGCCCGCCGTCGGGATCCGCCGCCTCGGGCGCGGGCGAACGCTCCTTGCTCACCGCCGCAGTGTACGCCAACCGCTCGCCGGCGGGGTAGGGACGGCCGGCCGCGCCGATCCCTCACGCCGCGCCGTCGCGATCGCGAGGGCGAGTAGTAGACTCCCGCGCGTGCTCCGGCTGGTCCCGCGGTTCCTGTGGATCGCCCTCGTCTTCCTCACCGTGGTCCCGCGCTACCTGTGGCGCCGGCTCACCGCGGGGCGGCTCGACGAGGAGGCGCGCGATCGTCTGCGCGGCGAGATCCTCGCGTCGACCCTGGAGCGCCTCGGCGCGACCTTCGTGAAGTTCGGGCAGATCCTCGGCAGCCGCCCCGACCTCCTGAGCCCCGGGATGATCGCGTCGCTCTCGCGCCTCCACGACGACGTGCCGCCGGCCCCCTTCGCGACGGTCGAGGCGGTCCTCGCGGCGGAGCTCAGCGCGCGGGATCGCGCGCGGCTCACGGTGGAGCGCGCGCCGATCGCCGCCGCGTCGGTCGCCCAGGTCCACGCGGGCCGGCTCGACACCGGCGAGGCGGTCGCCATCAAGGTCCAGCGGCCCGAGGCGCGCTCCCAGATCGAGCGCGACCTCGCGATCCTCCGTCTCGGCGCGCGCGTGCTCGACTGGGTGCCCTCGCTCCACCTGCTGTCGCTCCCCGGGGCGGTCGAGCGCTTCGGGGAGGCGCTCGCCAACCAGCTCGACTTCCGCCTCGAGGCGGTGAACAACCGGCGCCTCGCCGCGAACCTCGCCGAGCTCAAGGGCGTGCGCGTGCCCGATCTCCACGAGGAGCTCTGCACCGAGCGCGTGCTCGTGATGGAGCTGATCGACGGCGTGAAGGCGACGCACCCGGACCGGCTGCAGGGTCGCAAGATCCGTCGACGGCTGGCCGCGCGCGGCGGTGAGGCGGTGCTGAAGATGATCTTCCGCGACGGCTTCGTCCACGCGGACATGCACCCCGGCAACATCCTGCTGATGGACGACGGGACGCTCGTCTTCATCGACCTCGGGATGGTGGCCGAGATCCCGCCCGAGATGATGCGGCCCTGGATCGAGACGTTCCAGGCGCTCGGCGCCAACGACGGCCAGGCCGCGGCGCGCCTCTTCTACGCCTACGCGCCCTTTGTCGCGACTCGCGACTACGCGGCCTACGAGCGCGACACGATCGCGTTCTTCGATCAGTTCGAAGGCAAGCGCCTCGGCGAGGTCGAGGTGAGCGAGGTCGTCGGCGGGATGATGAACATCCTGCGCCGGCACCGGATCCAGGTGGAGCCGGTCTTCACGGTGGTGAACCTCGGCGTGCTGGTGGCCGAGGGGCTCGGCAAGCAGCTCGACCCGGACCTCGACCTCGTGCAGATGGCGCTGCCCTACCTCGCGGAGGCGCTCGAGCGCGCGCCCGCCGGGCAACCCCCTGTCCGCGAGCCGCCCGCGTGACGCTCGCGCGCGCCCACGGGCTCGCCGTGATCCTCGCGCTCCTGGCTCCGTCGACCGCGCTCGCGCACTCGCTCGACTTCGGCGTGCTCCGCGTGCGCGCTATCGGGGGCGGCGCCGAGCTCGTGCTCCGCGCAGCCGGCCACGAGGGGACGCCCCCCGACGTGACGCTCGCGACCGAGGGCCCCTGCGCGCTGACGGCGTCGCCCCGCCGGGCGGTCAACGCCGACCGCGTCGAGGTGCGCGTGCGCTGCGACGGCGCGCTGGAGGACACCGTGATCCGTGTCGAGGGGATGGACGAGGCACTCAGCGTGATCGCGGTCGTCGACCGGGCCGACGGCGGCGTCGATCGCGCGGTGCTCACCGCGACCTCGCCGTCGCTGACCGTTGGCGCGCGCCCCGCCCCGGGGCAGACCTTCGCGCGCTACCTCCGCCTCGGCGCCGAGCACCTCGCGACCGGCCTCGACCACCTGCTCTTCCTCCTCGCGCTGGCGCTGCTCGTCGCCCGCGGCGCGCGTCGCACGGAGCGCCCGGCCGCGCGCGCGCTGCTCGTCGCGATCACCGGGTTCACCCTCGGCCACAGCCTGACCCTCGCGCTCCGCGTCCTCGCCGGCGCCTCGCTCCCGAGCGCCCCCGTCGAGGCCTGCGTGGCGCTCTCGATCGTGCTGCTCGCCTCGGAGCTCGCGCGGCCGCCGCGCGACACGCTGACCCAGCGCTACCCCGGCGCGGTCGCGGCCGCGCTCGGGCTGGTCCACGGCCTGGGCTTCGCCGGCGCGCTCGGCGAGCTCGGCTGGCCGGAGGGCGGCGCGCTCGAGGCGCTCGCCGGCTTCAACCTCGGGCTCGAGGCGGCCCAGCTCGCCGCCGTCGCGGCGGCCTACCCGCTCGTGCGGCTCCTCGTCGCCCGCGAGGCCGAGCGCGTGCCCGCCTACGCGATCGGCGCGATCGCCGCCGCCTGGACGATCGAACGGCTCGCCGCGCTCGGCGCCTGACCGGTCGACAGCGACCCTTACGTAGTCGAGCGGGCCGGCGCCGGTCGGCCGCGCGCGTCGATCACCTCGGCGCCCTTGGCCTCGAGCAGCGCGCGCGCGTCCTCGAACGCGGCGCGGTAGCGGTAGAACGGGACCCGCGGCCAGAGGTGGTGCACGAGGTGGAGGTTCTGCCCGAGGAGCGGCAGGTCGAGCCAGCGCGAGTCGACGACCCGGGTGTCGTGGTAGCGCTCCCGCGATCGGTGCGGGTGGTGCGGCAGGTAGTCGAAGAAGAACGCGAGGAGCGCCGACGCGAGCCACGCCGGGAGCACCCAGAGCAGGAGCACCTCGCGCCAGAGGCCGAGCGCGCTGAGGGCGATGATCGTGGCGGCGTAGGCGCCGACCCCGAGGAACACCGCCGGCCGCGCGCGTCGCGCCGCCTCCGTGCGCGAGGCGCCACCGACGAGGAGCTCGTGGTAGTAGCGCGGGATCGTCGTGAGGCAGCGCAGCGGCGCGGCGAGGGGGGAGCCGGCGACGAAGTAGTCCGGGTCCTTCTCAGCGTAGTTGGTGTGCGAGTGGTGCCGCAGATGGAGCACGCGGAACGCGGGGTAGGGCGCGAGCAGGGTGACCGACGCGGCCCAGCCCGCGAGCTCGCCGAGCCCGCGCAGGCCGCGGCGCGCGCCGTGGATGTTCCCGTGCGAGGCCTCGTGCATCACGGTGAACGCGAGGTAGGCCGCGAGGGTCGCCATCGCGCCGCCGAGGCCGAGCCCGAACAGGCCGCTCAGCGCGCCCGCCCAGGCGCCGAGCCACAGCGCGAGGACCGCGCCGAGCAGCGCGAGGGTCGGCCAGGCGAGCCGGCCGGTGTGGGGCTTGTAGATCGTCGCTTCATCCATCGCGCACCTCCGTGGTCCCCCGCAGCGCGCCCTCGAGCGCGCCGACGAGCACCGAGATCAAGGCGGCCTCGTCCACCGTCGGGCGCGCGAGCCACTCGAGGCTCGCGTGCTCCGCGAAGCAGACCCATCCGTAGGCTGCGAGCTCCGTCGCGTCGGTCGCGGGGACCGCGAGCCGGGTGAGCGCGCGGCCCGCGATCGCCCGCCGCAGCCGGTCGACGATCGCGCCCACCTCGGCGTCGACTCCGAGCCCGCCCTGGACGAGCACCCGGTAGTCGCCGTCGTGGGCGCGGACCCAGCGCAGGTAGCGGCTCAGCGCGGCGGTCAGCGCCTCGATCGCCGGGCCCTCCTCCGCCGGCTGGGTGAGCGTCGAGACCTCGGCCGCGATCGCCTCGACGGTCGCCACGTAGAAGCCGCGTCGGCCGCCGAAGTAGTTGTAGAGCAGGCCCTTGCTCACCCCGGCGCGCGCCGCGAGCTCGTCCATCGAGCAGGCGTCGACCGGGTGGGCGGCGAAGAAGCCGCGGCCGAACGCGAGGAGCTCCTCGCGGCGCTCCTCGGGGGTCAGCCGGCGTCGCATGAGGATACTCTGGATCGCTGCTGACGATTAGTCAATGACGATTCGTCAATTGTGTCGGTATCGTGGGTTGGCGCAGCAGCTCTCGGTGCTGTCCCAGGGTGCGGTGCTGTCCCAGGGTGCGGTGCTGTCCCAGGGTGCGGTGCTGTCCCGGGGTGCTGTCCCAGGGTGCTGTCACAAGGTGTTGCAACCTCCGACTCAGCGCGGGGCAGGGTCTCGGAGCGGCCGAGCGGTCTGCGTCGGACGTCCGGCTCGTACCGCATCCCGTCCCCTCTCGCCCGAGGTGCCTCACTATGGTTCCGAGCTCCCGAGCCTCCGTCATCCTCGCCTGCGCGCTGGGCCTCCTTGGATGTGCGCTGAGTCCGCTCGACGACGACATCCCGCCCGCCGACCCGTCTCTCTCCACCGTCGATCCGAACCCGGAGCCGGAGGACGAGCCGTATCCCGATCCAACCCACGACGGCGTCCCTGGTGAGGTCCTCGACTCTCAGCGGATCGCGGATCTCCCGGAGCTCTACCCCACGCGCGTGACCTCCGCGCTCCCGGCCCCGGAGCCGGTCACCGACGGGGTGGGCTTCGACTTCGTCGAGCCTCCCCCCACCCTCCAGATCGATTGGGCGGAGGAGGTGGAGCGCGCGCCCACGCTCGACCGGCTCGACTTCCTCGTGACCAACCGCTCGGATGAGCCCGTTCGCCTCGGGCTCACCGCGGTCACCGACGGCGGCACCACGCGCGGCGCCATGACCGCGCTGGCCCGACTCGAGATCCCGGCCGGCTCGACCGCGACCTTCCGCGTCCCGACCTCCACGATCCCGCGTCCCGCGCAGCGCGCGCTGCCCGGCCTGCTCCAGGTCGCGGTGGAGGACGGTGGAGCCCGCACCGCCGTGCTCCCCGAGCTGTTCCTCGCGTGGTCGGAGGTCGCGGGCCAGTGGACGCTCCTGACCGAGACCCAGCGCGAGGAGGCGACCGGCCTGGGCCACGGCGCGGCCGCGGGCCGGACGGTCCAGTGGGTCGGTGACGACCCGGACGACGTGGCGCTCCCCACCGTGGACGACGTCGACGCGCTCGGCGACGTCGCCGCCGCGACGCACGCCCTCACCGCGAGCGAGTACCGCACCTGCGTGCGCTGGCAGGCGCGCACCACCGACTCGGGCAACGGGGAAGACCGCCTCTCGTGGGCCAACGGCAGCACCTCGCTCGTCACCGCCTACGGCGTCCGCATCCGGATCTCGCAGGGCACGTGGTCGCGGACGCTCGACACCTCGCCGACCAGCGGCTGCGTCACCTGGAGCACCTCGCGCAACGGCCCGTTCACCGTGCGCGTCTACCACTACGTCCGAGACACCAACGCGAACCTGATCCGCTACCACGACGGCGGAGACATCACCTTCGGCAGCTACCCCGCGACGACCTACTGGTTCGACGTCACGGGCTACTCGCCGCCGCGCGGTCAGACCTCGAACGTCTCGGCCGGCTCCTGGACCACCCGGGCCACCGCGATGGCCGTCGCGAGCATGGTGAGCCGCTACTACGCGGGGTACGCGTCGAGCTCTCAGATTCACGTCGGCGACGACTTCAACAACTCCGACAACGGCAGCTCCGCGCACTACTGCACGTCAAACTGCAACTACGCCAACCAGGACGCCTACGTTCGACTGACCAGCTCGAACCGGCGCCTCAAGTTCGTCGTCGCTCACGAGCTCGGCCACGCCCGCGCCATCGTCCGTCAGGGTCGCCTCGAGCCCAACTACGACGACGACCTGTCGTCAGGGGGCTGCAACGACGGCGACAGCTACTCGATGCTCAGCCGCGAGTGGAACATGATCGGCATGCGTGAGGGCTACGCCCACTACGTCGCGGCGAGGGTGTTCAACGACACGTCGTCTTCCTACGGGACCTTCACCTGGTTCGAGGGCCCCTACGGCCTCGAAGGCCCGGCGGCGTCCGGCGGCTACATCGGGAGCACGTGCGGCGGCGCGACCGACGGGCAATCCGTCAACCTCGACGTCCTGCGCACGCTCTGGGACTGGGACACCCCGGACTCGCTGTCGGATCGCGCCGAGCGTCGTGACATCTCGGACACCTACCTTCGCATGGTGAACAGCTCGCCCGGGCGCTCGGAGTACTACTCGGAGTTCTCCGACGCGGCCCTGATCGAGGCCTCCACGGCGGAGTGGAACACCCTCCACTTCGCCGCCGCGCACAACGGCCTCTACGACTGAGCGGCCGCGACCCGACGAGGGTGGCGCGCCCCGGCTCCCGCGTCGGCGAGGCGTGGCTCTGCCCGAGCCCGCCGCCGACCGGGACCCGGGGGCTCGCCCGGCCGCGTCGCCTCAGGCGGCAACAGCCCGTTGATGAACCTCCCCGCGCGCCTCACGGCCGGGAGCCCGCACCTGCGCGGCGCATCGCTGCTCGAGAATCCTCCGGGATCCCCTCGTCGCGCTGCGCCACCCAGGCGCGCCCTCGCGACCGCGATCCATCACGGTCGATTCTTCAACGGGCTGTTAGGCCGGAGCGCTCGAGGAGCGCGTCCACGCTCGGCTCGCGCCCCATGAAGTCGTGGAACAGCGCGCTCGGGTCGGCGCTGTCGCCGCGGGCGAGGATCCGCGCGCGGAACTCGCGCCCGACCTCCGCGTTGAACACGCCCTCGCGCTTGAAGCGGGTGAACGCGTCCGCGTCGAGCACCTCGGCCCACTTGTAGCTGTAGTAGCCCGACGCGTAGGCCACCGGCCCGGCGAAGAGGTGGGTGAAGCCGCAGATCATCGCGTAGTCCTCCGGCAGCGCGGTCGGCGAGAACGGCGCCATCTTGTCGCGCGCGTAGCTCACCGGGTCGCCGTCGCGCGCCGGGTCGTAGTCGACGTGGAGCGCGAGGTCCGCGGTCGCGAAGCCGAGCTGGCGCATCGTCGCGCTCGCCGCCCGGAAGGTGCGGGCGCGCTGCATCTTCTCGAGGAGCGCGTCCGGGATCGTGGCCCCGGTCTCGTGGTGGCGCGCGAAGAGATCGAGCGCCTCCCGCTCCCAGCACCAGTTCTCCATGATCTGCGACGGCAGCTCGACGAAGTCCCACGCCACCGCGGTGCCCGCGAGGCTCCGCACGGACACCTCGCTGAGGCAGTGGTGCATGAGGTGGCCGAACTCGTGGAAGATCGTCTCGACCTCGCGGTGGGTGAGCAGCGCGGGCTCGTCGCCCACCGGCTTGGTCACGTTCGCGCAGAAGAGCCCGAGGTGCGGGGCGAAGTCGCCGCTCGCGCGCGGGCCGCCCGTGATGAAGCTGTTCATCCACGCGCCGCCCCGCTTGTCCTCGCGCGGGTAGAGGTCGACGTAGAACGTCCCGAGGTGCCGCGCGCCGTCGAGGATGCGGTAGGTCTGCACGTCCTCGTGCCAGACGGGCACGCCCTCGAGCGGCTCGACGCGCACGCCGTAGAGGCGCTCGACCACCGAGAAGAGGCCCGTCAGCACCTGGCGCACCGGGAAGTACGGGCGCAGCTCCTCGTCGTCGAAGTCGAAGCGCGCCTTGCGCAGCTTCTCCGCGAAGATGCCGACGTCCCACGGCGCCAGCGCGTCCCGCTCCGCGAAGGCCCGCAGCTCCTCTTGCTCCTTCGCGAAGAAGGTCGCGGTCCGACCGGCGAGGTCCTGGACGAACGCCTGGGCCTCCGCGCCCGTCTTGGCCATGCGCTCCTCGAGGACGAAGTCGGCGAAGGTCGCGTAGCCGAGCAGCTCGGCCTTGGCCTGGCGCAGCTCGAGGATCTGCGCGATGAGCGGCCGGTTGTCGCGCTCGCCGGCGCTCGCCCGGGTGTTGTAGGCCTGCCACACCTGTTCGCGGATCGCGGCGTCCTCCAGGTAGGTCAGCACCGCGGTGACGCTCGGCGCCTGCAGCGTGAAGCGCCAGCCCTCGAGGCCCTTGGCCTCCGCCTCGGCTCGCGCCGCCTTCACCGCGCTCGGCGGCAGGCCTTCGAGGCGCGCCTCGTCGGTCACCACCAGCTCGAAGGCGTTCGTCTCGTCGAGGAGGTTCTGCGCGAACTTGGTCGTGAGCTTGGCGAGCTCCACGTCGAGCTCGGTGAGGCGCGCCTTGCCCGCGTCGTCGAGGTCGGCGCCGTTGCGCCGGAAGCTGCGCAGCTCCTTGTCGAGGAAGCGGCGGCGCGTCGGGTCGAGCGCGGCCGCCTCGCTCGTCTCCGAGAACGCGACGAGCCGGCGGTAGAGCCGCGGGTCGAGGGGGATGGACGAGTAGAGCTCGCTCACCCGCGGCCGCACGACGTTGTAGGCCGCGCGCAGCGCCTCGGTCGTGCGGACGCTCTCGAGGTGCCCGACGACGCCGACCGCGCGCTCGAGCGGCTCGGCCGCCTGCTCGAGCGCCTCGAGCGTGTTGGCGTAGGTCGGCGGATCCTCGAGCGCCCCGATCCGCGCGATGGCGGCCTTCACCTCGGCGATGAGATGATCGACCGCGGGCTCCACGTGGCTCGCGTCGATCGTGTCGAAGGGGATCTCGAAGCCGAGGTCGATCAGCGGGTTGTCGGCGGGGGCGCTCATCCGGCGGGTATAACAGGCGCGAAGGTGGCGAGCGAGATGGGCATCCTGGGGGGTCGGCTGCCGTTCGAGGACGGCGCGTCGGTCCACGTCCTCGGCGCGAGCCCGGGCGAGCTGCTGGCCGGCGCGCCGGTCGCGATCGCGCTCCACCTCCGCCGTCAGCTGGGCGCGCTCGAGGTGTGGGCCGACGGGCCACCGGGGCCGATCGATCCGGCGGAGGCGGGCCCGTGCGGGGCGATGGCCGAGTGGTGGGCCCAAGAGGAGGTGACCCTCGCGCGCGCCTCCGGTGAGCTGACCGCGCCTCTGCTCGTCCTCGGCGGGCCGGAGCGGCTTCGCCCGGACGATCCCCTCGTCGCGCGGGCGGTGGCCGCGGACCCCGACGCCACGATCGCGATCGCGGGCCTCGGCGCGGAGGCGGCGCGCGGCGAGGACCCTCGCGACGCGCGTCGGCGGCTCGTCGCGCTCGCGGCCCACGGCGGGCTCCTCCACGCCGAGCCGGTCCTGCGCTTCGGCGCGGCCGGCCGGGCGTTCGTCGAGCTGATCGAGAACGTCCACCACCGGCTCGGCCCGGACGGTCAGCTCACCGCCGGCGACGCGGTGCGGGCCGCGCTGTTCGGCCGCGAGGGGCGCGTGCCGGTCAACCTCGCGACGCGTGAGGTCGCGCCCGACCTCGACCTGACCACCCACCTCGTGTTCTTCGTCGCCGCGCGGGAGATCGGCTGACATGCCGAGCGACGAGCCGACCCTGATCTTCGAGACCCTGCACGGCAGCCGCGCCTACGGGCTCGCGCGCGAGGGCTCCGACGAGGACCTCAAGGGCGTGGTCGTCGGCCCGCCCGCCTGGTACCTCGGGTTCCTCCCCGCGCCCGAGCAGATCGAGCTGTCGCCCGACCACGTGCGCTTCGAGGTGCGCAAGCTGATGCGGCTCGCGACCGCCAACAACCCGAGCGCGATCGAGATCCTCTTCGCCCACGAGGACGACCACCGGTTCGTCGCGCCGGCCGGCCAGCGGCTCCTCGACGCGCGTCCGCGGCTCCTCTCCAAGCGGGTAGCCGAGACGTTCAGCGGCTACGCGCGCTCGCAGCTCGGACGCATCAAGCGCCACCGCCGCTGGCTCCTCGAGCCGCCCGCGGGGGCCCCGTCTCGCGCCGACTTCGGGCTGCCCGAGCGCGGGCTCAGCCGCGATCAGCTCGGCGCAGCCGAGGCGCTCGAGGCGCGCGGCGAGCTCGTCGCGTCGGCGGCGTTTCAGGAGACCCTGGCCCGCGAGAAGCGCTTCCGCGCGGCCGCCAAGGAGTGGGACCAGTACCGGCAGTGGCTGCGGCACCGTAACGCGGCGCGCGCCGCCCTCGAGGCCGCGCACGGCTACGACACCAAGCACGCGATGCACCTCATCCGGCTGAGCCGGATGGCCCTCGAGATCCTCGAGACGGGCGAGGTCGTGGTGCGCCGCCCCGATCGCGAGTCGCTCCTCGAGGTGCGCGACGGTCGCTGGAGCTACGACGCGCTCCTCGCCGAGGCGGAGGAGCTCGACCGCCGGGTCCGTGAGGCCAAGGGGCGCTCGGCGCTGCCCGACGCACCGGACGAAGAGGCGATGAGCGCGCTCTGCGTGGCGATCGTGCAGGAGGTCTTGGCGTGCTGACGGTGGACCTCGATCGCGCGCGCCGCTTCGTCGCCGCGCACCCGCCGCCGGGAGCGCTCCTCCACGTCGGCGTGGTCGGCGCGCACTACTACGGGTTCCCAAGCCCCGACAGCGACCTCGATCTGAAGGGCATCCACCTCGCGCCCCTCCCGTCGCTCCTCGGGCTCGATCCGCCTCCCGATACGCACGATGCGTTGACGGTCTTCGAGGGGCTCGAGCACGATCTGACGACCCACGAGCTAGGTAAGGCGCTCGGCCTGCTGCTGCGAGGCAACGGCAACGTCCTCGAGCGGCTCGTGACGCCGATGCAGCTCAGCCGCTCGGACGACCTGGACGCCCTCCGCGCGCTCGCTCGCGGGAGCCTGAGCCGGCGCTTCGCCGCCCACTACCGCGGGTACTTCCGCGGGATGCAGCGCGAGCACGCGAGGGCGCCGCGGGCCAAGACCATGCTCTACGCGTACCGGGTCGCGCTCACCGGTCTGCACCTGCTGGAGGCGGGGGAGGTCGTCGGCGACGTGTCCGAGGCGGCCGCGATCCACGGCGTCGACGGGATCGCCGAGCTGGTCGCGCTCAAGCGAGAGGCGGGCGAGAAGACCCCGCTCCCCGAGGCCCTCGACGCGGAGCACCGGTCCCGCTGGCCCGCGCTGGAGGCCCGCCTCGAGGCCGCGGCCAGGGTGAGCCCGCTCCCCGAGGAGCCCCCCAACCGGGCGGCGATCGACGACTGGTTGATCGCGAGGCGGATGCAATGACCCTCGAGTCGAGGTAGTTCTCCTCCCGTGGCCAAGTGGCTCGCGCTCTTCACCCTGATCCCCCTGGCCGAGACGTTTCTCCTCTACGTCCTCGGTCAGCACCTCGGCTTCTGGGCCACGGTCGGGATCATCCTCCTCACCGGCGTCCTCGGCGCGGCGCTCGCCAAGCGTGAGGGCCTCAAGGTCTGGCGCTCCTGGACGGAGTCGCTCGCGGAGGGCCGCCTCCCCGAGGAGGGGATCGTCGGCGGCGTCCTCGTGCTCGTCGGCGGGGTGCTGCTGCTCACGCCGGGCGTGCTCACGGACGTGACCGGGGTCCTCCTCCTCGTCCCGCCGTCGCGCCGGTTCATCGGCAAGCACGTGCGCGCCTACCTCGAGAAGAAGGTCAAGTCCGGGGCGGCCAAGATGAGCTACCGCGTCGACATCGGCGGGGGCACCTTCCGCGAGCGCTACGGCCGCGGCGACTTCGACCCGAACGTGATCGACGCGGAGGGCGAGGTCATCGAGGAGCGCCGCGGCGGCGAGCCCCGCGGCCGCCTCGTCGACTGAGCCGCCGACTGACCCGCCGACTGACCCGTCGACCGACGCGCCCGGCGAGCCAGCCCGGGCTCAGTCGAGGCTGCAGGTGCGCAGCGCCCCGCTGGTCGCCGCGTTGTTGGTCTCGTCGCACTCGTTGTAGAGCCCGGCGCCGGTGCCGTCGTCGTCGACGATCGCCTCGACCGTCAGCTCCGCCACCGGGAACGTGGGGGTCGGCGACCAGGTGAAGACGACGATCTCGAACTGACCCGGCAGGAGCGTCGTGGTGGTGCGCTCGACGCCGAGGTCGACGGTCGCGCCGCCCATGAGGGTGGCTCGCGCGAAGACCGGGATGCCCGGCGGCACGCCGAGGGCGCCGTTGTTGCGTACCGTCACCGCGATCCGGAGGGTCGGGGGGCTCGGGACGCACTCGCCGACCTCGATCAGGCTGACGGTGAGGTCGGGCGCGTCGAAGAGGCCGCCCGGCTGCACGTTCTGGCGGAAGTTGTTGAGGCGGCTGTTCTGCCAGTTGACCTCGGCGACCCGCGGCACCTGGCCGTCCTCGCTGATGTTCGTGACGTAGTAGGCGTGCTGGTTCCAGACGCGTCGCGTGCGCACCCAGTTGTTCTCCGCGTCCTCCCAGATCTCGATCCCGCCGAGGGACGCGCTGCTCCGGTTGGGCTCGGGGATCACGACCTCGCTCTTGCCGTCGTTGTCGACGTCGACCACCACGGGCATCTCGATGCGCGTGTTGCTGCTGTGCGAGGTGTCCTCGTAGAGGATCGTCCCGTTGCGGCCGTCGAAGATCCGGAAGCTGGTCTCGTCCGCGTAGACCACCTCGGCGTTCCCGTCGCCCTCGAAGTCGAACACGCTCGAGCCGGTCGCGCGGCTCGAGCAGTCGCGGTTCGGCACCGTCCAGAGGATGTTCTCGCGCGCGCACTCGGCGGGGAGCGGCGAGCCGACGCAGTCGAAGTCCACGACCACGTAGAAGTCGGCGCCCGCGGTGCCGATCTCCGGGCGGCCGTCGCCGTCGAAGTCCGCGACCGTCGGGGGGCCGCTCTCGTTGTTCGTGCACGGTCCGTCGCCGAGGTACGGCATCACGTCGTCGCGCGGCACGGTCACCTGATGGAGCAGCGTCCCGTCGTGGTGGATCACGAAGACCTCGCCGCGCCGGACGATCACCACCTCGCCCTCGGGGTCGTCGTCGAAGTTCCCGACCGCGTTGAAGCCGTCGCAGGGGATGGCCCCGCCGCAGGGCGAGCCATCGCTGGTGTAGGTGTAGGTCCAGCGCTCGGCGCCCGTCATGCCGTCGTAGACGGTGTTTCCCGCGATGACCTCGGGCCGGCCGTCGAGGTCGAGGTCCGCCACGGTGGACGACGGGCCGAGGAACGCGTTGTTGCCCACGCCGGCGTTCGGACCGACGGTGAGCCGCCCGTCCCAGACCACCTCGCCGGTGAGCCCGTTGAGGACCACGTTGCCGATGATCACCTCGGGCTGCCCGTCGGCGTCGAGGTCCGCGATCGATGGCGTCCCGCCCGAGCGGAGCTGCGTGCTGGCCGGCGAGGTGCTGCGCCAGAGCTCGGCCCAGGCGCTGCCGTCGTCCGCCGCGCGGGTCCACGCGATCGCGCCGCCGTTGCGGAAGGTCGCCACGATCTCGGGTACGCGCTCGTCCGCCATCGAGTCGGGGTGGAGGTTGCCGAGGGCCACGCCCGACGAGTTGTCGACGAAGGGGCTCTCGATAATCGCGTGGGTGTTCATCGTGCCGTCGGGGTTGCAGGCGCCGCTGATCACCGCGAGCCGGCCGCGCGCGGTGCAGCAGCCGTCGGCCTGGTAGTCGAACGCGATGAAGACGATGTCCGGGATGTCGTCGGTGTTGGTGAGCCCGTCGCCGTTGTCGTCGGTGAGGTTCATCACCGCCGGCGTCATGACGACGTCGTCGTAGGTCGACGACGTGCCGGCGGGCGGCCGCCACTGGCACGCGGTCACCGGGGTGAACACGCCGACCGGCGGGCGGAACTCGCAGACCTCGACCGCGCTCCGCGGCGCGCAGCGCATCAGGCTCGGGAGGCAGATCTCGTCGATCGCGCACTCCTCGGTGAGGGTGCACGGGTCGCCGAGGTCGACGCAGCCGCCCCCGAGGCACGCCTGCGCGTCGGTGCAGCAGAGCTGGCCCATGTCGCCGCAGCGGTTGGCCTCGTCCGCGCACTCGATCACGCAGGCGTCCGCGAGGCACTCCTCGCCCGCGCCGCAGCACATCCCGCCGCAGGGCGCCGGCCCGCCGCAGTCGAGCGCGCAGACGCCCGCGTTGCAGACCTCCTCCGCGCCGCAGCAGCGCGCGCCGCAGAGGTCGCGACCGTCCGTGCAGGTGGCCGGCCCGGCGTCGACCTCGTCGCCGGCGTCGAAGCTCCCCGCCGGTCGGCACATGCCGTCGACGCACTGCTCGTTGGTCGCGCAGTCGTCATCCGAGTCGCAGGGCTCGACGGGGGGAGGGCTGCAGTCGCAGCCGGTGAAGAGGAGGAAGGCGAGCGCGGCGGACGAGGCGTACTTCAATTCGAGTCCTCGCGAAGACGAGCGAGCGATTGGGGGGTGAACACGAGAGTACCGCAGCTCGCCGACCGCGCCGAGGGTGCAACGGGCGGAACCCTCGCCGTTCGGCGCGGTCAGAGCCGGGTGCGCGCGCGGACGGTGGCGACGATCGGGGCGGGGCTCGCGCTCCTCGGCGCGGGGCTCGCGGTGTGGGCCCGGCCCGCGCCGATGCCCGGCCGCTCCTTCGACGGACCGCCGCCGCCCGCGACGCCCGAGGAGGACGCGGCGGCCGCCGGCGTGGCCGCGGACGTCGAGGCCCTCGCGGTCACGATCGGCGAGCGCCACGAGCGGCGCTACGGGGCGCTCCTCGCGGCCCGCGACCACGTCGAGGCGCGCCTCCGCGCGCTGGACCTCGCGCCGCGTCGCCACCGCTACGAGGTCGCGCGGCTGCCGTTCGACAACGTGATCGCCGACGTCGGCCCGGTGGCGAGCGGCTACGTCCTCGTCGGCGCGCACTACGACAGCGCGCGCGGCTCGCCCGGCGGCAACGACAACGCGAGCGGGGTGGCCGCGCTCCTCGCGATCGCGGCCCGGCTCGCCGCCGATCCGCCCGCGCGCGGGGTCCGCCTCGTCTTCTTCGTGAACGAGGAGCCGCCGTACTTCGGGACCGACGACATGGGGAGCCGGCGCCTCGCGGCCGATCTCGCCGCCCGCGGCGAGCTGCCGGCGGCCGCGGTGGTCCTCGACAGCGTCGGCTTCTACACCGAGGCGCCCCACAGCCAGCGGTTCGCCAGCCCGGGCCAGGGCTGGGGCGTGCCCGACGTCGGGCGCTACGCGGTGCTCCTCGGCGACGACCTCTCGGAGGCCTGGCTGCGCGAGGTCCTCGGCCGCTTTCGCGCCGCCGCACGACTGCCGAGCGAGGCGCTGCTCGTGTCGCGCAGCGACTTCGCCGCCGGGTGGTCCGACCACGCCTCCTTCTGGGCCCACGGGGTCCCGGCGATCCTGGTGACCGACACCGCCGCGTTCCGGGACGCGCGCTACCACACCGCCCGGGACGACGGCGCCCAGGTCGACCCCCTCCGCGTCGCTCGCCTCGCTCTCGCGCTCGCCGCGGCCCTCTGAGGGCTCGCTTCGTCGAGATCTCGGCTCGGTGATTTTTCTTTGTCACCGATTCGCTGGGCGTCGCGTTGACCCCGCGCACTCGACACTCGCGGAGGAATTCGATGATCTACGCCCACGCCATGCCCCAGCCGTCCCCGTCGCGTTCGGGAACCCACGCCAGCTCCGGCGCGCGCCTCGTCGCGACCGACGGCCGCGCGCTGCCGCTCCGCTCGGCCCACCTCGAGGCCGAGGCGGGCGGCGGCCTGTGCCGGGTGGTCCTCACCCAGCGCTTCGTGAACCCCCACGCCGAGCCGCTGCACGTCACCTACCTGCTGCCCCTGCCCGCCGACGGCGCGGTGAGCGGGTTCTCGTTCACCCTCGGCGAGCGCCGGGTGGTCGGCGAGG
>JAUHXR010000314.1 GCA_030426845.1 Polyangia bacterium | reverse complement strand
CCCAGTCGGTCGAGCGCGAGGCGGAGGCGGCGGCCAAGACCGCGCGCGCCAACGCGGAGCTCGAGCTGCAGCAGATCCGCTCCGAGCTGGAGAAGCTGCGCCTCCAGGCCGAGGTCGTCATCCCGGCGGAGTTCAACCAGAAGGCGAAGGCGATCGAGGCGATCGGCCGCGCCGCGCCGACCAAGGAGAACGGCGCCGCCGCCGTCCAGGTCCTGCAGATGATGAGCGAGGCGTGGAAGGACATGGGTCCGCAGGCGCGCGAGATCTACGTCATCCAGCACCTCGAGGAGATCGTCGGCACGGTCGTCTCGCAGCTCAACTCGATCGAGGTCGATGAGGTGCACGTGCTCGACTCCGGCGACGGCCAGGGGCTGAGCAGCTACGCGGCGACCTATCCGAAGATGGTCGCGGAGGTCATGAAGGCGCTGAGGGAGACCACGGGCGTAGACGTGCCGGGGATCCTCAGCGGGAGCAGCGGGGGAGGCGGCGCGACGCCGTCGACCCCGAGCACGCTCGGAAGGAGGCTCTGATCATGGGCGCTGTCCTCGCACTCATCGGGATCTTCGTCATCGCCGCGGCGGCGTTGATCCTGCTGCTCAAGAACGTCCTCTACGTCTGCCAGCCCAACGAGGTGCTGGTGTTCAGCGGTCGGCCGCGCGCGACGGGGGGTAAGACCCTCGGCTACCGGATCATCAAGGGAGGCCGCGCCTACCGCGTCCCGCTCTTCGAGACGGTCGACCGGATGGACCTCACGAACATGATCATCGAGCTCACGGTCCGGAACGCCTACTCCAAGGGCGGCATCCCGCTGACCGTGCAGGGCGTGGCCAACATCAAGGTCCCCGGTGAGGAGCCCCTCATCCACGCCTCGCTCGAGCGCTTCCTCGGCAAGAGCCGCGCGGAGATCATGAAGGTCGCGCGCGAGACCCTCGAGGGCAACCTGCGCGGCGTCCTCGCGCTGCTCACCCCCGAGCAGGTCAACCAGGACAAGGAGGCGTTCGCGGTCAAGCTCACCGAAGAGGCGGAGCACGACCTGACGAACATCGGCCTGATCCTCGACACGCTGAAGATCCAGAACGTGAGCGACGAGGTGGGCTACCTCGACGCGATCGGTCGGATGCGCTCGGCGGACATCCGCAAGAAGGCGCAGGTCGCCGAGGCGGACGCACAGGCCGACGCGGCTCAGAAGAAGTGGGCCAACACCCAGGAGGCGGAGCTGGCGAAGCTGAACGCGCAGATCCAGGTCGCCATGAAGGACAACGAGCGGCGGATCGCGGACGCCACCACCAAGCGCGAGGCGATGATCGCCGAGCAGCGCGCGGAGGTGCTCGCCCAGATCAGCCAGGCCAAGGCGGAGATCGACATGCAGGCGGCGCGCATCGAGCAGGTGCGGCGGCGGCTGCAGGCCGACATGATCGAGCCGGCGGAGGCGCAGAAGGCCAACGCGGAGGCGAGCGCCAAGGCGAACGCAGCCGAGATCATCGAGAAGGGCCGGGCGACGGCCGAGGTCCTCAGCAACCTCGCGGCGACCTACCGCGGGAGCGGGACCAACGGCCGCGACGTGCTGCTCATGCAGAAGCTCGTGCCGATGCTGCGCCAGGTCACCGGGACGATCGGCGACCTCCACGTCGACAAGCTCACCGTCATCGGCGGCGGCAGCGGGGGCGGGAGCAACGACCTCGCCAGCTCGCTCGTGCGGACCAACGAGCAGATCAAGGCGGCCACCGGCGTCGACGTCCCGAAGATGCTCACGAGCGCCTTCGGAGGCTCCGAGCCCGCGCCGGCCGGCGAGTAGCCTCACACCTCACGTCTCTCCGAGCGGGCGAGGCTCCCTCCGCGGGGGCCTCGCCCTCTTCCATTTCAGGCGGCCTCGGCCACCGACGCGCGCTCGATGCGCTCGGCCGTGTCGCGGGCGAGGCGCGCGAGGTGGGCCTCGGCGCGCTCGACCGCGCGCGCGGGGTCCTCTTCGCCGAGGATCGCCGCGAGCTCCTCGTCCGAGTGGGCGCCGTAGCGCAGGAGGAGCACGGAGAGGGTGTGCAGCCCCAGCACGAGCTCGCGCTCGTCGAGCGGCGTGGGGCAAGCGCGCTGGATGCGCCGCGCGGCCGTCTCGAGCGCGTTGCGCGACTCGGTGCTCATCGCGCGGCCGAGGAGGTTGGTCACCACCCGCGCGCGGCACAGCCGGGGGCAGCGGCGCGCCACGCGGTAGAACTCGACGCTCAGCGTCGCGGCCACCTCGGGCAGCGGGGTCCCGGCCTGGAGATCGGCGGCGGCGTCTCGGAGCCCCCGGTCGAGGCGGCGGTACTGCTCACCCAGCACCGCCTCGACGAGGTCGTCTCGCGTGGGGAAGTAGTACTGAAGCGTCCCCAGCCGATGGCCCGCCTCGCGCGCCACGCCGCGCAGCGACAGCGCCCCGACGCCGCCTTCCGTCAGCGCCTCCCGCGCCGCCGCCACGAGCTTCTCCCAGGTCTCCTCGCTGTTGCTCCCCGCTCGCCTCGCCATGGCGGGGTCACTCCGCACGGCCCGTGCCGACGTTCGCCTGGCCCTCGATCGGCACCGCGGAGGCGAACGGCGCCCACACGACGTGCACACGGTGTCCACGCGGGGGTCACACAGTGCACGGCGTCCGCTCCTCGTGGAGGCGTCGGCGGCCCTGGCTCAGGTCGCGGCGCGGGCCGCGAGGATCTTCAGGTTCTCCTCGAAGCGCGCGTCGAAGGTCGTCAGGAGCTCCTTGACCTCCGGCGCCTCGAGCGCGCTCGACACCTTGCTCGCGCCCTCGTCGACCTTCGCCTTGGCCGTCCCGGGCATCGCCTCGGTCGGGCGGTCTTCCGGGCTCCGGCGCATCCCGCGGAGCGCGGCGAGGGCGGCGCGGGGCAGGCCCGAGACGGAGCCGAGCGCGCGGCGCACCACGCCCTGGAGCAGCGCCATGTCGGTCCCGCGGACCGCGTTGTCGAACGCGCGCCGGATCATGTCGGCCTCGCGCCCGAGCTCCTCGTCGCTCGCCCCGGCGAGGCGCCCCTCCGACAGCACGCGGTCGAGCGCGCGCCCGAGGAGGACCGCGGTCGTCACGTCCTGCGCGAGGTACTTGAGCGCGAGGACCCACGAGACGAGCTTGCGGAACGGGAAGAGCAGGAGCTTCACGCCGAAGAGCATGCACCCGACGACAAAGCCCTCGTTGTCGGAGTAGAGCGGCTGCACCTTCTTGCTGCTGTAGCTCCGGCCGTGGGCCTTGAGCGCGCGCGAGACCATCAGGTGGGTCGCCTTCTCGCGCAGGATGTCGTCGAGGAAGGGGACCGGTACGAAGCGGGCCGCGGAGGCGAGCAGGCCCAAGACGAGCCGCTCACGGAGATCCGAGCTGTCTGCCACGTGGCTCATGAACGCGCGCTCCCGTCCGATGTTCCCGGCGAGGCTATCGCGGAACGCGCGCGCGGCTCCAGCGGTCGAGCCGGGTGGGCCCTCAGAGCCCGGCGTCGTGGACCGCGTCCGCGACCGCAGGGTCCTCGAGGACCCTCGCGTAGATCCAGGTGTAGTGATCCTGTCGCGCAAGGACCGCCCGGGCCGCGCCCTCGCCGAGGAGCGCGCTCAACGCGTCGCGCTCGAGCTGGCAGACGACGAGGTGGAGGTGGCTGCTCTCGCGATCGCGAGCGCCCTCGGGGAAGCCGACCGGCGGTTCCGGATAGCGGACCCGGAGCGGCGCGAGCGCGCGCTCGAGCGCGTCCGGCGCGGCCTCGAGGCGCCAGTGGATCTGCTCGTGCAGGTACGTCGCGAGGAGCATGTCGTCGTCGCCGAGGTGGCGGGTGTGCAGCGTGAGGACCGGGTGCGAGTGCGGGATCGCGTCCTCGTCGATCACCACCCGGTCGGTGTAGCGCCACCGCGAGAGATCGCGCTCCGTGAGCATGCGCTCGAGGGCGCGCGCGGTCGCGCGCTCGTCGGGGCGGTCGTGGGCGGTCGACAGCGCGACCGGCGTCGCGGTGGAGGCGCAGCTGCCGAGCAGCAGGGCGAGGAGGGCGCGAGGCATCGCGTGGAGCTACCACGCCGCCGGCCGCGGGTCTTGGATCGAGCGGCCACGCTTCATGAACGCGCTCGGCGGCTCCCCGAGGAGGGCGCGGAACTCCCGCGCGAGGTGCGCCTGATCGCAGTAGCCGGCGTCCGCCGCGATCGCGGCCCAGGCGCCGCCCCGCTGCCGCGCCCCGATCGCGAGGTGGAGGCGTCGAATGCGCGCGCGCTCCTGCACCCCGAGGCCCACCTGCTGGCGAACCACCCGTCGGAGCGTCCGCGAAGGCACCGCGTCGCCTTCCCGCCGTAGCCGACGATCGATCGGCCGCGCGTCGCGCGCGCGGAGCACCGCGTAGAGCGCCGGCAGCGACGGCCTGTCGAGCGCCGCGCGGACCTCAGGCGCGGCGCAGACCTCCTCGAGGGGCACCGCGCGATCGCGGAGCGCCTCGCCGTCCACCCCGAACAGCGCGGGCAGCGCGCCCGGCCAGAGGCGCACCCCGATCGTCAGGGCGCGCCCGATGAGATCGATGTCCTCGTAGGTCGATCGCGCCCCTACGAGCATCACCCGCGGGGCCCGCACGTCGCGCACGAGGATGACGTGAGGGCTCGCGTCCGGGACGAGCCGCCAGGGGCCGCTCCGGGGCTCGGCGTCGCGCCACCCGTGCTCGACCCACGGCGCGAGGTCCGGGGGCGCAGCGAGCGCCGGCGTCCGGGAGGCCGCGCCGTGGTCGAGCGCGATCACCGGCGCTGGAGCCAGCGGTTCAGCGCGGGGCTCTTCAT
Source organism: Polyangia bacterium (assembly GCA_030426845.1). Lineage (GTDB taxonomy): Bacteria > Myxococcota_A > Polyangia > Polyangiales > Sandaracinaceae > JAUHXR01. Next base: position 5,735 of record JAUHXR010000314.1, on the reverse strand, counting down.
CACGCTGCCCACCGCGGTGAAGAAGCGGCCTCCCAGCAGGCGCTTCGCGCGCCAGAACGCGCGGCCGTCGGCCTGCGGGATGATGTAGAGCTCGCCGCGCTCCGCGCCCTCGAGGGCGACCTCCGCGATCTGCTCGGCGCTCCACTTGGCGTGGGTGATCAGCTTGTCCGTCTGCGCCTTCTGCGACGGGTCGGGCGTGCGCGCAGACTCGTGGATCTTGGTGCGGAAGAACGTCGGGCAGAGCGCGCTCACCGTCACGCCCGTCCCCACGAGCTCACCGGCCAGCGTCTCGCTCAGCGCGACCACGCCCGCCTTGGTCACGTTGTAGGGCGCCATCGTGGGCGCGCTCAGCAGCCCGGCCGCGGACGCGACGTTCAGGACGATCCCCGAGCCCTGGCGCTTGAGCCGCGGCACGTGCGCGTGGCAGCCGTGGATGACACCCCACAGGTTGATGTCGATCTGCCAGCGCCAGTCCTCGAGCGGGACCGCGCCGACCTCGCCCGTCACCGCGACCCCGGCGTTGTTGACGACGAGGTCCGCGCCCCCGAACGCGTCGTCCGCGAGCTGGGCCTGGCCCTCGACCTGCTCGGCGTCGCGCACGTCGCAGCGGAGGGTGCGCACTTCCTTGGCGCCTGCGCGCTCGACGAGGCTCCTTGTGTCCGCGAGGCCGTCCTCGTCGATGTCGCTGAGCACCAGGCGGGCGCCGCGCGGCGCGAGAACGGTGGCGATCGCGCGGCCGAAGCCGCTGCCGGCGCCCGTGATCACGGCGCGAGGGGAGGGAGGCAGACGCATCCGTGCCTCATAGCACCGTCGCGCGCGTAGCGCGGTCCGCAGCGCGGCGATAGCTTGGCGAGCATGCGCCGCTCCGCCCTGCTGGTCCTCTGCGCCCTCGCCCTCTTCGCCGGCGCCAGCGCGCCGCGCCCGACGCCGGTGGAAGCCTGCGCGACGGTCTCCGCGAGCCCTCAGCCGATCGAGATCGCGGGCGAGGAGGCGCTCATCCTCTGGCAGCCCGAGACCGGCACCGAGCACTTCATCCGCCGGGCCGGCTTCGCGGGCGCGAGCCGCGACTTCGGGTTCCTCGTCCCCACCCCGACGCAGCCGGAGCTCGGCGAGGTGCCGGCGGGGATCTTTGGCCGCCTCTTCGACGTCTACAAGCGCCCGCCGCCCCGCCGGCGGGTCCGCTCGCGGGAGCGAGGCGCGCTGGCCTCGACCGCGTCGCGGGAAGTCCAGAGCCCCTGGGTCGACGTGGTCGAGCAGCGTACGGTGGCCGGCCTCGACACCGCGGTGCTCCGCGCGAGCGACGGCGCGGCGCTCAACGGCTGGCTCAGCCAGCACGGCTATCCCTCGAGCGAGCCGCTTCAGCGGTGGATCGCGCCCTACGTCGCCGAGGGCTGGTACGTGACCGCGTTCCGCTACGACCCCGGCTCGGGAGGCACGATCGCCTCCCAGGCGGTGCGCATGAGCTTCGCCACCGAGCGCCCGTTCTATCCGTACTCCGAGCCGCCCAGCCGCGCGCCGGCCCGCCCGCTGCGGGTCAGCCTCGTGGCCCCCACGCGCATGCAGGGCCGCGTCGGCCGACGGCGGTGGCGCGCGCGCGTCGGCTACGCGGACACCCCCGGCGCGGACCGGCTCCGGCGCGCGCTCGACGGCGCCGTGCCCGCGCTGCACGTCGACGACGACACGTGGCTCACGGTGTTCGACGAGCCCCGCTCACGCCGCGGCGATGCCGACCTCTACTTCGACCCGGCGCCGCAGCAGCGCGCGGTCGCCCCCACGCTCACCGAGCGCATCGTCCTCGCGCACCCCCTCGCGCCGGACGCGCCCGCGCCGCGCCCTCGGCGGCGCGGCACGGCGGAGGTCGAGGACCCGTTCGCGCGCTGAGGTCGGTGGGCGCGGCGTGCGACCTCCGGCTCCGCCGCGTCGCGCGTCGCCGGGCCTCGGTCGCGCCCTCGGGATCGGCGTCACCGATCCGCGAGATCGCGTGAGCCGATTCGCCCGGTTGGTGGTTCCATGGGCTGAGCCTCATGCCTGCCGCCCGAGCCAAGCTGCGCGCCGTCGCGGATCCGCCGACCCCGGAGGTCAGCGATCCCGAGCTGATCGCGCGGGCGCTGCGGGGCGACCGCCGGGCGGAGGAGGCGATCTTCCTGCGCCACGCGCCGGGGGTGACCCAGATGGCGGATCGGCTGCTCGGCGACGAGGCCGACGCGGAGGACGTGGTCCAGCACACGTTCGAGGTCGCGTTCCGCCGGCTCGCGCAGCTCGAGCGGCCCGCCTCGCTCCGCGCCTGGCTGCTCTCCATCGCGGTGCGGCGCTGTCATCGTCTCTTCCGGCGCCGCAAGCTGCTCCGACTGCTCGGCATCACGAGCCACCCCGAGCCGGAGACCCTGGTCGATCACCTCGCCCCTGGCGCGAGCTCCGAGGCGCGCGCGGAGCTGGCGCTGCTCGACGTGGCGCTCACCCGCGTCCCCGACAAGGAGCGGGTGGCGTGGATGCTCCGCAAGGTCGAGCGGCTCTCGCTGCCGGAGTGCGCGACCGCGTGCGGGTGCAGCCTCGCGACGGTGAAGCGGCGGATCCAGGCCGCAGAGACGGTGGTGCAGGCGCACCTGGAGGGGCCGGCATGAGCGCCGAGCGCGACGGGCTGCCCGACCGGCTCGAGGACGCGCTGCTCGCGCGGACGGGGCCCGAGCGGATGCAGCGCATCTGGCGCGGGACGAACCGGCTCCGCGAGGCGCGTCAGCGTCGTCGTCGCCACGCGGTGCGCATCGGAGGGCTGGCCCTCGCCGCCGCGGCGCTGCTCGCGCTCGGCTACTTCGGGGGGCGCGGCGCGTCCTACGACCGTCCGCAAGACGCCGCGGCTGAGGCTCCGGGCGCCCCGCTCCGCTTCGCGAGCGGAGGTGCGCTGCCCGCCTCGCTCGAGGGAGAGCGGGTCGTCGAGCTCGACGACGGCTCGCGCGTCTCGCTCGCCGGGGCGCGGCTGGAGGTGGCGGAGAACGACGCCGACGACTTCGTCACGACGCTCCGCGAGGGCCGCGTGCGCTACGCCGTCCGACCGGGCGGGGGGCGCGCGTGGTGGATCGAGTGCGGCCTGGCGACGGTCCGCGTGGTGGGCACGCGCTTCGAGCTCGAGCGGGACGCGACGTCGCTCCGGGTCACGGTGGACGAGGGCGCGGTGTCGGTCCGCTCGCCCCTCGTCGAGGGCGGCGTGCGCGTCCTGCGGGACGGCGAGGAGCTCCGCCTTCGCGAGCCGTCGAGACCTCTCGCGCGCCGAGACGAGGCCGCGGTGGAGGCCGCGGTCGAGGCTGCGGTCGAGGCTGCGGTCGAGGTCGAGCCCGCTGCGGAGCCGGCCGCCGAGCCCGCCGAGCCGGCCGCCCTCGACGCGCCGACCGACGAGCCGTGGCAGGCGCTGGCCGAGCGCGGAGACTACGACCGCGCGTGGCGGGCGCTCCAGGAGCGCGGCGTCGCGCAGCGGACGCGGGCTGCGAGCGCGGCCGAGCTGCTCGCGCTGGCCGATGTCGCGCGGCGAAGCGGGCACGAGGAGGCCGCGCTCGCGCCCCTCGAGCGCCTCCTCGCTCGCTACCCGGACGATCCGGACGCGGCCCTCGGCGCCTTCACGCTCGGGCGTATCCAGGACCGTCGCGGCCGGCCCCGCGAGGCGGCGGCCGCGTTCGAGCGCGCGCTCGCGCTGCCTCTGCCGCGCTCGCTCGTGGACGACGCCACCGCCCGCCTCGCGCAGGCCCGCGCCGCGTCGGGGGACGCCACGGGTGCGGCCGCGGCCGCGGCGGAGTATCTACGATCGAGCCCGAGCGGGCCGCGCGCCGCGGCCATGCGCGCGCTCGCGTCGTCGCCATGAGCCGGAGCACCTGGGGGTTGGTCTACGCGCTCGCGCCGCTCGCCCTCGGGGCGCTCGACGCAGACGCCCGCGCGGACGGGCCCGCGGTCCCCGCCGCGATCGAGGTCGTGGTCGACGGCGAGCCGGGCGCGCTCGACGAGGGCGGCATGATCGACGCCCTGCGGCTCGAGCTCGGGATGGATGGCGTGCGCGCGATCCGCCAGGTGGGGGACGCCGGCCCGGGCGACGTCGCGGTGATCCACCTCGCGGTGCGAGACGGACCCCCGCGGCTCGAGGTGCGGCTCGAGCACCGCGCGCGTGGCCGGACGATCGTGCGGGAGCTCGATCTGAGCGACGTCCCCACGCGCTCGTGGAGCCGGACGATCGCGCTCTCGGTGGCCGAGCTGGTCCGCGGGAGCTGGGAGGCGCTGGCCCGCATGCCCGCCTCCGAGCCGAGCGCCGGAGCGGCCGCCGAGGTGACGGCGCGGACCCGCCCCGAGGCCGCCGTCGAGAGCCCACCCGACGCGACCGCCGAGGGCCCGGCCCGCGTCGACCCGCGCGGGGCGCGCGCCGGGCGAGCGTTGGCCATCCCGCGTGGAGACCCTTCGGAGTGGGAAGCTCCGCCCTCCGGGCCGCCGGTCGACCCGGACGCGACGGCGCACGGAGGCGCCCCCACGCTCGCCGCGGCCTTCGTCGCGCGCGGCTTTCCCACCGCGGACCTCGCCCTCCTCGGCGGCCAGATCCGCGCCGCGTTCCCGTTCGCTCCCGCGCCGTCCTTCCGGCTCGCCGCGTCGGTCGGCTTCGCGCGCGGCGCGATCGATCACCGCCTCGGCCACGTAGAGCTGCTCGCGCTCGTCGGGGCGGTCGGTGTCGACGTGGCCTTCGGTGAGCCCGACTGGTCGGTGGCCCTCGGCCCGCGCGTCGCGGTGGGCTGGGCGCGCTCGAGCGGTGAGCCCGCGTCGAGCGGCGTCACGGGACATCAGGTGGACGCCGCGTTCCTCCTCGTCGGCGCGGCGGGCGAGCTCGCGGTGCGCGTGGTCGGGCCGCTGCGCGCGGCGCTGGGGGTGGAGGTCGGGGCGGCGGTGTTCGGGGTGACCGCGCTCGCCGACGAGGAGCGCGCGCTCGGCATCGAGGACCTCGCGCTCACCGCGTGGGCCGGGCCCGAGCTGGAGCTCGAGTGATCTCCGTGAGCCGGTTCGCGCGCGTCGCGGTTCGATGGGGCATGACCACGAAGATTGCCTGCGCCGTGCTGCTGTTCATCGGGTGCAACAGCAAAGTCCACGTCCTCACCAGCGCCGACGCCGGTCCCGACGCGGGCCCGGCTGCCGACGCGGGCGCGCCCCCTGACGCCGGCGCGTCCCCCGACGCTGGTGCGCCCCCCGACGCCGGCCCGCCGGACACCGGGGGCTGCTGGGCCACGGACAGCTACGGCAGCCTGCTCCACTCGATCCCTTCCATGGCCGGATACAACGGGTCCGATCCGCTCGAGTACAACGGGGCCGATCTCTACGAAGGCTGTGACGGCGCGCCCATCATCCTGCACGGTCAGGGGCTCCCTCACTACCCGGCCGGACTAGCCGAGGAGTTTCGGGACGGTATGGACTACCCCGGCGACCCCACTCCCATCACGTTCGGTCCCTGCTGCCCGTCGGTCGGAGCCGCCAGCGGCACTTGCGTCGTGTGGCCGATGAGCGCGTACGAGCGCACGCGCTTCGAGGAGGGTGACTACGACACGGCCGTCGGCTTGATGCGGCTACATGGAGCGTCGGTAGACCCCATGCACGCGCCTGGGTCGTACCCCTACTGCATGCCGGTCCGGCGCCCGTAGCGAGACCGCTGCGCGCCCTCGGTCCGCGACGCCTTCGCGGACCGAGGCGGGCGCTCAGTAGAAGCAGCAGCGGAAGCC
>JAUHXR010000313.1 GCA_030426845.1 Polyangia bacterium | reverse complement strand
GTCTGGACCCCCGAGGGCCCCTCGCTCGAGGGGGAGCGACCAAGCCTCGCGCCGCCGCCGGCGGAGGACGAGCGGCTGCGCTCGATCCGCGGCGGCTGCTGGAGCACGGGCCCGCCCTACTCGCAGGTCGCCAACCGGTTCGCCAACCGGCCCCACGAGCGCCTCTCGGCGGTGGGGTTGCGGCTGGTGCGCCCGGTCTGAGGCGCGGGCACGGGTGCGGGACGCGGGGGGGCCTCCTGCTAGTCACTCGGAACAGCGATTCATGGCAGATCCCACCGGCCCTCGCCGCGCGACTCGGCGTCACTCCTCCTCGAAATGCCCTTGGCATTCCTCGTCGTCGTTCCTTGATTCGCACGACGATGGCTCGCCGGGATTTACCATTCACTGCTGTTCCGAGTGACTAAGGGGCGATGTGATGGTTCTCGAGCTCGCTCGGGAGCGGCGAGACCTGGGTCAGCAAGATCTCGCTGCTGATGGTCGGGTCCCCGTTGAAGTAGTGGGCCGGCTTCGCGTCGCTCTCCCACACGACCTGCTTGATCGCGGGGGAGCCCTCGGTGTCCGGCGCGATGAGGAAGCGGATCGGCGTCGTGCCGTCGATGTCGGTCCCCTCGAACGCGTAGGTCGGGTCGGGGCGGTCGTAGGAGCCGCCCGCCCAGTCGGACTCGCTGAGGTCGGCCTTGTCGTCGAACTGGTGCTTGCTCTTGTCCATCAGCGCCAGGACCGCGGGCTTCATGATCTCCCACGTGCCGCCGGCCGCGATGTAGAGCGCGAGCTGCTGCGCCCCCTCGAGCAAGCTGGCGAGATCCGCGCCGCTCAGGGACGAGTCGACGAACCAGTGCTCCTGGTTGGCCCCGAACTCCACCCCGCCCACCGTGCCGTGGGCGCCCGTCGTCGAGACGATGTAGCCGAAGGGGGTGAGCTCGCCGGTGTCTCCCGCGAGGAGCTCGACGATGATCGTGTCGCCGAGCTTGTCCGGGTCGGCGGGGATCTGAAAGAATCGATTGTGCAACATTGCTTGCGGTTCCCTCCCGGCGCCTACGCTACGCGAGCGCGAGGGGCGTCGTCGAGGGCCTTACTTCGGGCCTACGGGAGGGGGCGAGATCCATCACGGGCCCCCGGGCGGCCCCCGCCCGAAAGCGCTATCGGGCTCTGATGACGCCCGATCCGTCCGCCCGCCGCGCCGTCCTCGCCGCCACCGGCCTCTTCACCCCGTCCGAGTCCATCTCGAACGAGGAGCTGGTGGAGAGCTTCAACGCTTGGGTCGACGTCTGGAACGAGGCCCACGCGGGCGAGATCGCGGCCGGGACCGCCGAGCCCAAGGCGCACTCGTCGGCGCCCTTCATCGAGAAGGCGAGCGGCATCAAGTCGCGCTTCGTGATGGACAAGGCGGGGATCCTCGACGTCGACCGGATGCGGCCGCGCCTGCCGCGCCGCGCCGACGACGAGCTCAACGTGCTCGCGGAGATGGGCGTGGCCGCGTGCCGCGACGCGCTGGCCCGCGCCGGCCGGACGGCGGCGGACGTCGACGCCGTGATCGTCGCCTGCTCCAACCTCCAGCGGGCCTACCCGGCCGTGGCGGTGGAGATCCAGGACGCCCTCGGCGTCGAGGGCTGGGGCTTCGACATGAACGTCGCCTGCTCGAGCGCGACCTTCGGCCTCCAGGTCGCGGTCGACATGATCTCGAACGGCAGCGCGGACGCGATCCTCGTCGTGAACCCCGAGATCTGCACGGCCCACCTCAACTTCCGTGACCGCGACAGCCACTTCATCTTCGGTGACGTGGCCACCGCGATGCTCGTCGAGCGGGGCGATCGCGCCCACGCGGGCCGCGGCGCCTGGGACATCCTCGGAGCGCGCATCCAGACGCGGTTTTCGAACAACATCCGCAACAACGCGGGCTTCCTCAACCGCACCGAGGGCACGTTCGCGGAGCTGGCCGCGCGCACCGCCGACCCGGAGACCGACCTGCTCTTCCGGCAGGAGGGGCGCCGCGTGTTCAAGGACGTCGTGCCGATGGTCGCGAAGATGATCGTCGGGCACATGGAGGAGCTCGGCCTCGGGGTCGACGACGTGCGCCGCCTCTGGCTTCACCAGGCGAACCTCAACATGAACCGCCTCATCGCGAACAAGGTCCTCGGCCGCGACGCCGAGCCCGAGGAGGCGCCGGTCATCCTCGACCGCTACGCGAACACCTCGTCGGCGGGCAGCGTGATCGCGTTCCACCGCCACCACGAGGATCTGGCGGCGGGCCAGGTCGGCCTGCTCTGCTCGTTCGGCGCGGGCTACTCGGCCGGCACGGTCTTCCTCCGCCGGCGCTGAGCTGTTCGCAGAGCCGCTGGCGGAGTGGCTGCTTGCGTCGCGCGCTCGGGGTAGGCTGCGCGGGTGAGGGTGGGGACGAAGCGGGCGATCGCCTGCGTCGCGTGGCTGCTCGTGAGCGGCTCGCTCGTCGGGTGCGGCCTGGTGCTCGACCTGGCGCCGCCGGACCCGGACGCGGGCGACGCGCTCGACGCGGGCGGCGCGTGCACGCCTGGCCAGGTCGAGAGTGAGCCGTGCGGGCGCTGTGGCCAGCGCGCCCGAGTCTGCCAGCCGGACGGCGCGTGGTCGGTCGGCGCGTGCGAAGGGGAGGCCGGCGAGTGCACGCCCGGCGAGGAGCGCGTCGTGAGCTGCGCCGGCTGCTCCGATCGCGCCGTGGTCTGCGAGGCGACCTGCGCCTGGCCGGCGGAGGTCGCCTGCTGCACGCCGGGCGAGCAGACGGTGACGGTGGACGGCTGCCCGCCCGGTGAGGCGCGCACGGTCGCGTGCAACGCGATGTGCGAGATGGAGGGCGCTGGCTGCTCGCCCCTGACCGACCTCCCCGCGATCGTCGTCCCGTTCGGCGGCGAGCCGTCGCCGACGCGCCTGCGGATCACCTTCACGACCTACGTCGCGCTCGCCGACGTCTATTTCCTGTTCGACGACTCCGGCTCGATGACGGACGAGCTCGGCGCGATCCGGTCCACCCTGCCCGGCATCCTCGCCGCGCGGAGCTGCGCGTCGGGCGCGACCTGCACCTCGCGCGGCGACTGCGGGGCGACCGAGATCTGCTCGCGCGTGACGGGCACCTGCGTGGAGTCGCCCGCGCTCACCGGCTGCGTCGCCGTCCTCTGGACGGGCGGCGGCAAGTTCAGCGACCTCTACCGAAACCTGCGGTCGCTCCAGCCCGATCCGGCCGCGACCGTGGCCGCGCTCGGCGGCCCCGCGACCGGCGGCGGGAACGAGGAGCTCTACCTCGCGCTTCGCGCGCTCGCGGACCCGGCGAGCGGCGGGGCGTCGGGCTGCACCAGCAGCTCGGCCGTGGGCATCGGCTGCCCGGAGTTCCGCCCGCGGGCGCGGCGCCTCGTCGTCGCCTTCACCGACGAGCCGAGCGGGCCGATGGTCACCGCGGCGGAGGCCGGGTCCGCGCTGGCGAGCGCCGGGATCACCCTCATCGGCGTCGACTCCTCCGAGCTCGACAACGGCACAGGGGATTCCCTGGGGAGGGTCCTGCGCGCGTCGAGCTCCTACAGCAGCGACGGCCAGCCGCTGCTCTACGTGGGCGCGGGTACGAGCGTCACCGCGGCCGTGACCGCCGCCCTGGACGAGGTGCTGGTGGCCCGCCCGCAGCGCGTCGGCGTCCACGTGCTCGACGACCCGAGCGACGCGATCGACGGGACCTCGATCGTCCTCGGGGTGGACGCGGTGACCGGCGGGGCCTGCGCCGCGGGCACCCCGATGGATCTCGACGGCGACGGCCTCCACGAGGTGATCGACGGGGTCGTCCCCGGCGGCGAGGTCTGCTTCGACGTGGTCGCCGAGCCCAACACCCGCATCCCCTCCGCCGAAGGACCGCAGGTCATCCCGGTGATCCTCGAGGCACGCGGCGACGGGGCGCTGCTCGACCGGCGGCGCGTCGCGCTGATCGTCCCGTGACGCTCGCGTCCCCCTGCGCCGCGGAGTCACGTGGCGCGGCGCTCCTGGCCCTCGCCTACTGGCGGCAATGCTGGGCGGCGTCCCGCAGCGGCGCGTTCAACGCGTCCCACTCCGGCCGCAGGAGCGGCGAGGACGGGCGCGGCGCCGCCTGGATGCGCCGGCCCGTGCCCGCGGGATCGCTCGCCCACGTGTCTTGCAGATCGTGGATCTGAGTCAGCTCTCGCTGCGCCCGGTCCGCGTCGCGCTGGGCGGCCACGACCTCGGGGTCGGCGTCCGCGTCTTCGTAGGCCGAGCCGGAGGAGATCTCCATCTCGGACCACTCGGTCGACTCCCGCTCCCACTCCGCCAGCTCGACCAGGCGGCCGAGGAGGAGCTGGACGTGCGAGCGCGCGACCCGGCAGCGGAGCGCCGGGTCGTTCTGGGTCGCGACCGCGAGCGCGGCCATCGGGGTGTCGAGGTCCGCGCGTCGCTCCCGCCACCGCCAGATCCCCACCGGCTGCGCGGCGAGCTCGCGCAGGCGCCGCTCGTGCTCCGTCGACGCCGGCGCTACCACCGACGCGAGGCTCCCCAGCGACTCGCGACGCTCCTGCCGGAACGACTGCGCCTCCTCGCCGCTCACCCCCGGCTCGCCGGTCTGGAACTCGGCGTGGATCTGCTCCGCTTCGTAGGCCTCCCACAGCACGGTGAAGCTCTCGATCTCGATCTCGAGGTCCTCGACGGCCTCGTCGCTGTCGACCTCGGCCATCGGCAGGGCCGGCAGCCCCTCGACGCCGAGCGCCGGCGTGTAGCGGCCGGGCGCCTCGCCGGGTCCGAGGTGGCCCATCACGCGCAGCTCCGAGACGCAGACCTCGCGCCAGTCGTCGCGCGTCCCCGGCTCGAGGTCGAGGATCTCGACCCGGTAGTCGCCTCGCGGCCCGCTGACCGGGATCGTCTGCATCTCCTGGGAGCTCGGGTCGAGCGTGTGCTCGCCGAGCGGCTCTCCGTCCCGGGTCACGCGCACGCGCCGGATCCGGTGGTTGCCGGTGAACAGGTCCGCGCGCGCGGTCCGGTGGGTGAAGCCGACCGTCAGCTCGATCGCGCTCAGCCGAGCCCCGGGCGGGAGCCGGAACGCGATCCACGCGCCCTCGAGGTCGCCGGTGCGCGAGTTCCACGCCGTCTCCGGGTTCCCGTCGACCAGGCGCTCGACCTGACTGAAGCGGCCCTCGTAGACGCTCGACACCGCGACCGAGGTCGGCGCGACGGTCAGCAGGTTCACCGGCGGGGTGTCGGGCGCAGGCGCTTCGTCGCCCTCGGCGCGGGCCTCCTCGTCAGGTGGCTCGGCCTCGTCGGGGGGGGCTTGCTCCGGCGGCCCGCTCGGGGCTCCGGTCGGCGGCTCGCTCGGGGCTCCGGTCGGCGCCTCGGTCGAGGGAGCCGCCGTGGTCGTCGTCTCCTCGCCGCACGCGACGAGCGCGAGCGCGAGGGCCATGGTCGCGTAGCGTCGGCTCACAAGCAGGCGTCCGACTGGTCGACGAAGTCGGTGACCCAGAGCTCGGGCCGCCCAGCCCCGGCCTGGCGGAGCGCCGAGGTGTAGAAGCCGTCCCGGCCGTAGTCGCGGTCTCCGGTCAGGTTCCGGTGGCGTAGCGGGCGACAGCCTCCCTCGCAGGTCTCGAGGCAGTAGGGGCCGCTCGGCGAGCCGATGCAGGCGGTGCAGTTGAAGTTCGTCGGGACGCCGCCGGCCACGTCGATGACGAGGCCCTCGAGCGCCTCCATCGAGAGCTCGGTCGCGTTGCGCGTGCCGTAGAAGCTGTACGGCGCGCGGGTCGTGCCGCGCGCGTAGGTCGCTCCGACGATCTCCGTGTTGCCGTCGAGCTCGCGCACCGTGCCGGTCACCGTCACCTCGACCCCCGCGGCGAAGGTCGCCTCGGTCGGGTCGCGCGGCTGGCTGAAGATGCCGTGCCACGACACGGCCGCGAGGGTGGAGCCGCCGGCGTCCGCGAGCACCACCTCTCGGGAGAACGCGCCGCCGGCCGGGATGTCGCGCTGGACCCGCGCGGTGACCGTGACGAGCGTCTCGAGGGTGAAGCTGCCGTCGTCCACCCCTCGCTGGATCGTCGGGATGTCGGTCGCGACCGCCTCCACCGTGAAGCTGCGCACCGCTGGCGGGCCGAACCCGGTGCTCGCGCCCATCGCGCGGACCGACAGGGTGTGCGCGCCCGCCTCGAGGAGCTCGACCGAGAAGGGGCTGGTGCAGGCCGTGAACCCCGTGGACGCGGAGCCGGAGGCGGTCACCGACTCGAGCTGACACTCGAAGGCGTCGCCCGTGGCGCTGGGATCGGCGACGAACCCGAACTCATGGCGCGACAGGCTGGACGTGCCGCTGTCCGGGACCGTGCCGGAGATGTACACGACCCGCGGCGGGCCGTCCCCCCCGTCGACGGGCGGCCCCCCGTCCTCGCCGGTCATCGCGTCCGGTCCGCTGTCGCGCGCGGTCGGCGGGCCGGCGTCGCGATCGGGCGGCGGTCCAGCGTCGCGCCCCGCCGCGTCCACGAGGAACTGGCTCGAGTCGGTCACGAGCGTGCACCCCGCGAGGAGGACCGCCGCGCCCAGCGCGAGGACGTACGGTTGGCCCGCGCGGCTCACAGCGACCCCCGGAGGCTGACACCGGCGAGGCCGGGCCCGACCATGGGCGCGAAGGCCGCCTCGTCCGCCGCTCCGTCCTCCGTCGAGTCCGCCGAGGGGCGGAGCGCGTGGGCGAGCGCGACGAACGTCACCCCAGCCGCGGCGAGGACCGCCGCCGCCGTCCCGGCCACGTCGGCGCCGAGGGCGAGGTCGTCGATGCCCTGGACGTCGCCGGGCGTGCAGCTCAGCGTGGCGAAGCACCCCTCGCGCGCGCCGTCCTCCTCCGAGAGCGCGAGCCCGCCGAGCACGCCCGCGGCGATCCCGCCGGCCGCGGCCGCGATGAGGGCGGCCATGCCCACGTAGATCAGATCGGTGGGCGGCCGCGCGCCATCGTCGGCTTCTTCGCCCGGCTCCGCTTGCTCGGACGCGCGCTCCGCGGCCCGGCGGCGGAGGTTCTGCACCCGCGCCTCGAGCTGCTCGCGGTTGGGCACCTCGGCGCCGGACGCGAGGTAGCGCTCCATGTGGTCGGCGGCCTCGGCGTACTGCCCGAGGCGCTCGAGGCTGACGCCGATGTTGAACAGGAGCCCCGGTCGCCCGCTGAGCTCGTACGAGCGGCGGAACTCCTCGAGCGCGCGCTCGTAGTCGCCGTCGTTGAAGTGGGAGGAGGCGGCCTCGAAGTGGAGCCGCGCGCGTGTGTCGTCGTGGGTCTGGGCGTCGTCGGTCTGGGCGTCGGCGGGGGCCGCGACCAGCGCCAGGGCGGCGCCGAAGAGCGCTCCGTGCAAGCATCGCATGGGCTCATGATACCGCGCTCTCGGCTTCGGTCCGGTTGAAGGGACGCGCCACGGCAGGCACGCTCGCGCCTCCCGATGAAGACCCCGCGCGCCCTCATGCATCTCATCCCCGCATTTGTCGTCTCCGCCGGCTGCTCGAGCACCGCGGAGCCCCCCGAGGATCCCAACCCCTCGGGGGGCGGCGGCGAGCCGTCGGCCGAGGAGTCCACCCTGGCCGCGGCCGCGACCCCGGACCCGAGCTTCCTCGACGCCTACGCGGAGACGAACCGGTTCCGCAACGGGCACCCGCGCGCGATCACGATCCTCCCCGACGGGAGCGAGGTGCTGTTCCTCCGCTCCGAGAGCCGCAGCGTCGAGGGTCGGCTCTACGCGTTCGACGTCGCGAGCGGCGAGGAGCGCGTCCTGCTCGAGGCGGCGCAGCTCCTCGACGGCGACGACGAGGAGCTGACGGCCGAGGAGCGCGCCCGCCGCGAGCGCATGCGCGTGACCGCCCGGGGCCTCGCGTCGTTCTCCGTCTCGCCTGACGGCGCGCAGCTCCTCGTGCCGCTGAGCGGTCGCCTGTTCCTCGTCGACCGCGCGCGCATCGGCGAGGAGGGCGCGATCCGCGAGCTCGAGAGCGACAACGGCCCCGCGATCGACCCGCGCTTCAGCCCGACCGGCACCCACATCGCGTGCGTGCGCGGCGGCGACCTCTACGTGATCGACGTGGCGACCGGCGCGGAGCGACGCCTCACGACGCGCGAGAGCGAGGAGATCGAGCACGGGCTCGCGGAGTTCGTGGCCCAGGAGGAGATGGGCCGGATGCGCGGCTACTGGTGGGCCCCCGACGGCCAGTCGCTCGCGTACCAGCGCACCGATCACACGGGGATGGAGCGGATGCACATCCTCGACCCGGCGCACCCCGAGCGCGAGCCGCAGAGCTGGCCGTACCCGCGCCCGGGCCAGCAGAACGCGCGCGTCACCCTCGGGCTCCTGCCGATCTCCGGCGGCTCCACCCGCTGGGTCGAGTGGGACCACGACGCCTACCCCTACCTCGCGGCCGTCCAGTGGGGCGCGCAAGGGCCGCTCACGATCCTCGTACAGGACCGTGAGCAGGAGGAAGAGACGTTGCTCCGCGTCGACCTCTCGAACGGGCGCACCGCCGCCTTGCTCACCGAGCGCGACGAGGCGTGGCTCAATCTGGACGAGTCCGTGCCCCGCTGGATCCGTCGCGGCGAGGCGCTCGAGCTGCTGTGGAGCACCGAGCGCGAGGGCGACTGGCGGCTCGAGGTCCGCGACGAGGCGGGGCAGCCCGCGCGCTGGCTCACGCCGGCGGGCTTCGGCTACCGCGGCCTCGTGGCGGTGGACGCCGAGCGCGATCGCGCGTGGGTGACCGCGAGCGAGGATCCGACGAGCACGCAGGTGTGGCGCATCTCGCTGAGCGGCGAGGTCGAGCCCGAGGCGATCACCGAGGGCGCGGGCGAGCACAGCGCGGTGGTCTCGCGCGACGGCGAGGTGATCGTCCTCAGCCGCCACGCCGAGGACGGCACGATCGAGAGCGTGGTCGAGCGGGCCGGCGAGCGGGTGGGCGCGCTCTCGAGCGGCGCTGAGGAGCCGCCGCTCGAGGCGAACCTCACCTTCGAGACGGTCGGCCGGCGCGAGTGGCGCGCGGTGGTGGCGCGCCCGCACGACTTCGACGAGGACGCGACCTACCCGGTGATCCTCCACGTCTACGCGGGCCCCCACGTCCGGTACGTGACGCGGACGCCGCAGCGCTACCTGCTCTCGCAGTGGCAGGCGGACCACCACTACATCGTCGTGACGATCGACGGCCGCGGGACGCCGGGCCGCGGTCGCGAGTGGGAGCGCGCGATCGACGAGGACTTCATCAGCGCGCCGCTCGAGGATCAGATCGAGGCGCTCCAGCAGCTCGGCGATCGCATCCCGCAGATGGACATGGACCGGGTCGGCGTCTGGGGCTGGAGCTTCGGCGGCTACTTCAGCGCGATGGCTGCGCTCCAGCGGCCGGACGTGTTCCGCGCGGGGGTCGCGGGCGCGCCGGTCAGCGAGTGGCGCGACTACGACACGCACTACACCGAGCGCTACCTCGGCCTCCCCGAGGAGGAGGGCGCGGAGGGCGCGTACCAGCGGTCCTCGGCGCTGACCTTCGCGGCGCGGCCGATCGGCGAGGCGGGCGTCGCCCCGCTGCTCATCATCCACGGCACCGCCGACGACAACGTCTACTTCAGCCACGCGCTGAAGCTGCAAGACGCGACGTTCCACGCCGGCCGCCCGGCCGAGCTGCTCGCGCTCAGCGGGCTGACCCACATGGTGCCCGAGCCGAGCACGATGCGGCGGATGCACGCCCGCATCATGAGCTTCTTCGAGCAGCACCTGCGGGGCGAGTAGCGGGGCTGCAGAGTCCGACGCGCACGTCCTCGTACGCGTAGGACGTCGTGGTCGCCCGCCCAGCGCGTGGGAGTCAGCGCGCGGGAGTCAGCACACCGGAGACCACCCGTCTGCTCGCAGGTCGAGCGGCGCGCGAACGAGGCGCGCGCCGCTCCAGACCCACGGGGAGCTCGCGGGCTCAGCGATTGAAGGTCGATTCAGATCGCGTCGTCGCCGGCCGCGTCGGCGTCGCCGGCCGCGCCGCCATCGGCCGTCACGCCGCCGTTGGTCACCATGAAGGCGAGGACCGCCTCCATCTGCGCGTCGCTCATCTGGCTGGCGGAGATCGCCGGCATGCCGTCGCCGCCCTCGCGGATCTGGCGGCGCATCGCGGCCGCGCTCCAGCCGAGGTTCGCGAGCGGGTGGGTGCTGGCGTGGCAGGCCATGCAGACGTCGTTGTAGAACTGCTCGCCCGTGGCGAGGTCGTTCGACGCGATGGGGCCCTCGTAGGCCGAGAGGTCGGCCGACTCGCCGCCGCCCGTGCCCTCGCCGCCGCCGCCCTCGTCACCGCCGCCGCCACCGCCGCCGCAGCCGACGAGCGCGAAGGACGAGAGCGCGAGAGCACAGATCACCAAATGTCGAGCCATCGAAACCTACCTCCAATCCGAAA
Source organism: Polyangia bacterium (assembly GCA_030426845.1). GTDB lineage: Bacteria > Myxococcota_A > Polyangia > Polyangiales > Sandaracinaceae > JAUHXR01. The sequence goes on along the minus strand of JAUHXR010000313.1, from coordinate 136 downwards.
CGAGGCCGGATGGGAGCATGGAGCCCGGGGAGCGGCAAGCAAAGGCCGGTCACGGGTCACGTCAGCCGCGGCGCCTCTCGTGCTCCGCCGCCCAGAAAATGGACAGAAGATGGACAGCCGCGCGACGCGAAAACAC
>JAUHXR010000012.1 GCA_030426845.1 Polyangia bacterium | reverse complement strand
AGACGGACCCGCTGCCGATGGCCGACGCGGCCTACTACGAGGCCCACGTCCAGGTGGTGGTGGGCTACGGCTGCGGGAGCCTCGACTGCCACGGCGACCCGGGCCGCCCGCTGCGCCTCTACGCGCGAGATGGCCTGCGGCTGCGCGCGGAGCTGCGGGGCGAGGAGCTCACGGCGGAGGAGGCCGCGCTCAACGCGCAGGCGTTCCTCGGGATCGATCCTGCGCCGTCCGCGATCGACGCGCACGTCGCGCTGCTCAAGCCGCTCGCGGAGGCGGCCGGCGGGCTGCCTCACGTGGGAGGCGACGTCTGGGAGAGCCGGGACGACGACGCCTACCGCTGCGTCTACGGATGGCTGGCGGGCGCGCCGGACGACGCGCGCTGCGCGGCCGCGAGCGCGGCGGTGGACCCGCGCTGAGGCCCGACGGAGCCGCAACGATCAGCCGCGGACCACACGGCGCGCGCCCTCGCCGGCGATCCACTCGGCGGCGCGATCGACGAGGTCGCCGCCGAGGATCACGTCTTCGCCCTCCACGCTCGCCGCGCAGCCGAGCGCCCGCTTGAGCGCGAGGGCGACCGGCTCTCGATGGGGCTCGGTGACGCCGCTGACGCGGGTGACGGTCTTGCCGCCGCGGCCCTTGCGCTCGCGGCGCACGACGACCTTGGCGAGGAAGCGGGCGCCGTCGGCGGCGGGGGCCTCCTCGGGCGGCGCCTCGGGGGCGGCCGGGCCCGGCGGCAGGTCCGCCCCGAGCAGGGCCGCGAACGGGCTGTGGGTCAGCTCGCCCGAGGGGGTGACGTCGACCGGATCGCGGCGCTTCTTGCCCACGCGCCGAGGGTAGCGCGTTCAGCCGCGGTCGATCACCAGGCCGACCCGCACGAGCGCGCTCGGGGCCGGGGTGATCGCGAGGGGGAGCATCCGGTCGTAGGCCTCGCGCGGGACGAAGTAGACCGCGCGGCGCCGGCCCGGCGCGAAGAGCTCGTCGCGCCAGGTGTCGAGGAGGGCGGTGGTCTCCCCGCTGGTGAGGCCGCGCGCCATGGCCTCGGCCGCGAGGCGCGTCCGCAGCGCCTCCATGTCGCCCTGCAGCAAGGCCCGCGAGGCGTGGGTGTTCGGGTCGACCTCCGCCTCCACGAATCGATCGCCCTCGATCAGGTAGACGACGCGCTCGGTGGAGGTCGGCGAGACCTGCGCGCCGCCGGGGCGGTGCTGCACGAGGAACGACGGCTCGAAGGCGACCGGGCCGTCGTAGAAGAGGAACCGCTCGGTCGTCCCGTCGACCGCCGTGACGTAGCTCGCCCCGGCCGCGCGCAGGTCGTGCCAGAAGTGGCCGGCCACCACCGGGGCGGGGGAGCGCTCGAGGTTCGGGCTCACCCGGAGGTCCCAGTGGAGGCCGCCCCCGGTCGGGCCCGCGACCGCCTGAGCCGCGGGGTAGTGGAGCCTCGGCGTGCCGCCGGTGAATCCGACCTGCACCCGGACCTGCATCTGCCCGGTGGCGTAGAGGAAGAGAACCGGCTTGCGGGACACCGCGGGCGGGCGGTGGTGGAGCGGCGGGGCCGGGCCAACCGCGGGCGCGCGGTGGACGAACGGTGGCACCTCGGCGGCCAGCTCGGCGAGGGCCACCTGCCGACCGCCCTCGAGCACCCAGACGCCCCACTCGTGGGCGATGAGGTCGTGCTGGACCGGGATGGGGACCGGCGCCGGGTCGGGCGGGGGCCGGCGTCGCGCCTGGGCCGAGCCCAACGGGAACGCGAGCGGAAGGGCCACCGCGAGCGCGAGCGCGAGGGCGGCGACCGAGCGGAGGGGCGAGGGGGACGGGAGGCGACTCATGCGGTTCCTTCGACGGCGGCGGGGCCCGGGTCCTTGGCGCCCCGGAGAACGTAGCCGCGAGGGCGCCGTCCGTGACCGGGTCGAGCGCGGCTGGTCGAGCGGCGGAGACGACCCCATGACCGCCGCGTGGACGCGCTGCGGGTAGAGGCCCTGGCCGGCGACGACGAGGCGGCGGTGGCGGAGGTCGCCGCGCGGATGCGCGCGACCCTCGTGGAGGTGCTGGGGGAGGCGCGCGGCGGGGCGATGTACACCCGCGAGTGGCTCGAGGGTCGCGTGCGCCAGCACCTCCGCCCGGACGCGGCGGTGTTCCTCGCCCTCGCGGGCGACGCCCGGCTCGGCCACACGATCGTGCGCGAGGAGGTCGACGAGGCCGGCGCGCGCTTTGGCCTGTTCGCGACGACGTACGTCGACCCCGCGTCTCGCCGGCTCGGGGTGGCGCGCGCGCTCCTCGATCGCGGCGAGGCCTGGATGCGCGGCCGGGGGCTCGTCGCGTCCGCGACCTACACCGACCGCGACAACGAGAAGCTGATTCGCCTCTTCGAGTCGCGCGGCTACGCGCTCGAGCCGGCGGAGAACGACATGGTGATCCTCCGGTGCGCGCTGTGATCCGCGCGGGGCGAGGTCACGCGCGCGTGCCGACCCGAGCCCAGCTCCCGCGCCGGTAGACGAACACGTCGATGACGGTCTTGAGCACGAACGAGATCGGGAAGGCCGCCCACACGCCCCACGCGCCGAGCCCGAGCGGGAAGCCGAGCGCCCAGCTCATCGGGATCTGGACGACGGTCGTCACGAGGTTGATCTGGAGGCTCGTCCAGGTCGCGCCGGCGCCACGGAGCATGCCGGTGAGCGCGACGTGGACGCCGACGATGGGCATCCCGTAGCCGAGGAGCTGGATCCACTCGATCGAGTAGCGCTCGAGCGGCGTGCCCGCGGGGACGTCGAAGACGCTCACGATCGGCTGCGCGCCCAGGACGATCGGGATCGCGAGCGCGGTCATCACGAGCGCGCAGAGCGCGACGCCGGCGCGGGTGACGGCGCGGGCCTCGTCCACCCGTCGCGCGCCGAGCGCGTTGCCGACCATCGCGCCCACCGCCTGCGAGATGCTGAGCCCGGGGACGAAGGCGAGCGCCTGGATGCGCAGCCCGATCCCGTGGGCCGCCACCGCGACCTGATCGATCCGGCCGAGCATCCCGAGGATCGACAGGAACGAGGCGTTGAGGATCACGAGGTCGGTCGCGGCCGGGAAGCCCACCTTCCACAGCTCGCGGGCGAGCGCGCCGTCGATCCGGCGCGGCGTGAAGCGGACGGTTAGCGCGTCGACCGCGCCCCGCCGGAGCATCACGACGATCAGGACGACCGACGTGACCTGCGACGAGACGGTGCCGATCGCGGCGCCGAACACGCCGAGCGACGGGAACCCGAGGTTGCCGAGGATCAGGCAGTAGTTGATCGCGACGTTGACGAGGTTCGCGACCAGCGCGACCGCGAAGGCGAGCTGCGTGTTGCCGACCCCGCGCAGCACCCCGGCGAAGAAGAGGCTGAGGTAGTAGAACGCGGTCGCGGCGAGGAGCGGCCGCAGATAGGTGACGCCCTCGCTGAGCGCCTCGCCGCGCGCGCCGAGCAGCCGCATGGTCGGCTCCGCGAGGACGTTGCCCAGCACGCCGACCACGACGCCGAGGATCACGGTGAGCTGGAGCGACTGCGCGAGGACGTGGTCGACGCGCTCGCGGTCCTTGGCGCCGTGCGCGCGCGCGATCAGCGCGACCGAGCCGACGAGCAGGCCCATCATGCCGACCATCAGCAGGAACACGAGCTGGGTCGCGAAGCCGAGGCCGGTGAGCGCGGCCTCGGCGTTCGGGAGGCGGCCGCACATCGCCGTGTCCACCGCGAGGGCGAGCACGTTGAGGACGTTCAGGCCGATCACCGGCCAGCTCAGCGACCACAGGCGGCGCGGGATGGAGGCCTCGGGCGCGCTCACTCGCCCCGCCAGAGGTCCTCGACCGTCTGCCGGCGCCGGATCACCCGCGCCTCGCCGCCCTCGACGAGCACCTCGGCCGCGAGCGGGCGTGAGTTGTAGTTGCTCGCCATCGAGGTGCCGTAGGCGCCGGCGCCGCGCACCAGCAGGAGGTCGCCGCGGCGCGCGTCGGGGAGCGCGCGGTCGACCGCGAAGAAGTCGCCCGTCTCGCACACCGGCCCGACGAGGTCCCCGGGGGCGGCGCCCGCGCCCTCGCGCGCGCTCATCACCGCGTGGTAGGCGTCGTAGAGCGCCGGGCGGATGAGCTCGGTCATCGCGGCGTCGACGATGACAAATCGCTTGGACGCCTGCTCCTTCACGTAGATCACGCGGGTGAGGAGCGCGCCGGCCTCGCCGACCAGCGCTCGTCCGGGCTCGACGATCAGCTCGAGGTCCAGCGCGTCCGCGCCCGAGCGCCGCAGGCCCTCCTCGATCGCCGCGCCGAAGGCGGGCCACGGCGGATGCGCGTCGTCCTCGTCGCCGTAGCGGATCGGCCAGCCCCCGCCGGCGTCGAGGGAGCGGAGCGGCGCGCCCGCGTCGACACACTCACGGGCGAAGCGCCCGAGGATCTCGACCGCGTCGGCCATCGGAGAGGCCGAGCCGAGCTGCGAGCCGATGTGGCAGGCGACCCCCTCGAGGGTGAGGTGTGGGCTCGTGATCAGCCGCGGGAGCAGCGCGCGGGCGACGTCGAGCTCGAGGCCGAACTTCGTGTCGTGGAGGCCGGTCGCGATGTAGGGGTGCGTGTCGGGGTCGACGTCCGGGTTCACGCGGAGCGTGATCCGCGCCGGGGACCCGCGGCGGGCCGCGATCTGCTCGAGCGCGTCGATCTCCGGGACGCTCTCGACGTGGACGGCGCGGATGTCCGCGTCGAGGGCCGCCTCCAGCTCCTCGTCCGTCTTTCCAACACCAGAGAACACGATGTCCTGGGGGCGGATCCCGGCGCGCAGACAGCGGGCGAGCTCGCCGCCGGAGACGATGTCCGCGCCGCAGCCGCGCGCCGCGAGGCGCCGGAGGATCGACAGGTTGCTGTTGGCCTTGATCGCGTAGGCGACGAGGCACGGTCGCGGGACGGCGGCGACCATGCGCTCGTAGGCGTGGTCGATCGAGCTCGCGGAGTAGACGTAGGTCGGCGTGCCGAAGCGCGCCGCGATCGACTCGAGCGTGACGCCGTCGCAGGTGAGCGCGCCGCCCTCGTAGGTGAAGTGCGCGCTCGGGGGGACGTCGGCGCGGGTGCCGCGCTCCACCGTCAGGCCCGCTCCGCGAGGCGGGCGCGGAGCGCCGCGACCTGGGCCTCGACCTGCGCCTTCGCCGGCCCGCCGACGAGCGCGCGCCGCTCGATCGCGGTCTCGGCGTCGAGCGCGGCGAAGATGCTCTCGTCGAAGCTCGGGTGTTCCTCGCGGAGCTCGTCGAGGGTCAGCTCGGGCAGCGTCTTGCCCGCCTCGACGCAGCGCCGGACGAGGCGGCCGCTCACGTGGTGCGCGTCGCGGAAGGGGACGCCGCGCTCGGCGAGCCAGTCGGCGACCTCGGTCGCCTCGACGAAGCCGCGCCGCAGCGCCTCGGCCATGCGCGCCCTATCGAAGCGCGCGCTGTCGAGGCAGCCCGCGAGGACGTCGAGGGAGTCGCGCACGGTGTCGAAGGCGTCGAACACCGGCGGCTTGTCCTCCTGCATGTCGCGGTTGTACGCGAGCGGCAGCGCCTTCATGAGCATCATCAGGCTCACGAGGTGGCCGACCACGCGCCCCGTCTTGCCGCGCACCAGCTCGGCCATGTCGGGGTTCTTCTTCTGCGGCATGATGCTCGAGCCGGTCGTGAACGCGTCGCTCATCTCGACGAACGCGAACTCCTGGCTGCTCCAGAGCACGAGCTCCTCGGCGACCCGCGAGAGGTGGATCGCGCAGATGCTGAGCGCGCCCACCGCCTCGAGGAGGAAGTCGCGCGAGCCCACCGCATCGAGCGAGTTGCGGGTCGGCCGATCGAAGCCGAGCGCGGCCGCGGTGGCGTCGCGATCGAGGGGGAAGGTCGTCCCGGCGAGCGCGGCCGAGCCGAGCGGACACTCGTTGAGGCGGGCGCGCGCGTCGAGGAGCCGGCCGCGGTCGCGCTCGAGCATCTCGGCCCACGCCAGGAGGTGGTGGCTCAGCCGCACCGGCTGAGCGCGCTGGAGGTGCGTGTAGCCCGGCAGCAGGTGGTCGTGGCTCTCGGCCGCGCGCGTCGCGAGGACTCCGAGCAGGCGGTCGATGCGCCGCGCGGTGTCGTCGATCGCCTCGCGGGTCCAGAGGCGCATGTCGGTCGCGACCTGGTCGTTGCGGCTCCGCCCCGTGTGCAGGCGCTTGCCCGCCTCGCCGATCCGCGCGGTGAGGCGCGTCTCGATGTTCATGTGGACGTCCTCGAGCGCCGGGTCCCAGGGCATCTCGCCGGCCGCGATCTCCTCGCGGAGCTGGCTGAGCCCGGCCACGATGGCGTCCGCGTCCGCGCCGGACACCACGCCGCGCGCGGCGAGCATCCGCACGTGGGCGATCGAGCCACGGACGTCCTGGTCCGCGAGCCGTTGATCGAAGTCGACGCTCGCGCTGAAGCGCGCGGCGAGCGCGTCCAGCTCTTGATCGAAGCGTCCGCCCCAGGCCTTGTCGCTCATGGGGGCCCGAAGCTCGCGCAGATCCGGCGGGGGGTCAATGCGGCGGGCCGCGATGCCGCCCGGAGCGCGGGACACGGCGACCGCGGACGGTGCGGCGGGGTTGCCTCGCGCCGCGCCGGCCGGTAAGCCGCGCCGGTGGAGGAGCGGCCTCGGCTCGCGGAGCGACCGTGCCCGGCGTGCGGCGCGCCAGTGGAGCCGCTGCGCGCCGGCGAGGTGCTGCTCTTCGAGGACGGCTTCCGCTTCCTCTGCGACGCGGCGTGCCGTGACCGGTTCCGCGACGGGGAGCGGTCCCACGAGAGCGCCCGGCCGCCTCGCCTCACGCTCCCGCCGCGCCGTGACCCGACCCCCGCGCCGCCGGCCCCGGTCGCGCGCCCCCAGGCCGACCGCTCCGCCGCCTACCGCGCCATGAGCGCGCCGCGGGACCCGCCGCCCTGGCTCGGCCTCGGCGCGGCCGGGACCGGGCTGCTGCTCGGCGCGTTCGCGCAGAACCCGATCGTGGCCGTGCTCTCGGCCGCCGCGGTCGCGATCGCCTCGAGCGTAGCGCTGGTGCGCGCGTGGCCGTCGCGGCGCGAGGTGGGCTGGCTGGGCTGGGGGCTGCCACCGGCGGGGGCGATCCTCGCGGCCGTCTCGGCGCTCCTGGAGGGGCCGCTCGCCGACCCGCGCCTCGCGCTCGCCGGCGCGAGCTTCGCGGCCGCGGCGGTCGTGATGCGACACTGGCTCGACGCCCAGTCCACCGACCCGGTCGAGCGGGTCGCGGAGGAGCTCGTCTCCAAGATGCCGGTGCGCGTCCGGGTGTGGAAGCCGTCCGCCGAGTGGGCGACCCGCCTCGAGTGGGAGGCCGCGCCGGCGACCGCGGTGCGCGCGGGGCAGGAGGTGGTCGTCGGCGAGGGCGAGGTGCTCGGCGTCGACGGGGTGGTCCAGGCGGGCGAGGCGATGGCCTACCTGCACCCGTCGTCGCGCACCGCCGTCCGGCGGCGGACGGGCGACGCGATGCTCGCGGGGGCGCGCGTCACCGAGGGCGAGGTCCGCGTCCTCGCGACCCGGGTCGGCGCGGGGCGGGCGCTGGTGCGGCCGGCGAGCTTCGGCGACGCGCGGGGCGCCGAGGCGGCGCGGCTGACCCGGCTGGCGGCGCAGGTCACGCGCTGGGGCGGGCCGGTCGCCCTCGCGGCGGCGCTGCTGAGCGCGACGCTGCTGTCGGTCACCGATCCGAGCCTCGAGGTCGTGCTGCGCGCGATGGCCGCGGTGATGCTGGCCGCGCCGCTCGTGGCGATCCGGCGGGCGTCCGAGGCGCCCTACGTCGCGGCGGCGGCGACCGCGGCCGAGCGGGGCATCGCCTTCGCGAACGCGCGCGCGGTGGATCGCGCGGGCCGCACGACCATCGCCGCGCTCTGCGCGCACGGGACGATCACCGAGGGCGAGCCGGAGGTGGTCGAGATCCACGCGGTCGACGACGCGCCCTGGCAGCCGCTGGTCTCGCTCGTGGCCGGCGCCGAGGCGGCGGTGGAGCCACACCCCATCGGGCACGCGATCCTCCGGTTCTGCGCGCGGCGCGGCATCGGCATCGAGGCGGTCCGCCGCGCGACGCTCGTGCCGGGGCGGGGGCTCACCGCGCTCTCGGCCGACGGCGCCGAGCTGGTGGTGGGCAACCGCGCGCTGCTCCTCGACGAGGGCGTCTCGGTCGCGGTGGCCGACGCGGACGCGGCCCGGGCCGAGGAGCGCGGGCAGACGGTGGTCTTCGTCGGCGTCGAGGGCCGCGTGCGCGCGGTGATCTGCCTCCGCGACGAGGATCGCCTCGGCGCGCGCGCGGCGGTGCAGCGCCTGATCGACCAGGGCATCGAGGTGGTGCTCCTCTCGGGCGATCACCGCGGGACGGTCGAGGCGCTCGCGCGGCCGCTCGACATCACCCACGTGAAGGCGGAGCTGCTCCCGCACGAGCAGGCCGCGGACGTGCGCCGGCTCGCGGAGACCGGCGGGGTGGTCGCGACGATCGGCCGGCCGGGCGGCGACGATCCCGCGCTCGAGGCGGCCCAGGTCCCGGTGGTGCTCGGCGCGGCCGGCGCGCCCGAGGGCGAGCGCGCGATCGCGTTGACCGGTGACGACGTCCGGGACGCGGCGGCCGCGCTCTGGCTGGCGCGGGCCGCCCGCCGGGCGGCGTGGCGCGGGACCACCGTGGCCACCCTCGGCGGGGGCCTGCTCGTCGGCCTCGCCGCCCTCGGGCTGATCGCGCCGGTCGTCGCCGCCCTGCTCGCGCTCGCGATCGACGCCTACGCGCTGCCCAGCGCGGCGCGCCTGCTCCGGCGCATCGAGCTGCGCCTCCCCGCGCGCGGCTGACGCGAGCCGACCATTCGTCGCTTTTTGGACGCCCGGCGCCGCGCGTGCGATCCGGAGTGCGGCCCATGGCGCGCTGGCGGAGAACCCGGCGGATCGAGACGCTGCTCGTGGCTTGCACCCTGCTCGGGTGCGGCGAGGGCGAGCTGTCGCCGATCGAGCTGACCCCGCGCGAGCCGACCCCGGCCGCGCCGGTCGAGGTCGCGCCCTCGGCGCCCGTCGATCCCCCGGACGCGGAGCCGCCACCCCCGCCCGCGCCGCCGCCCCCGCCCGCGCCGGATCCCGAGGCGGTCGCCCGGGCGCGCGCCGAGGCCGCGCGCCTCGCGTTCGAGCGCGAGTACCCGTGGCACGGGGTCGCCTACCACTTCCTCGCGCAGGTCCGGAAGCGCCCCGACGGGTCGAGCCCCGTAGTCGGCTACATGCGGCGAGGGGCCCAGTTCCGGGCGCAGCCTACGTTGCGTGGTCCAGGCTGCGCACGCGGCTGGGCCTCGGTGCCCGGGGGCGGCTACGTCTGCCGTGGGGAGGGCTTCCAGCTCGGCGAGCAGCCGCAGACCTTCCAGCCTTCGCCGGTCGGGGCCGCGATCGACAACGCGCTGCCCTACGCCTACGGCTGGGTCACGCGCGACGACACGCCGCAGTTCTGGCACGCGCCGAGCGCGGAGGAGCAGCGGCTGGCGCGCGAGTGGATCGCCCGGCGCCGCGCTGCCCAGGAGGCGGAGGCGGCCGATCCGGAGCCGACCGTCGAGCCGGACCTCGAGGCGCCGCCCGGGCTCGACGAGGCCGCGCCCTCCGAGGAGGAGGAGCCCGCGGCGGAGGCCCCGGCGCAGGAGGCGGCCCCCGCGGCGCCCGCGGCGGATGAGCAGCCGTCGTTCCTGCGGATGCGCATGCAGCGCGGCTTCTACGTGAGCATCGACCGGCTCGAGGACACGGTCGACGGTCGCTTCTACCGGACCGTCCGCGGCGCGTACGTCCCGGCCGACGCGGTCGCCGAGGCGAGCCCCCCGACGATGCGCGGCGTGGTGCTCGGCGGGCGCTGGCAGCTCCCGGTCGGCTTCGTCTACCGCGGCGGCGTGCGCAGCCTGACCCGCGAGGCGGCGACCGGCGCGCTCCGGATGGCCGACCCGGTGGAGCGCCTCACCCCGATGCCGCTTGGGCCCGAGGTGATCGAGCGCCGCGGCCAGCGCTACCGCACGGGTGATCGCGGGCGCATCGTGCGCGAGGACGCGATGCGGATCGCGACGCCGATCGAGCGCCCCGCGACGGTCGGCCCCGAGGAGCGGTGGATCCACGTGAACCTCTCCTCCCAGGTGCTCGTCGCGTACGAGGGCGACCGGCCGGTCTTCACGACCCTCGTCTCGACCGGGCGCGAGGGCTTCGCCACCCCGACCGGGACCTTTCGCATCCAGTCGAAGCACGTCTCGACGACGATGGACGACCCCGACGCGGGCGCCGAGGCCTACAGCATCGAGGACGTGCCCTGGACGATGTACTTCGAGGGCAGCTACGCGCTCCACGCTGCGTTCTGGCACAACGGCTTCGGTCGGGTGCGGAGCCACGGCTGCGTGAACCTCGCCCCCGCCGACGCGCGCTGGGTTTTCTTCTGGACGCTCCCCGAGCTGCCCGACGCGTTCCACGGGATCAGCGCGTCGCGCGAGCACCCCGGCACCGTCGTTCACGTCACCGAGTGACGCGGCGAGCGCAGGCCTACAGCGCGCCCACGGGGCAGGCCATCGACGCGGTGCATGCGCCGGTGCGCTCGACCGCGTTGCCGTGGCCGGTCGCGCACCAGCTCGGCGTGCCCTCGGGCAGGCCGGCCGCGAGGTAGGGCGACTCGCCGTCCTCGAGCCAGTAGGGGTGGTCGAGCGCGAAGCGCCACAGGATCGGCAGGCCCACCGCCGGGTCGACGGGCGGCGCGGCGTGGCCGCAGTTGTGCACGCACTCCTCGACGAAGTGGCCGCCCGCGACGAGCGCCGCGCCGAGGTTGTTGGACGCGCGGTGGAAGTCGGCGCCGCACGCGTCGGTCGCGCCGCCCCACGCGAGCAGGACCGAGGCGCGGTGCGTCGCGCCGCTCCACCCGCGGACGTCGATGAAGCCGTTGGTGGTCGCCGGGCCGACCCCGCCGCTGAGGATGATCGCGCTCGCGAGCCGCTCGGATCTCAGCGCGAGGAGCTGCGACGACCAGAGCGCGCCGGCGCTGATCCCGGCCGTCGCGACGCAGCTCTCCTCCACCGGGTACTGCTCGGCGATGCAGGCGACCATGTCGTCGAAGAACACCGCCTCCTCCTCCATGCGCGCGGCCGACGCCTGGTCGAGGTAGGGCCAGACCATGTCGAACTGCTGGACCACCACGTTGATGGTGAGGTCGCCTTTCTTCTCGGGGATGGCCGCGATGAAGCGGAGCTGATCGGCCGAGGCCTGCACCTCGCCCTGGCCGAGCAGGCTGTTCGCGTCGCCGCCGAGGTGGTGCCACATGACGACCACCGGCAGCCGCTCGTCCGGGCGCATGTCGGTCGGGGTCACCAGCAGGAGCTCGCGGCGGCTGCCCGAGCTGGTCAGCGTGTTGCGGCCCGGGCGTAGGGTCGGGCAGGCGCCGCCCGTGTAGGCGGGCAGCGGCGGCGGCAGGGTGGCCCCGGGGGGCGGAGCGTCGCCGCAGCGGAGATCGCGGCTCATCGTGGGCGGCCCCGCGTCGGTCGTGGCGCCCGGGCCCGCGTCCGCTCCGGTCGAGGGCCCCGCGTCACGCCCGCCCGAGGGCCCCGCGTCGCCGGGCGCCGGGGGCCCGGCGTCGGTCGGGGAAGAGGAGTCGCAGCCGAGGAGCGCGAGGGCGAGCGCGAGCGTGAGGAGGCGGTGCATGCCGCCCGGGGCTGCAAGCGGGGGACCAGTGATCGGCAGGGTCGCGCGCGCCGGGGTGTGGCGTGGGAGGCGACGAGGCGGTGGGGACGGCCGTCCACCGGGGGCGGCCGCGCGCGGGGCTCAGATGAGCGGGCCGGGGCAGCCGAAGTCGACGTCGATGCTGCCGACGCTCCCCGACTCGACCGCCGCGCACTCCGCGCCGTAGAACGTGATCGTGTTGGTGGCCGCGTCGTAGTCCCAGCCGCTCCGCCGCGAGGTGTCGCGCGGGATGAGCGCGCCGCCGTCGAACGAGACCTGGAACAGCTCCGGGTTGCGGACCGGGCCGTCGACCTCGACCACGCAGCTCGGCGGGATGATCGCGGCCGCGATCATGTCGAGGGCCGCGTTGAGCTCGCCCGCGGAGCGCGCGCTGTAGGGCCGCGACGTCCCGCCGGCGGTCGCCATCCGGTTGAGGGCGTCGCCGCCGCTCGCGAAGCCGTCCCCGAGGCCGAGCACGTAGGTCTGGATGCCGTCGGTCTGCAGCGCGGCGATCGCGGCCACGGTCTCGTCGACCGTCTCCTCCGTGCCGCCGTCGGGCAGGGCGGGTCCGCAGTTGGGCAGGCCGTCCGTCGCGAGCAGCACGTAGCGCCCGATCGGGTTGGCGGGGATCGTGCCGTAGTGGGCGCGGGCCGCGTCGAGCGAGGGCGCGGTCGGGGTGGCGCCGCGGTGGCGGAACGCGCAGTTGACGAAGTCGGTGGTCAGCCCGTTCAGCGTGCCCATGATCGCGCTCGCGTTGCGGCTCATGATCGGGTTCCGCACCGTCCCTGCGCCGCACATGTCGTCGGACGGGAAGAGCATCATCCCGAAGTTGATCCGGCCGTCCATGCGGCCGACGAGCCCGTTCAGCGCGTCCCGCATGATGAGCATCTTCGTCGTCATCGACGGGGGGAAGCTGTCGATCAGCGGGGTGCACATCGAGCCCGAGATGTCGACCACGAGCATCATGTCGGGCGGGTCGCCGATGATGGTCGTCTCGAGCGGGGTGGTCATGTCGCAGCTCGCGTCGGGGTTGAACCCGGGGCCCGAGTCGCGCGGCATCCCCGAGTCGAAGCCGGGCCGCGGCGGTCCCGCGTCGAAGCCGGGGCCCGCGTCGAAGGTCCCCGGGGGGCCCGCGTCGCGGCCGGGAGGGGTAGAGCCGGCGCTGCAGCCGAGCGCGAGGAGGCACGCGAGGGTCACGGGGGAGGTGCGCATGTGGCGCGAGCCTAACAAGAACCGGTCCAGCCTTCGCGTTGGGCCGATGCAGCGGCGCGGCGGCCAGTCGATCTTCCACCGGGTGGGGTCTGCCAGCCCGGGCGCGCTCGGGGGCCCACCGGAGCCCCGTTCGAGGGCCCACTCGAGGGTTCAGCGCACGAACACGCGGTTGTCGTCGGGCCGGATGTCCACGTGGAAGTGGTTGCGGTGGCCCTCGTTGTAGTTGGGCGTCAGCACCGAGTTGAACCGGTGACTCTCCGCCAGATCGCAGGCGATCTGCTGCAGGGCGGCCGCCTTCCAGTCGCTCGGCTCGGGCGCCTCGCAGGTGGTGTGGGCGGGGCTCTCCACGAAGTCGTCGAGCACGCTGAGGGTGCCGCGCGGTGTGTCGAACGAGAAGATGTCGAGCGCCATCCCCATGCGGTGGAAGCTCTGCCGCGGCCGGTTGCGGTGGGCCGACAGGAAGGTGATGCGGCTGACGCGCTGGCGCCGCGCGATCCGCGTCAGGAGCGGCAGCCGAGCCGCCATCTCGCAGCTGACGACCAGCTCGGTGTTGTCGCGCACCATCGCGAAGCGCACCGCGCCGACCGGCCCCGTGATGCGGACCGGCGTCGGGATGGGCGTGCGGAGGTCTTCGGTGACCCGCTCGTAGGGGATCTCGGCCTCGTCGAGCGCGTCGAGGCAGGCCTGCTCGCTCCGCACCTTGAACACCGCGCGGTCGTGGGTCTCCCAGACGCCGCCGGGGATGATCGCGCGGTAGTTGTAGAAGGTCGGCACGAGCCGCGCGATCAGGCGCGCGATCGGGCCGTTGGCGTCGTCCCGGGGGGCGAGGAAGCGGCGCGGCGCGGCCGGCGCCTCGGGCACCTCGCCCGGCTCGAGCTGTGGCGCCGGGGTCTGCTCGAAGAGCGCGGTCGGCAGGATGAAGTCGTCCGGCGCGCCCACGATGCGGGCGAGCTCGCGCATGCGCTCCGCGCTCACCCCGGGCGGCAGCGGGCGCGCCTCGGCGGTGGGGCCGGTGTACTCGGGGAGCCTCCAGAAGCGGTCGAAGTAGCCGGCGGCGAGGGGCTCGTTGCGGTTGGCGATGAGGCGGGGGCGCGCCGCGGTGGTGCGCCGGTCGTAGACCTCGTAGTCCGGGAGGAAGTCAGGCAAGTTGCGGGTGCGGGACACCGCGTTGGCGGTGACCCCGCCGTGCACCAGCACGTAGCGACCCGGCGACTCGGGGTTGGGGTACACGTAGCGGACGCCCACGTCGCGCCCCTCGAAGCGGCGGCCGTTGTCCATCACGACCGCGCCCTCCTCGAGGCGGATCGGGAGCCGATCCATGATCCGCTCGAGGACCGCGTTGTCGCCGGGGCCGCCATAGAGCGCGAGGTGGGCCGAGCGCAGGTGCTCGTCGGTCAGGTCGGTGTCCGCGACGACCTCCTGCTCGAGGGTCCAGAGCCCGAGCGGCCAGCCGCGCGCGCCGCGCTCGGCGGTCTGTCGCAGGGTGCGCTCGTTCTCCGCGTTCTGCGTGCCGTACACGTGGACGATGCGGTCGTGGTAGGCGTCGCTCATCGGGCCGGCGAGGCCGGGCACCTTCTCGAGGCCCTCGGCCCGCGGGAGGAAGCCGAGCCGCCAGCCGTCCTCGCCGCGCGCGATGTGGACTACGTGGCCGAGGTGGGCGCGCGGTCCGTCGTAGACCTCGGTCCCGTCGACCTCGATGCGGGTCGCGCCGCTCGCCCCGACGGGGGCGTCGCGCAGGTCGAGGGAGAGCTCGAGGGTGTTCTCGCTCGCCTCGACCGCGATGCGCCCCGCGGCCGCGGTCGCGTGCACGCGCGCGAGCTCGGGGTAGTCGGCGATCCGCGTGACCGTGACCCAGTGCTGGCGGGCCGCGCGGTAGTCGCCCGTGACCACCGTGACCTCGGCCGGGCGCGGGTCCCGCACGAGCTCGGCGAGGTCGGGGTACACCCGCCCGTGGCGGTGCACGAGGTAGAGCAGGTCGTGGCCGTGCTGGTACCAGCGGCCGGTGATCCGCACCCCGGTCTCCTCGACCCGCCGGTCGAGCTCGCGCACGAAGGCCGGCCGCATCGGGCCCGGGTCCTCGGTGCCGTGGTAGTAGAAGAAGCGCGTGTTTTCGACGTTCCCGAGGAGCTCCATCGCGCTGATGCGGCGCATCGCCGTCACCTCGGCGTCGGTCGGCCGGCCTCCGGTGTACTGGAGCCAGCTCGGGGCGCCGGCCATCGCCTGGACCGCGCTGAACCGCCACGCGTGACGCGAGCCGATCGTGTAGGCGCCCATGCCGCCGTTGCTCAGCCCGCCGAGGACCACGCGGTTCGCGTCCACGCGGTAGTGCCGCTGGACGTCGTCGAGCACCTCGAGGACGTCCTGCTCCCCCATCCAGCGCCAGATGACCTGCCCGACGCCGTCGGGGGCGACCACGATCCAGTCCGGCGTCCAGCGCGCGGTGAAGTCGTCGTAGAGGAACTGGTTGTAGCGCTCCCAGTCCATGTTGTTGCCGAGCACCACGCCGAGGAACAGGTTGCCGTTCGACGAGCCGCCGTGGAGCACGATCATCAGCGGGTAGGCGCGCTCGGGGTCGTAGTTCGGCGGCAGGTAGATCGCGTAGCCCTGGCGGACGGGGCTGAAGGACGCCTCGTAGCCTCGGTTGAGGATCTGCCCGGCCGCGGTCGGGAAGAGGTCGCGCCCCTCCTCCGCCGCCGCGACGAAGCGCTCGGCGCGCTCGCGCCACGCCTCGCTCTGGGGACCGAACCGGCGCTCGATCCGCTCCGAGACATCGAGCATGTAGTCGATGCTGACCAGCGTCCCCTCGGGGACCCCCGGCGGGCGATCGCGCCGGACCGCCTCCACACGGTCGCGGAGCGCGTCGACGGACTGCGCGCGGGCGGTGGCCGGCGCGAGGAGGAGCAGGGTGAGCAGCGTTCGGGCTCTCATCGGCCTCATGAAGGGTACCCACTCGAACGGGGGACGGCCTCTTTTGCGTTTGTCGCGCGGGCCGAGAGCCTCTACCTTCGGTCCCGCTCCCCCTGAAGGATTCCGGTGGTGGCGCGCGGCGGACTGATACGACCTTACGGAGCCACCATCACCCTCGCCCAGAGGGTGTTCGACGCGGCGTGGATCGCGGTCGTCCATTACCTCGCGTACCAGGCCTACGCGGGCTCCCAGTGGGGCGACCACCAGACGGTGGCGACCGGCACGGCGATCCTCACCTTCTACGTGACGGGCGAGATCGCGGGTCTGTACCAGCCGTGGCGCGGGGTCCCGCTCGCCAACCAGATGGTGCGGGTCTGGGCCGCGTGGCTCCCGGTGGTCATGCTGCTCCTCGCGGGCGCGTTCCTGCTGAAGCAGACCGAGACCTTCAGCCGGGTCGCGAGCGGCGGCTGGCTCGTCGCGACGCCGGTGGTGATCACGGCGTGGCGCACGATGGTGCGCATGATCCTGCGGAGCGCCCGCGCACAGGGGCGCAACATCCGCTCGGTCGCGATCTGCGGGGCGACCGAGATCGGCATCGAGCTCGCGCGCCGCATCGTGAACACGCCTCACCTCGGCATGCGCATGATCGGGTTCTTCGACGACCGCACCCCCGAGCGGACCGAGCGCGTCAGCCTCAAGTACGGCGGGGTGGTCGGCAAGTTCGCGGACGTGATCGAGGGCGCCAAGAACGGCGAGGTGGACCTCATCTACATCGCGCTGCCGCTCAAGGCCGAGCCGCGCATCAAGGAGCTGGTGAAGTCGCTCGCCGACACCACCGCGAGCGTCTACCTGGTGCCCGACTTCTTCGTCTACGACCTGCTGCACGGCCGGTGGAGCCAGCTCGGCGACCTGCCGGTGGTGAGCGTCTTCGAGACGCCGTTCTACGGCGTCGACGGCTGGGTGAAGCGGGTCGAGGACGTCGTCCTCGGGACCTTCTTCCTCGTGTGCGGCGCGCCGCTCTTCTTCGTGATCGCCATCGCGATCAAGCTCACGAGCCGCGGCCCGGTGTTCTTCCGCCAGCGCCGCTACGGGCTCGAGGGCGAGGTCATCGAGGTGCTGAAGTTCCGCACGATGACCGTCCAGGAGGACGGGGCCGAGGTGAAGCAGGCGAAGAAGGACGACGATCGCATCACGTCGGTCGGCAAGATCCTGCGGCGCACCTCGATGGACGAGCTCCCTCAGCTGATCCACGTGGTGTCCGGCAGCATGTCGCTCGTCGGGCCGCGGCCCCACGCCGTCGCCCACAACGAGCTCTACCGCAAGAAGATCGAGGGCTACATGCTCCGCCACAAGGTCAAGCCGGGGCTCACCGGCTGGGCCCAGGTCAACGGGTGGCGCGGGGAGACGGACGAGCTCTGGAAGATGGAGAAGCGCATCGAGCACGACCTCGAGTACATCCGGCGGTGGGGTCTCCTGTTCGACATCCAGATCATCGTGATGACGGTCTTCGGCGTGCTCTTTGGCGGTAAAGTCCGGCAGAATGCCTATTGAAACCCGCGCGAGGTTGCGTCGGGGCTGAGGAGACGTATCCCTTGCCTCTGCTCGCATGGCAACGCGCGTGAACCCCCCCGCCGAGACGGTTGGCATCGACCTGGGCACCACTCACACGGTGGTCGCCCGCCTTGGCTCCGTCGTGCCGCTCGCGTCGGAGGGGCCGACTCCGACGCTGCTGCCGTCGGTCGTCGCCTTCCCGCCGACGGGGGGCGAGCTGGTGGGCTGGCCGGGCAAGGCCCGGCGGACGATCGACCCACGAAACACGCTGATGTCGACCAAGCGGCTGATGGGCGCGTCGCCCCTGAGCCTGCGCGCCAAGCGCTTCGCCGAGCACTTCCTGTACGAGGTCGTCGACCTCGACGGCACGGCCGCCATCAAGACGCGCGCCGGGGTCGTGAGCCCGGTCGCGGTTGCCTCGCGGATCCTGTCCCAGGCGCTCGTCCTCGGCGGAATCGAGCCGCGGGGCCAGAACGCGGTCGTCACGGTGCCGGCGGCCTTCGGCAAGGAGGAGCGGCGCGCGACCATCGCCGCGGCCCGCGCCGCCGGCTTCGTGAGCGCGCACCTGGTCGACGAGCCGGTGGCGACCGCGATCGCCTACCTGTCGCGCAGCAACCTTCGCTATGGCGCGGTCTACGACCTTGGCGGCGGCACCTTCGATCTCGCGATCGTCGACTGCCGGCAGTTCCCGTTCAACGTGGTAGCGAGCGGCGGCGACTCCTACCTCGGCGGCGACGACGTCGACCGCGAGCTCGGCACCGCGATGGCGCTGCGCGTGCTCAAGGAGACGGGCTGGGATCTCGCGAGCGAGCGGGAGACCTTCGCCCGGCTGTGCGTGGCCTGCGAGGTGGCCAAGCGGGGCCTCTCCGACTCGGAGACCTCGGTGCTCGACCTGGCGGCGGTCGATCCCGCCGCGCCGTGGACCAAGCGGCTCCTCGAAGTCCACCAGCGCGAGCTCGCGCCGATCGTGCAGGCGCTCGTCCGCCGCACCTTCGTGATCTGCGACGCGGTGCTCGGCGAGGCGAACCTGCGGACCAAGGACATCGACGCGGTGTTCCTCGCCGGCGGCTCGACCCTGCTGCCCGGGCTGAGCGAGATGGTGCAGGCCTACTTCGGCAAGCGCGGCCGCCGCGACATCGATCCGATGCACGTGGTGGCGATCGGCGCGAGCCTCGCCGCGACCCGGCCGAAGCTGGGGCGTCTGCTGCACGTGTTCGGGACCCCGCACGGCGGGATCCCGCGGCTGTCCTGAGCGAGATCTGCCCCCGTGCCCTTGGACCGCCTCATGGGGCGGCAGGACACGGGAGCTCCGGAAGACGCCTTGCGAGCTCCTCCGCTCGCTACAGCTCGAAGTGCTCCTCGACCGGGACGTGGATGCCTTCGCGCACCAGCGTGGCGCGGTCCTTCACCGGGCTCCAGTCGAGCACGCGCTCGGCCTTGCTCGCGTCGAACACGGACGCGAAGTTGCGGCCTTCCCAGTCGGCGTAGCTCGGGCGCACCGCGGTCGGGTGGCGGCCCACCGCCTTGACCGCGTACTTGGCCATCGCCGTGAGGTAGGCGCGCCAGCCGGGCATCTCGACCCGCTTGATCTTCACGCCCGCGCGCCGCTCGAGCTCGTCGAGGTACTCGTTGGCGGTGATGCAGGGGTCGGCGGTGAGGTTGAAGCTCTCGCCCTCGATCCCCTCGACGTGGGCCGCCTTGACCATCGCCTCGGCGACGTCGTCGACCAGAACGATCGGCAGGGGGTTGTTTCCGTCGCCGTACAGGCGGCAGACGGAGTGGTAGGGCCAGGCGCAGACGCCCCAGTGGTAGGGGTTGCCGCCGCGACCGAGGACGATGCCGGGTCGCCAGATCACGAGCGGCAAGCCGCGTTGCTCCCGCAGCTCGATGAGCACGCGCTCGTTCTCGGCCTTGCTGCGCGCGTAGGGGTTGGCCCGGAGCATGTCGTCGACGAGGCCCGTGTCCTCGGTGATCGTCCCGCCGCGCTGGCCCGCGTAGTAGATCGCGATCGAGCTCGCGTAGTTGAAGCGGCGGACGCCCGCCTCGAGCGCGAGCTCGGCGAAGCGCCGCGTCGGCTCGACGTCCCAGCGCTCGTACTCCTCCCAGGTGTTCCCGTAGCCGCGCGCGAGGTGGTAGACGTCGCGGACCCCCTCGAGGGCGCGCGCGACGTCCGCCGCCTTGGTGAAGTCGCCGCCCATCACCTCGACGCCCTGGCCGCGCAGCTCCGGCGGGCAGCCGTCGGGGTCGCGCGCGAGCACGCGGACCTTTGCGCCGTCCTCGGTCAGCTTCCGCACGAGCGCGCGCCCGATGAAGCCGGTGCCGCCCACGACGAGGGTGTCGCTCGCGGCGGCCGCGGCCGCGCCGCCGCGCTCCACGCCGGGGGGCGCGGGCAGGTCGGCGATCTTCTTCACCGTCTCGCCGAGCGCGATCGCGGCCGTCGACAGCGAGGGCGCGAGGCGCTCGTCGAGCGTGCCCTGCCGGGTCTCGTAGAAGCGGCGCACCGCGCGCGCGATGCCCGTCGCGAAGGGGCCGTCGGTCTTCACGAGGCCGGCCTTGGCGAGCACCACGTTCGCGAGCGTGCTCCCCGCCTGGGCCACCGACGCGCCCGCCTCGTCGGCCACGTTCGCGAAGCGATCGATGTCGAGGAGGAAGGGCGTGTGCTCGCGGCGGGTGTAGGTGTTGGCCTCGAAGTCGACGTGGCCGACGCCGTTGCTGCCGCGGACGTGGACGTAGTGCTCGGGGAAGCCCTCGATGAACGAGAAGCGGATGCGCACGCTGACGGTGCCGGCCCAGCCGCGGATCTCCCAGCGGCGACGGAAGCGCAGGCCGCGCGGCAGCTCGACCTCGTCGCGCGCGTCGACGCTCACGTCGGTGACGCCCTCGACGAGGTGCACCGCGTGGGCGAAGGAGTGCGGCGCGACCTCGAAGAGGATGTTGGAGGGATGCTGGAGCATCCACGCGCCGAAGGGCCCGCCCTTGATCTGGCCGAGCTCCTTGTTCCAGACGATGTCGACCTGATCGAGGCGGCCGAGGCGGCCGCTGCGCACGTCCTCGACGAGGCGCTCGTAGGGCTCGGCGAAGAGGAAGTTGTGGCTCGTGCCGACCTGGCGGCCGCTCGCCTCGGCGGCCGCGGCGAGCGCCTGGCAGCCCTCGACGGTGTGGGCGAAGGGCTTCTCGAGGAGGACGTCGACGCCCGCGTCGAGGCAGGCCTTGGCCGGGCCGACGTGCGCCTGGGGCGGCGTGAGCACGTGGACCACGTCGAGGCGCTCGGCGCGGAGCATCTCGTCGAGGTCGGCGTAGGCCTTGGGGATGCCGTGGGCCGCCGCGAAGCGCTCGGCCGCGCTGCGCTTGAGGTCGCAGACCGCGCGCACCTCGGCCCCGGGCACCGTGCGGAGCGCGGCGAGGTGGTAGTCGGAGATGTAGCCGGCGCCGACGACGCCGACGGAGACCCGATCGCTCACGTGCGTTCTCCCGTGTTCTCGCGCGTCGTGTCGCGCGCGCTCTCGCGGCCGTGCGGGCCCGCGCCCTCGATGTCCTTGTACTCGATGATCTCGGGGCGTCGATCGAGGACCCGATCGACGTGGAACTTCAGGGCGCCGAGCGCCTCGGGGATCGGCGCCATCGCGCAGCTCACGCCCCACGCCACCGCGTGGCCCCAGGGGTAGCCGTCGGCCCGGGTGCGGGCCGCGGTGCGCGCGGCGACCGCGGGGTAGCGCGCGAAGAGCGCGAGCGAGGCGCCGAGGGTCGGGACGCTGAGCGCGGCCGCCGCCGCCGGCGCCGCGACGCCCCAGAGCAGCGTGCGCCGCAGGTGGGTCGCGAAGTAGCGCTCGGGCGGCGCGCCGTGGAGGTGGTTCACCTGCGCGTAGCCGTGACCGCACCGCTTCGCGCGCTGCCACCACTGACCGACCCGGTACATCGCGGCGTCGTGGAGGGTGGAGTCGCGGTCGATCCGGACGAGGCGCCCGCCGGTCGCGCGCTTGAGCCGGACGCCCAGCTCGTCGTCCTCGGCCGCGATCACGCTCGGGTCGTAGCCGCCGGTCGCCACGAGCGCGCTGGCGCGGATCATGACGTCGCCGCCGAAGCAGTCCACGTCGCCGACCGGCCCGCTGGTCCACTCGACGTCGCACACGCGGTTGAACGCGGAGCGCTCGGGGTAGCGCTCGCGACGCCACCCGCAGACCGCGACCACGCTCGGGTCGGCGTCGAGCGTCTCGCTCGCGGCCTCCACCCAGCCGGGCAGGACCTCGCAGTCGCCGTCGATGAACTGAACGCGGTCGACGTCCGGGTGCGCCTCGAGCAGCGCGCGCCAGCCGGCGTTGCGCGCGCGGGCCGCGCTGAACGGGATCGACATGTCGAGGTCGACCACGATCGCGCCCCGGCGCCGCGCCTGCTCGCAGGAGTCGTCGGTGGACGCGCTGTCCACGTAGACCACGGGGCGACCCGAGCCGCGGACCGAATCGAGCGCGCGCACGAGGCGCTCGCCCTCGTTGCGCCCGATGAGGACGAAGCCGACCTGGCTCGCGCGCTGGGAGGTCGCGCGCCCTGAGGTCGGGCTCACGGGCGCCTCGAGAGGAAGTTGTAGGCGACGAAGTCGCGCAGGTAGCGCGTCGGATCCGAGTCGTGCTTGCCCTGGATCGGCGCGCGCACCTTGAACGTGAGCAGGCCGACCGCGTGCGCGGTGTTGGCCGCCCAGGTGTAGGCGCGGCCGTGGTTCTTCCGGAAGTAGTGCCGGCGGCTGTCGAACCAGTAGCGCGGCATCGGCTTGGACTTGTCCTTGAGCCCGGTCGAGCCGTGGCCGACGTGGGCCACGCGGCTCTCCACCACGTAGTGCGTCTCCCAGCCGCGCAGGCGGGCGCGGCGGCAGAGGTCGGTCTCCTCGAAGTAGAGGAAGAAGGTCTCGTCGAACAGCCCCACCGACTCCAGGCACTCGCGCCGCAGCATCATCGAGGCGCCGGCGAGCCAGTCGACCGGGCGGGTGGCCTCGGGCATCGGGCGGATCGGGACCTCGGCGTCGGGCCAGAGGCGGCGGATCGCCTCGAGCCGGAAGCCGCCGAGCACCTCGGAGGTGAGGCTCGGGAAGCGGAACGCGGTGAGGTGGGGCTCGCCGTCGGTGCCGTGGATGTAGCTGCCGGCGATGCCGACGTGGGGGTGCGCGTCGAGGTAGTCGACGAGCACGCGGATCGCGTCCGGCGCGGGGAACGCGTCGGAGTTGAGGAGGTAGACGTAGTCGGGCGGGTCGTCGGACGCGAGGGCGCGCCGGATCGCGAGGTTGTTGCCGTAGCCGAAGCCGCCGTTGTGGCCCGTCTGCACGACCTCCACGCCCTGTTCGACGTCCCAGCCTCGCTCGGCCACCCCCGCGCGCAGCGCCTCCTCCGAGCCGTCCTGCGAGTCGTTGTCGACGATGACGAGCCGGCTGTCCGGCACGGCCTCGAGCGCCGCGAGGCCCGCTTCGGCCGCCTCGAGCGACATCGAGGCGGTACGGTAGTTCAGGACGACGCAGAGGACCTTCATGGTTGAGGCGCGATGTAGAGGTTGACGGGGGAAAACTCAAGCCGGGGCTGGCGTCTCACAGGAGCGCGTCCGGCGGGTAGAGGCCCGGCTCGGGCGGTTCCCCGCTGGCGCACCGCTCCGGGTGGTCCGCCTCCACCGCGCCGACGCGGATCTGGCCGCCCTCGAGGCTCACCGGGGCGCTCCAGCCCCCGGCGTCGTCGCCCTGGCTCTCGGTGCAGGCGGCGCGGACCTGGCCGAGCTCCTCGATCCCGTCGTCGGTGAGGGCCAGCGCGTGGCAGGTGGTGCCGCTGGCCATCCACCAGTCGGCGGTGTCCTCGTCGTCGAACCCCGAGTCGTTGGACTCCTCGGTCACGTCGAGGCATACGAGCCAGAACGGCGCGCCGCCTTCGCCCCGGCCCGCCTCGACGCGCGGCTCGTCGTACTCCTCGCGTACGGTGGCCGCGCCGCTCGGCTCGTTGAGCGCGAAGGCGCCGCGCCAGCGCCCGTCGCGCGCGGCCGCGAAGTAGTAGACGGTCGAGTAGTCGACGTTCATCGAGACCACCGCCGCGTCGTCGCCGATCGTCCGCACGAAGGGCTCGGGGCACTGGTCGGGCGCGAACTGCGCCGCGACGTAGGCCATCCCGTGGTAGCGCTCCATCCGCGTCTGGCAGATGTCGCGCCGCACCGCGGCGGCGAGCGCGTCGATGTCGGGCTGCGGCCGCGCGAGGCTCGGCTCGCTCGCCCACGGGCTCGCGGCGGGACCGGCCTCCGGGCGCAGGAGCTCGGAGCGCAGGAGCTCGGAGCGCAGGAGCGAGGCGAGCTCCGGGAGCGGGGAGGGGGGCCCGCCGAGCTCGCGGAGGCGTCCCTCCACCACGCGGTTCGGCCGCACCGCGAGCGAGTGGGCGTACAGCGCGCGCGCCCGGTCTCGGTGACGCTCCTCCTCGAGGCGCCCGAGGTTGTAGAGGCAGGCGCCGAGCGAGCGGCGCGACGCGGGGTGGCGCGGCCGACGGCGCAGGCGCTCGACTCCGTCGAGGAGCTCGCGGCGGGCCAGGTCGGGCTGGCCGGCGCGCTGCGCGAGCATCCCGAGCTCGCAGTGCACGCCGCCGACCGAGTCGTCGACCTCGAGCGCGCGCTGGAACGCGGCCACCGCGCCCGCGTAGTCCTCCTCGCCCGCGAGGCGGCGGCCCTCGCGGACGTGGGCGCGCATCCCGGTGAGCCGCTCCGTGATCTGCGCGCGCGTCGGGGTCGGCGCGTCGGGGCGGGCGGCCTCGAGCGTCGGCGCCTCGCTCGGGGCATCGCTCGGGGCTTCGCTCGGCTCGCTCGCCCGCTCGGCGCGCGGCGCGGGGGAGGGCGGGTCCTCTCCGCAGCCAGCCAGGCAGGCGACGAGGGCGAGCGAGAGCACCGGGCGCATGCGTCCGAGCGTACCCGCCGCCACGCACCGCGGGGAAGCGCGGCCGGCGCGCCTGTGGTAGCCCGTGCGGGCGATGGCCCAGCGAGGCGACGACCTGCTCGAGGAGAGCTTCGGCGCGGCGGATCCGGCCCACTTCGAGTGGCGGACGACCGGCGCGATCGGCCCGATGGAGCGGTCCCTCGTGCGCGCGGCGTTCCTCCCGCTCGAGCCGCGGATCCTCGACGTGGGCTGCGGCGACGGCGCTACGCTCCTGCACCTCGGCGCGCCCGAGGGCGCGGTCGGCGTCGACCTGTTCGAGGACAAGCTCGCCTACGCGCGACGCAACGTGCCCGGGTGCGAGTTCCGCGTCGGGAGCGCCTACGAGCTCCCCTTCGACGACCGCGCGTTCGATCAGGTCCTCGTGCGCGACCTGATCCACCACCTCGAGACGCCTGCGCGCTTCCTCGACGAGTGCGCGCGCGTGCTCGCGCCTGGCGGGCGCGTCGATGTCCTCGAGCCGTGCCGCTACAACCCGCTCGTCTTCGCGCACGGGCTCCTCCTCGAGGCCGAGCGCGGCGAGCTCCGCTCCACGCGGCCGTACCTCGAGGGGCTCCTCGCGCCCCGCTTCGAGGTCGTGTCCACGCAGGCGCTCCAGGCGCTCCCGCTGCACCGGATCCTCTACCACCCGCGCTTCGGGTGGCCGCCGCTCGCCCGCGTCGCGCGGCCCGCGGTCGCGTGGCTCGAGGCGCTCGCCGATCGGGTTGTGCCCGAAAAGGCCCACGCCTATCTTCACCTCCGCGCCCGGGTCCGGGAGCTTTGATCGTCATGGCCCAGATCGATCGCCAGATGCTCCACGGGGTGCCCAAGAACGGGCCGACCGACCCCATCGACTTCTACCGCCGCCCCTTCGTCGGCTGGCTTTACCGGGAGCGCATCAACCAGGGCTTCCGGTTGCTCGGCGCGCGCCGCTTCGACGCGGCGCTCGAGGTCGGCTTCGGCTCCGGCATCGTCCAGCTCGCGCTCGGGCCGTCGGTCGACGACCTCCACGGCATCGATCTCGACGCCGATCCCACGTCGGTCACCGCGCTGCTCTCGCGTCGAGGGGTCCAGGCGACGCTGCGGCAGGGCACCGTCTACGACCTGCCCTACGACGACGCGCGCTTCGATCTGGTCGTGTCGTTCTCGGTCTTCGAGCACCTGCACGAGTTCGACCGCGCGCTCGACGAGGTCGCCCGCGTGCTCAAGCCGGGCGGCTGGTTCCTCCTCGGGATGCCGTCGGTGAACCTGATGATGGAGGTCGCGTTCCGCGCGATCGGCTTCAAGGGCATCGAGGACCACCACGTGACCACGCCCCAGATGGTCGAGCGCGCCTTCGCCCGCCACGGCCTCGCGGTGGTCGACGCGGCGCAGCTCGACTTTCCGTTGCGCAAGCCAGCCGGGGCGCGGCTCTACTACAACTGGCTCCTCGAGAAGCGGTAGGGCGAGGCGGTCGTGGTCGCCTGGGTCGCGCCGCTGCTGGCCACGCTCGCGTTCGGGGCCGCGGTCACGCTCGCGAGTCGGCTCTACCGCGAGCGCTGGATCCGCGGGCTCACCGCGGGCCTGATCTGGTTCAGCCTGATCCTCGTCCCGATCCACTCGCTGGGCTGGCTCGAGTGGCTGAGTCGGACGAGCGTCGCGCTCGGCACGCTCGTGCCCACGCTCGCGGTGCTCGCGGCCGGGCTCTACCGTCGGCCGTGGGTCGAGGCGCGCGAGGCGCTGGTGGACGCGGTCACCGCGCCGGCGCGGCTCGTGGCCGAGGCGTGGCGGGTGCGGCACTTCGCGGCCGTCGCGCTGCTGATCCTCTACGCGTTCCTCGCGTGGAGCGTGATCGCGGCCTACCTCGCGCCGCCCTGCAACTGGGACGGGCTCGTCTATCACGAGCCGACGATGGTGAACTCGATCCAGAACGGCGGGTTCCGCTACGTGGACGCGCCCGAGAGCTTCCTGTGGCAGCCGGTGAACTGGTCGCCGCGCGTGGCCGAGATCTTCTCGCTCTTCTTCATCTACTTCGGCGACCGCACCTTCATCGAGATCGGGCCGACCCTCACGATGCCGATCTGTGTGATCGGCTTCGTCGCGGTGGGCCGCCGACAGCTCGGCGAGCTCAACGCGGTGACCTGGGCCGTCGCGTTCATGCTCCTGCCGGGGCTGCTCCTCCAGGTCCGCAGCACCTACATCGACGTCATCGTCCTCAGCATCTTCCTCAGCATCACCGCCTACGCGGCCCAGCCGGTGGTGCGCCTGCGCGAGGTGGTGCTCGGCGCTCTTGCGCTCGGGCTGTTCAGCGGCGCGAAGATGACCGCGGTGATGATCGTGCCGCTCTTCGCGGGGATCCTCTGGCTGCGCGCGCTCCACACCGCGGTGCGCAAGGACCTGCCCCAGCCGGCCGCGCTCCGGCGCTGGGCCCCGGTCGTCCTCGCGGTGGCTCTCCCGATCCTGACGTCGCTCGCGATCGGGGGCCCAACCTACCTGCGCAACTACGAGGTCGAGGGCAACCCGCTCTACCCCGCGCGGCTCCACTACCCGGCGCTCGGGATCGACCTGCCGGGCCCGTTTCCGCCCACGATGCAGATGGCGAGCTCGACCTTCGTGGAGGTGCTCTTCGCGCCGCCCAACGAGGGAGGCCAGTTCGCGGACACCGGCGACAACGGCTACGGCAACCTCGCGCCGTTCACGGTGCTGCCGCTGCTGTTCTTCGCGATCCCCTGGATGCTCGCGCGAATGTTCAGGCGCGAGGCCACCGACGACCGGGTCCTCGGCCTGATCGCGCTGCCTGCGATCGCCTCCTTCGCGATGTCCCCCGCGTTCTACCTGGCCCGCATCAACACCCACGTCCTCGCCGGGATGTTCTGGGTGACCGCGCGCTTCCTCGGGCGCGGCGCGCCGAGCCAGGTCCTCGCGGCCGCGCTCGTGCTCGCCGCGGTGCCGACGTTCTACTGGTCGACCCCGGCGTGGGGGATCACCGTCATGCAGGGCCTCGAGCTCGCCGGGATGTCGACGCGGGAGCGGGTGGTGCAGGGCTACGACATGGAGCGCTGCATGGATCCGCAGTTCACGCGCGCGCGCGAGCAGGAGATCGGCGACGGGGACGTCGTGGCCTACAGCACCCAGGCCCACACCCAGCTCTACTGGAACGAGTCGTTGACGAGCGAGGTCCGCTTCGTCCCGCCCAACACCGCCTGCCCCGCGCTCCTCGAGCGCCTCGACGAGCTCGAGGCCGAGTGGATGATCGTCTACGAGCGCGGCCCGCACGCGAGCTGCCTCGAGCGCTCGGGCTGGGAGCGCGTCGGGCGGCTCCAGCACGAGAGCCTCGAGACCGCGCACGTCATCGTGGGCTTCCGCCGCACGAGCGACGGCGGCGCGGCGCGCTCGAGCGCCGGCGACTGAGCGTCGCGGACGCGTCAGGCCAGCTTGAGCTTGCGGAGCGCGACCCCGCACATGCGGAGCATGATGAGGCCGTTCTGGAAGCGCTTCTTCATCTTCGTCTCGCCGGCCACGCGCTCCACGTAGTGCACCGGCAGCTCGACGATCTTGAGGTTCGACTTGGCGGCGCCGAAGAGCCAGTCGTAGTCGCCCCAGCGATCGACGTCGCCGAAGAAGTCGCGCGCCTCGAGGATCTTCTCGTAGTTGTGCCGCATCACGACCTTGGTCCCGCACAGGGTGTCGGTGATGCGCTGCTCGAGGAGGTAGGTGAAGACGAACGCGAACGCCTTGTTGCCGCTGATGTTCGCGGTCCGCATGGCGTTCTCCTGGAGCGGGTAGATGAGCCGCGTGCCGTTGATGAACTCCCCGCGGTTCTCCGTGATCGCCTCGAAGAACGCGGGGAGGTCCTCCGGCATGACGGTCATGTCCGCGTCGAGGATCATCAGGACGTCCCCCGTCGCGTGCGCGAGCCCCGCGCGCACCGCGGCGCCCTTGCCCTGGCCGGGGCCGGGGACGAGCTTGATCGGCCGGTCGGGGTTCTCCTCGATCACCTGGCGCACGCGCTCGGCGGTGCGGTCGGTGCTGTGGTCGTCGACGAAGATGATCTCGGTGAAGCGCCCCATCCGCGGGATCCGCTTCGGGATCTCCGGGACGTTGTCCTCCTCGTCCTTGCAGGGCACCACCACCGTGCAGCTGTGCTCGGCGGGCGGGCGCGCGAGGGCGACCTCGGGGCGGGCGACGAGGAAGTTCACGAACCCGAGGCGCTGCACCCCGGGGAGCCGGCCGAGGAGCCCGTTGCCGAGCTCGGCGAGGCCGGGGACGTACTTGGGCACCGGCATCCGGTTGCCGCTCTTGATCGTCTCGAAGCCCGCGAGGTGCAGGAACGCGCCGAGGTCGTCGAGCGAGAGCCAGTTCTGGGTCGGGTTGTCGAGCTTCAGCCCGAGCTGGGTCGCGGGGCGAGTCAGCGGCTCCCAGAGGTGGTTGTAGTAGACGCAGACGACGCGCGTGTCGGGGCGGCACAGGGGCCGCAGGCGCTTGAACGTCTCGAGGACGTCGGCGAGCTCGCCCACCACGTTGACCATCACGATCGCGTCGAAGCCACCCTCGCCGTCCTTCACCTCCCACTCGGGGAGGTGGAGGGTCTCGGCCCTCTGGCGGTGGACCTCGAGCTCGGGGTGCTTGGCCCGCGCGAGGTCGACCATCGCGCGGCTGAGGTCGACGCCGACGCCGCGCGAGGGCTCGAGCGCGGCGAGCAGGTCGCCGTTGCCGCAGCCGATGTCGAGGACCTTCGCGCCCCGCGGCACGTGGAGGCGCAGGAGCTCGGCGAGGGTGTCGTAGTAGTAGCGGCTTCGCTCGATCCAGGCGTCGCGGCCCGGGCCGAGGTCATCGTAGAAGCGCTCCACGCGCTCCCAGATCTCGGTGAGCGGCGGGGTCTCGAGGGCGCGCGAGACCGGCGGGCCGACGTCCTCGCCGAGGGCGCTCATGACGCGAGCAGCTCCTCGAGGATCGCGTCGAGGCTCCGCGTGATCGACCAGCTCGGGTAGTGCGCCTTGAGCTTCGAGAGGTCGGAGTAGTAGCAGACGTGATCGCCCTTGCGCGCGTCCTCGCGGTAGGTGCGCTGGATCGGCCGGCCGAGCTTCTGCTCGATCATGGAGACGCACTCGAGCAGGCTCGCCGCGTTGTCCTTGCCGCCGCCGAGGTTGTAGACCTCGCCCGGCCGCGGGTCCTGGGCGAAGGCCCAGAGCGCCTGGATCACGTCGTAGCTGTGGATCTGGTCGCGGACCTGCTTGCCCTTGTAGCCGATGACCGTGTAGGTCTCGTCCGCCTTCGCGACCTTGACGAGGTAGCTGAGGAAGCCGTGCAGCTCGACGCCCGAGTGGCTCGGGCCGGTGAGGCAGCCGCCGCGGAAGACGCCCGTCTTGAGGCCGAAGTAGCGGCCGTACTCCTGCGTCATCACGTCCGCCGCGACCTTGCTCGCGCCGAACACCGAGTGCAGGCACTGATCGATGGAGAGCGTCTCCTTGACGCCTCCCTGGTCGGCGGGGTCCGAGAAGTCGTAGCGCGTCTCGAGCTCGGTCAGCGGCAGGTGGTTGGGCGCGTCGCCGTAGACCTTGTTCGTGCTCATCAGGCAGAACGCGGCCTCGGGGGCGTGGAGCCGGGTCGCCTCGAGGAGGTTCACGGTGCCGACCGCGTTGACGTCGAAGTCGTCGAGCGGGCGCGAGGCGGCGAGGTCGTGGCTCGGCTGAGCCGCGCAGTGGATGACGAGCTCGGGCTCGAGGCGCTTGAACAGCGCGAACATCGCCTCGCGGTCGCGGATGTCGAGCGGCTCGTGGGTGAAGCGCTTCGTCCGCTCCCTCAGGCGCGCGAGCATCCAGCCGGTGTCGCCGCGCTCGCCGAAGAAGTCGCGGCGCATGTTGTTGTCGACCCCGGTCACGTCGTGGCCCTGGGAGTCGAACCAGAGCACGGCCTCGGAGCCGATCAGGCCGCTGGACCCGGTGACGAGGATTCGCATGAGCAGCAGTGCTTAACACACTGCCGAGGAGGGTCGCAAAGCGGGGGCTACCGTCCGAGGCCGCGCACCCAGGGGATGGACCAGAGGCTCATCGCGCCGGACGACGCGCGGCGGCGGCGAGGGCGCAGGCCGTAGGCCGGGACGGGGGTGCGTACGAGATCGCGGAGCTGGCCGCTCGACGGTCCGTCGACGAGCGCCTGGGCGCTCTCGGGCTCGCTCGCGGGGGCTCCCCAGCCGGCGTGGAGGAGGCGGCCCTCGCAGGGGGCGGGCTCGACGCGGTGCAGGATCGCGTAGCGCGCCTGGAACGCGTTCGTCTGGCCGTAGTGAGGCTCGGTGCGGAAGTGTCCGCGCTCGTCCGGCTCGCCCCGCCCTCCCTCGACCGGTCGCGCCCGCCGGAACACCAGGTCGCTCGTCGCCGCGTTCGGGCCCATGCGGTAGCGCATGCGGGTCAGCGTGAACCCGCTCGCGCTCGGGGCGAAGCGCGTGAGCGTGCGGTGCAGGACGAGGCGCGTGGCGACCCGCGAGACGGGGCCGTCCGGCGCGGCGTCGGGGACGCCGAGCACGGCGCGGAGGCAGCTTGTGAGAGACGGTGCCGCGTCGGAGGAGGTGAGGCCGACGGCGCGCTGGCCCTGGAGCGCGAGCTCGACGTGGATCGTGGTGGGCTGGGTCACGCACGCGACTAGCGGCGACGTCGCGTCCGAGAGCGCCCCGCGCACGGTGGCCTCGGGGACTGGCGGCCCGCTCGTCCGGGTGAACGGCCCCCAGGCCAACGCCGCGCCGCCAGACTGCTGGACGGATGAGGGCAGGTGGTCCCCGCCCAGATCGGTCAGCTCCTGCGCGCCGAGGGTCGGGCCGGGGCAGGGGTCGCAGCTCCCGGCGTCCCACGCGTACTCCGTCACGACCGCGTCCTCGCGTCGCTCGAAGACCCGGTCGAGCAGCGCGGCGTAGGTCGCGCCGAACCGGCCGCGCACGTCCTCGCTCACCTCGAGGTTGGTCGGCACGAACACGTTGCGCCGGTTCGCGACTTCGTAGCGACCCTCGTTGGAGATCACGTAGATGAGCAGCTCTTGCTCTCCGGGCGAGCTGAGGCGGCCGAGCCGGACCGGCAGCACGAAGTGCTCGGACTCGTAGTGGATCCGCAGCGGGCTCAGGAGCGCGCGGCCGTCCTCGAAGCGCACGCGGTCCGCGTTGACGCGCGCCGCGAAGAAGCGGAAGCCCTGCGCGATGTAGGGGGCGAGGGCCGCGCTCGCGCCGTCCGGCACGCGGTAGCCCTGCGCGCGCAGCCACGCCTCGAGCCCGGTGGACTCGCTCGCGTCGAGGATCTCCACGTCGTACTCGCCCACCGCGAACTGGGCGACGACCGAGACCGCGCCGCCCGACCCGCCGCCGAGGCCGAAGCCGGCCGAGCCGATCCCACCCCCTTCCCCGGGGGCGAGGCAGACGGGCGCGCGCTCCTGGTACTCCACGAGGCGCGGCGAGCTGAGCTGATCGACGGTGTCGAACACCTCGGGCTCGAGCACGCGGACGTCGTCCTCGCCGATCGCGGTGGGCACCGGGACGATGAGCGCGAAGTCTTCGGGCGGCCCCTCGTAGCGGTTCTGCATGCTGAGCACGGTGGTCGTGCCCTCGCGGAGGAGGATCACTCGGCTCGCGTCGGAGGTGATCTCGTCGTCGTCCTGCTTGACGTAGAAGCCGCAGAACGCGTGGGCCGTCGCGCTGGAGCTGATCACCAGCGCGGCGGCGAGAGGAAGAAGTTGACCCCGCATGCACGCTCCGACAGCGCCGGCCGTGTCAGGTTCTCGGAACCTCCCGGAACCTCAGGCGCGCGCGCGAGGCGGCTCCGACGCGGGCGGCTGCCAGAACCATCGACGCGCGCCGAGCGCGGGCGTGAGCTGGTCGATCCAGGCGGCCCCCGGATCGAACCGCGCGAAGAACGGGCGGTTCACCCACGCGGGATCGCGGGCCTGCACGAGCTTCAGGACGAACACCCGCTCGCCGCCGACCTCCGCCACGCCGTCGATCATCACCTTGCCCGGCCCGCAGCTCATGCTCGGCCCCCGCGCGGTGCGCGCGAGGCCGCTCACCCGGCGGTACGCGCCCTCGTAGACCTCCAGCGCGCGCGCCAGCGGGACCTCGAAGTAGCCGCGCGCGCCGGTGTCGCGGGCGACGAACATGTAGTAGGGGACCGCGCCGAGCCGGACCTGGGCCTTCCACAGGTCGCGCCAGACGTCGGGGTGGTCGTTGACGTAGCGGATGATCGGCGACTGGGTGCGGACGACGGCGCCCGCGTCCTGGATGCGCCGGAGCGCGGCGCGCGCGACGTCGGGCTCGAGCTCGCGCGGGTGGCTGTAGTGGCCCATCACCGCGAGCTGCTTGCCGCGGGCGCGCACCTCCTCGAAGAGGCGCAGCAGATCGTCCGCGTCCGCGTCGGTGACGAAGCGCGCCGGCCAGTAGGCCACCGACTTGGTCCCGAGCCGGATGGTCTGCACGTGCTCGATGTCGAGGAGCGGCTCCACGTAGCGGCGCAGGACGTCGGTCTTCATCACGAGCGGGTCGCCCCCGGTCAGGAGCACGCTGGTGACCTCCGGCTGGCTGCGGACGTAGCGCGCCATGCGCCCGGGCTCGCCCGCGAGCTTGAGGTCGCGCAGGCCGACGAACTGGGCCCAGCGGAAGCAGTAGGTGCAGTAGGCGTGGCAGGTCTGGCCGTGGCTCGGGAAGAGGAGGACGGTCTCGCGGTACTTGTGCTGCACGCCGTCGAGCCGCTCGCCGTCGAGGCGCGGCACGTTGAGCGAGAGCTGACCCGCGGGGTGCGGGTTGAGCCGCCGCTGGATCGTGCGCACGACCGCCTGGAGCTCGTCGCGCGACGCCCCGCGCCGCTGCAGCGAGAGGACCTCCGCCCGATCCTCCGCGGAGAGCATGCCGGGTTGGGGGAAGGTGAGCTGGAAGATCGGGTCGTCAGGGACCCGGTCCCAGTCGATGAGATGGTCGACGACGTAGGAGTTGACGCGGAAAGGGAGCACCGCCGCCACCGCGCGCATCTGCTCGCGGGCCTCGCGGGGGATCCGCGCGAGCTGGGGGATGCGGTCGAGGCGGGAGGCGGTGAGCGGGCGGAACTGAGCCGGCTCCGGGACGGACGAGGTCATCCATTCTCCGGCGGAAGGTGGAGCGCACCGGGGGAGCGGCGCGCGCCGCCCGCGACGCGCTGGCGGCGCTTCACGGTAAGGAGGCGGGCGCCGGAGGGCAAGCGTGGCCCTGGCGCGAGGACGCGGCGATCACTCCTCGGCCGCCTGCCGCCCCTCGCGCGCCCGGCGACGCATCTTGGCCTCGGCGCGCTCGACGACCGCGCGGAGCTTGCGCGCGAGGACGCGCACGTTGGGCTCGAGGACCATGGAGTCGTGGTCGCCCGGGACCTCCTGGACGTCGAGCGAGCCGACGTGGTCGGTCCAGCCGTTGTCCTCGAAGACGTAGTCGCGCTGGTAGTTGAGGAGCCGGCCGCCGCCGAGGTCGAACGCGACCTCGAGCTTCGGCCGGAAGAGCGTCACGTCGCCCGGGTAGGGCGCGAGCTCGTAGCGGCCGAGCGCGCGCCGGAACGCAGCCTCGATCGCCTCGTCGTGGAACGCCTCGCCCGCCCGGTCGGGCTCGGGCTCGTCGAAGCGCTTGCGCAGCTTGCCGACCTCCCACTCCCAGCGGCTCACCGCCCACTCCGAGAGGTACGCGGGGCCCTTGCCCTTGAGCTGCTGGACCTGGATGCGCGCGCGATCCGCGACCGAGAGCTCGGGCGGCGGGAACGGCAGCGGCGTGTCGAGGAAGACGAGGATCGCGACCTCCTCGCCCGCGCGCACGAGCTGCTGCGCGATCTCGTAGGCGGTGATCCCGCCGCCCGAGAAGCCGCCGAGGAAGTAGGGGCCCCGCGGCTGCACCTGGCGCATCTCGTCGAGGTACGCCTCGGCCATCTCCGCGAAGGTCTCGTGCGGCGCCTGCTCGCCGTAGAGGCCGCGCGCCTGCAGGCCGTAGAAGCGGCGGTCGGTGCCCATCAGGTGCGCGAGGTGGCGCAGGTTGAGCACGTTGCCGAACATCCCCGCGACGAGGAAGAACGGGGTCTTCGGCCCGCCGTCGCCGGGGTGCATCGGGACGAGGTGGGTGAAGCGCGAGCGCGAGGGGCTGGCCTTCTTGGCCGCGTCGGGGGCGGCCGCGTCGCCGGCGTCGCCGATCGCGTCCTTGATCATCGACGCGCAGCGCTCGATCGTCGGGGCCTCGAAGAGGACCGAGATGGGGAACTCGACTGCGTAGGCCTTCTTGACGCGCGCGAAGAGCCGCACCGCGATCAGCGAGTGACCGCCGAGGTCGAAGAAGCTGTCCTGGACGCCGACCATGTCAACGCCGAGGAGCTCCTGCCAGAAGCCGACGAGGGTCTTCTCCACCTCGTCGCGGGCCTCGACGAACTCGCTCGCGAGGTCGGGACGGGCGAGCTTGATCCCCTCCTCGGGCCGCGCCGCCGCGCTCGCGCGCGCGGCCTGCTTCACGAGGCCCGGCAGCTCGAGCGAGCTGACGAAGACCTCCGGCCGGTGCGGGCCCGCGAGCACGCGCGAGAGCGCCTCCTGGCCCTCCGCGGGCAGGATGCCGCGCTCGAGGTTGCGCTGGAGCTGGAGCTCGGCCGGCGACGGCTCGCGCGCCTCGCCCTCGCGCGGCTCGAGCTCTACCTCCTGCGGGGTCGGCCGGCTCTTCACCGCGAAGTCGACGTCGCCGGTCATCTTGCGCAGCGCGAGGCGATCCACCTCGAGCACGACCTCGCCGTCCGGGCGCGCGAGGGTGACGTCGAAGAACACGAACTCGGAGTCGTCGCGGCTCTCGCCGTGGCTCTGGACGTGGCTGACGAGCTCGGCCGGCAGGTCCCCGTAGACGCGGACCCGCTCGTAGCTCACCGGCACCCACAGGCGCGCGCCGTCGTAGCCCTCGATGAGCTCCATCGCCCACCCGGTCGCGATGTCGAGCAGCGCGGGGTGAAGGCCCAGCTCCTCGACCTCGCCCGCGAACTGCGGCTGGAGCGCGAGGCGGCCGAAGGCCTCGCGTGCGCCGAAGCCGCCGCTCTGCAGCACGCGCCAGCGGGGACCGAAGCGGAGATGGCGCTCCTGCGGGGTCTCGATGCCCGCGTCGCTCGGCGTCAGCCGGCGGTCGCAGCGGGCCTCGAGCGCGTCGACGTCGAGGCGCGGCGGGCGCTCGAGCCGGCGCATCGCGAGGTGGGCCTGGGCGTGGAGCTCCCAGCCGCGGCGGCCGTCGAGCTCGACCTCGCCGCGGACCTCGAAGGCGTAGCCGCGCTGGGTCGGGGTGAGCTTGACGCGCACCTCGCGCGCCTCGCCGTCCGCGACCGCGAGCGGCCGGATGAAGAACAGGTCCTCGACCTCGAAGTCGCCGTGCTCCGACTGGGCGCGGAGGGCCGCCCGCGCGAGCTCGAGGTAGCCGGTGCCCGGGACGAGCGCGTGGCCCGCCTTGGTGCGGTGGCCGTCGAGCAGCCAGTGGGTCTCGGGCGCGATCACGCCGCGGAGCACCGCGCGCCCGTGGGCGTCGCGGACCCGCCCGTCGAGCACGGGGTGTTCCGGCTGCTCGCCGACCGGCTCGCCCGCGCCCTCGGACTCGTCGCGCTGGGCCTCGGCCGCCATGCCGACCTCGTTCCAGATACCCCAGTGGAGCGAGGTCACCCGCGGCCGCGCCTCGCCGGCGCGCGCCTGCGCGTAGGCGTCGAGGTAGGCGTTCGCGGCCACGTAGTCGACCTGGCCCGGCGGCGCGGTGGCGGTGGAGGTCGAGCTGAAGAGGACTACGAAGTCGAGCGGCTCGTCGTCGAGCACCTCCTCGAGCACGCGCGTGCCCTGGATCTTCGGGGTGAGGACCTCCTCGACGTCCGACTGCGTCTTGAGCGCGATGAGGTCGTCGTTCACGACGCCCGCGGTGTGGAGCACGCCACGGATCGGGCCGAACGCCGCGCGGGCCTTCTCGACCGCCTCGCGCATCTCCTCGACGTTGGTCACGTCGGCGCTCACCACGAGGACCTCGCCGCCCGCCTCCTCGACATCGAGCAGGCGACGCAGCTTACGGCTCACGCGGTCCTCGGCGCCGTGCTGACGCATCCAGCTCGCCCACTGATCCCGCGGCGGGAGCGGCGAGCGGCCGAGGAGCACGAGCTTGGCCTTGGCGACGCGCGCGAGGTGCTCGGCCATCGTGAGGCCGAGCCCGCCGAGCCCGCCCGTGATGAGGACGGTGGAGCCCTCGGCGAGCGGCGGGCGGCCCTCGTCGACCGGCGCGAGGCGGGTCGGCTCGAGGGTCCAGAGGAAGCGGCGGTCGCCGCGCCACGCGACCACCTCGGAGGCCGCCGGGCCGGCGAGCTCCTCCTCGAGGCGATCCACGAGCGCGTCCAGCTCGCGCTCGACCCGCTTCTTGCCGGAGAACGGATCGACGAGCGCCATCCGAAGCGTGCCCCCGAACAGGCGCTCCGACTTGCGCGGGAGCTCGACGTCGACCGCGCGCGCGGTGAAGCCCTCGAGCTCGCGCGGCAGCACCCGCACCGGCCCGAGCACCGTCGCCTTGTCGGGGTAGGGCAGCGGCTCGTCGCCCACCCGCTGCATGCCGTTGGTCACCACCGTGAGGTGCGCGGGGGGCACCGACTCGTCGCCCAGCGCCTGCGCGAGGAACAGGAGGCTGAAGAAGCCGCGCTCCTGGTGGTGATGGAAGAGGTTCGAGCCGGGGCGGAACGTCTCGTCCGCCTCGAGGAGCCAGAGGTGCAGCACGCGGTCCGGGGTCTGCCCCTGGGCCACGAGGTCCCGCATGAGCGCCGCGTAGCCTTCCTTGCCCCGCTCGGGGCTCAGGGCGTACTCGTTCTCGCTCCGCCGCGCGTAGGCGTCGCCCTCGTAGACGCTCACGACCTTGTCGCCGCGCGCGCGCAGCCGCGCCTCGAGCCGGCGCCCCACGCCGCCCGCGTCCATGAAGATCAGCCACGTGTGGCGCGGGCCGGCCGGCTGCGGATCGGGCAGCGCCGGGCGCCACCGCGGCTGCCAGCCCCAGGCCTCGAGGTCCTCGAGGCGCGCGACGTCGAGGCTCTCCTCCTCGACCTGCACCTTGCCGGGCTCGATGAAGAACGGCTTGTGCGTCCACGCGTAGGTCGGCAGCTCGACGCGGACGCGCTCCTCGTCGGGCCACATCCGGTCCCAGTCGAGGCTCCCGCCGCTCGCCCACACCCGCCCGAGCGCGGAGGTGAAGTAGGCGACGTCGTCCACGTCCTGGTCGCGGTGGCGGATCGAGGGGAACGCGTTGTGCGTCCCCTTGGTGAAGTCGCCGTGCGCGCGGGTGAGCGAGCTGAGCGCGCGGCCCGGGCCGCACTCGACGAGGACGCGGTTGCCCGACGCGAGCACGGTCGCGACGTTGTCGGCGAAGCGCACGGTGCCGCGGAGGTGCTGGACCCAGTAGTCAGGGCTCGTGGCCTGCGCGTCGGTGATCCAGGTGCCGCTCGTGTTGCAGAGGAACGGGATCTTCGGCTTCGAGAGCCGGATGCCCCGAAGGTAGGCGCCGAACTCGTCGAGGATCGGGTCGAGCAGCCGGCTGTGGGCCGCGGTCGGGATCGCGAGGCGCCGCGCCTCCACGTCGTCCATCGCCTCGAGGTTGGCCGCGAGGGCGTCGATCGCCTCGGGCGGCCCGGAGACGACGCAGGACTCCGGCGCGTTGACGACCGCGAGATCGAGGTCGTCGCTCATCAGCGGGCGGAGCTGCTCGGGGGGGAGATCCACGCTCAGCATCGCGCCGGGCGCCGTCCGCTCGAACAGCTGGCCGCGCAGGACCACGAGCCCGAGGCAGTCCTCGAAGCTCATGACGCCGGCGAGGTGGGCCGCGGTGTTCGCGCCGAGGCTGTGCCCGAGCAGCGCGTCGGGGACGACGCCCCAGCTCTCGAGGAGGCGCGCCATCGCCACGCTGACGAGGAAGATGGCTGGCAGCTGGTGCGGCATCCGGTCGAGCTCGGCCTCGACCGCCTCGCTGGCAGCCTCGT
Source organism: Polyangia bacterium (assembly GCA_030426845.1). Lineage (GTDB taxonomy): Bacteria > Myxococcota_A > Polyangia > Polyangiales > Sandaracinaceae > JAUHXR01. Next base: position 24,989 of record JAUHXR010000012.1, on the reverse strand, counting down.
CCGAAGCGTCGCTGAAGAGCATCGGCGCGAGATCGATGCCGTGGCGCTCCTTCAGCAGGCCGAGGCCGCGGTCGAGGTGCTCCTTGAACACCGGCTCGCGCGCGTAGAGGTCCCTGGCCATCCCGGGGTACTGCGCGCCGCCGCCCGGCATGAGGAACACGGTGGTGCAGCGCTCGGGCGCGAGGTGGGTGAAGACGCGCCGGGGATCGGCCTCGTCGAGCAGCCGCGCGGCCTCCTCGTGGCTCGCGGCCGCGACCACCCGGCGCCGCTCCATCTGCCGGCGGCCGTGCCGCAGCGTCCAGGCGACGTCCGCGAGGTGTTGCTCCGGGTGCGCGCGCAGGTGCGCGGCCAGCCGCCGCGAGCCGCCGTCGAGGCTCGCGCCGGTCTTCGCGCTCAGGCAGAGGAGCTGGTGCTCGCGGGTCGCCTCGCCGCCCGAGCCGAGCGCGGGAGGCTCCTGCAAGACGACGTGCGCATTGGTGCCGCCGACCCCGAGCGAGTTGACGGCCGCGCGGCGCGGGTGACCCGCGGGGCTCGGCCACGGCTTGGTCTCCGTCGCGACGACGAAGGGCGAGCCGGCGAAGTCGATCGTCGGGTTCGGCGCCTCGAAGTTGAGCGACTTGGGGATGGTCGCGTGCTTGAGCGCGAGGCTCGCCTTGATGAGGCTCGCCACGCCGGCCGCGGTGTCGAGGTGGCCGATGTTCGTCTTCACGGAGCCGATGTGGCAGAAGCCGCGGTCCTCCGTCGCGGTGCGGAAGGCCTGGGTGAGCGCCTCCACCTCGATGGGGTCGCCGAGGTAGGTGCCCGTGCCGTGGCACTCGATGTACTCGATGGTGCGCGGGTCGACCTCGCAGACGTTGTAGGCCTCGACCATGCAAGTCGCCTGGCCGTCCACGCTCGGCGCGAGGTAGTTCACCTTGGACGAGCCGTCGTTGTTGACGGCCGAGCCGCGGATCACCGCGTGGATCACGTCGCCGTCGTCGAGCGCGTCCTCGAGCCGCCGCAGGACCACGACGCCCGCGCCCGAGCCGAAGATCGTCCCCTGCGCGCGGTGGTCGAACGCGTGGCAGTGCCCGGTCGGGGAGAGGATCTCGCCCTCCTGGTAGTGGTAGCCGCGGCGGTGGGGCAGCTCGATCGTCACCCCGCCCGCGAGCGCCATGTCGCACTCGCGCGAGATGAGCGACTGGCACGCCAGGTGGGCCGCGACGAGCGAGGTGGAGCACGCGGTCTGCACCCCGATCGCGGGCCCGCGCAGGTCGAGCAGGTAGCTCGCGCGCGTGGCGAGGAAGTCCTTGTCGTTGCCGGTGTGGCGCAGCAGGAACATCCCCACGTCGCGCACCAGCTCCGGGCGCGTGCAGAGGTTGAAGTAGAAGTAGCTCCCCATGCCGCAGCCGGCGTAGACGCCGATCGGGCCCTCGAAGGTCTCCGGCGGGTGCGCGGCGTGCTCGAGGGCCTCCCAGCAGCACTCGAGGAAGTGGCGGTGCTGCGGATCCATGATCGCCGACTCCTTCGGGCTGAACCCGAAGAACTCGCCGTCGAACATCTCCATCCCGTCGAGCGGCGCGCCGACGGGCACGTAGCGCTTGTCGCGCAGCTCCGCCTCGCGGACGCCGGCCGCGATCAGCTCCTCGTCCGCGTAGCGGCGGATCGACTCGACGCCTCGCGCGAGGTTGTCCCAGTAGGCGTCGGGGCTGGACGCGCCGGGGAGGCGCGCGCTCATGCCCACGATCGCGATGTCCGACTCGAAGATCTCGTACTCGTCCGACACGGTGCCGCAGCATGGTAGTCGCTTCGCGGCCGGTCAACGGCGCTAAGCTCGCGCCACGGAGGCGTGGCCGATGGGGTTCTTCGAAGACCAGTTCAACCCGGACTTCTGGTTCGACAGCGAGTACAAGCAGCGGCGCGATCTGCGCGAGCTGGCCGCCTCGTCGCTCGACGCCGAGCTGCGTCACAAGGCGCAGGCCGCCCGGGTGTCCGCGTTGGAGGCGCGCTGCGATCAGCTCCAGCTCCTCTGCAACGCGCTGGTCTCCGTGATCGAGACCAAGCAGCTGGCGACCCGTGAGGAGCTCGAGGTGCTCGTGCAGCAGCTCGACCTGCTCGACGGGCGGGAGGATGGGCGGATGAGCGGCGAGGCGTGGGCCGAGGCGCCGCGGTGCGCCCACTGCAACCACTACGTGAACCCGCAGCGTGAGGTCTGCCTCTACTGCGGTCGCTCGCTCGCGCTGCAAGGCGCGCTGGTGGGCGGCCCGTATCGGGGCGGCGCTCCGGTCGAGGCCGCCCCTCCGCCGCGCACCGCGACCTGCTCCGGGTGCGGCGCGGTCGTGCCGCAGGCCGAGACCTACTTCGACGGGGACGGCGCTCTGCGCTGCCAGGGCTGCTACTCGGGCGGGTAGCCCCCGGCGCGCACCGCGAGCGCGCGCACCGCGCGGCGGAGGGCGCGCATGGCGGCCGGGACCGAGGGGAAGCCGGCGACGCGCGCGGCCTCCGCCCAGCTCGCGCGCTGGCGGACCCGGGCCTCGATCAGCGCGGCGCCGTCGAGGCCGTCCAGCGCGTCGGCGTGCCGCTCGACGAACGCGCTCACCGCGTAGGCCGCGGCCTCGAACGGGCGCGGGCCGCCGACGTAGGCGCGCACGATCGCCTCCAGCCGCGCGTCGTCGAGGGGCGCGGGCGGCGGGAGCCCCTCCGCGAGCGCGGCCTCGAGGGCGGGGTCGAGGGCCAGCTCGCCCGCGAGCAGCGCGCGCTGGAGCGGCAGGTCGCGCGCGAGGTCGGCCCGCAGGTCGGCGACGAGCGCGCGCGCCGCCGGGGTCACCGGGCGCAGCATCACCGCCGCGGGCTCGCCGGTGCGGGTCCCCCGCGAGGCGCCGACGCGGACGAGCGCGTAGCCGCTCTGCCGGCGGAACGCGAGGAGCTCGGCGGTCGCCCCGAACACCGTCCCGAACAGATCGGGCGCGTAGGTCGCGTGGACGTGATCGACGAGCGCGCGCCCGAGCCCGCGGCGGCGGGCGTCCGGGTGCACCGCGATGCGGACGCTGCGGATCATGCGGAGCGACCCCGCGTCGACGCGGCCCGAGTGGCAGACGAGGGTGTCGGGGAGCGCGTGGCCGCGGATGCGGGCGGCGCCTCGCGCCAGCGCCGCGCAGCGCTCCGGGTCGAGGCCGCCCTCGAGCGCGACGAGCGACGCCGCGACCACGCGCGCGCCGTCGAGCAGCGCGTGGACCCGGAGGTTGGGCGCGTCGAGCAGCCGGTGCAGGTCCGACGGTGTGGTCCGGTAGTGCGCGTGCACGAGGAGCCCGAAGAGCTCACGCAGGCGCGCCTCGTCGCGCGCGAGCGCGTCCTTGTCGAGGACCGCGTGGGTCAGCGCGGCCGCGGGCTGCGCGGGGGCGGGCGCCGGCTGGGCGTCGAGGAGCAGGGCGTCGAACACCGCGCGCTCGAGCGGATCGCCGGCCGACCAGCGGATGGGAGCGTCGAGGCGCAGCTCGCGGAGCGGGCGTGGGTCGGCGCGGAGCTGCGCGAGGAAGCGCAGGACGAACCCCCGCCCGGTGCCCTCGTAGCCGCGCGCGGTGCTCGCGAAGGCGATCGTGGTCGACGCGTGACGCGCGGTGATCTCGCGCAGCCGCGGCACCGGGAGCTGGGCCGCCTCGTCGATCACGATCGCGTCGTAGCGGGTGTCGGCGTGGGCGAGCTCGGCGGGCGGCACGAAGCGCACGCGACCCTCGCGGCGCACGCGCGGATCGCCGAAGGCGAAGCGGAAGATCTCGCTCGTGGACTCGGCCTGACCCGCGCAGACCGCGACCTGGCCGGGGTGGTTGCGAAGCGCGAGGCCGAGCGCGCTCGACTTGCCGCGGCCGCGATCGCTGAGGAGCGCCGCGAGCTGCGGCTCACGCGCGCGCAGCGCCCGCGCGAGCACGTCGGCGACCTCGGCCTGTTCCGATGTCCCCCGCTCGACCCGGGTCGCCGGCGGGAGGGGGGCGTCCGGCGCCGCCCCGGAAGGCGGAGCGCGTCCGAAGACCCGCTCGACGCGTGCGAAGAAGCGGAGCCCCACGTCGGCCGCGACGAACGGCTCCACCACGAGCCGGGCGCGCGCCTCGGAAGGCGCCTCGCCGGCCGGAGGCAGCCGCATCACCAGCGCGCCGCCGCCCCAGACGAGGCCGTGGCTCTGACCGATCACGTCCGCGTCGAGCGCGTCGTGGAGGTCGAGCACGACCGCGTCGTAGGACCGGCCGAGCTCGCGCTTGACCTCGGGCGGTGGGGTCGCGCCTGGATCGCGCGCCGAGACCCAGAGCACGTCGCGTTGCGCCCGCACGAGGTCCGCGGCGCGCGCGCGGGTCTCGTCGGGGGTGCCGCGCAAGGCGACCCAGCGCCGGTGGCGCGGGGCTATTTCTTGCCCATCGCGGCGTCGGAGAGATCGTCCCAGATCTCGCCGAACAACCCGCCGCCCGCGCCGCCCTTGCTCGGCGCGCCCTTGCTCGCTGGAGCGCCGTTCCCGAACGCACCGCGCGCGCCGCCGGAGCCGGCCGCCACCTGGCCGAGGACGCCGAGCCCCTGCACCGCGAGCCCGAGGAGCTGCTGCTGACGGAGCTGCTCGTCGCGCTCGGCCTTGCGCTGCTCGGCCCCCTCGAACAGCTCGCCGCAGTGCCCGCAGGCCGCGAGCCCGACCGAGCTGGTCATGGCGCAGAAGAGGCAGCTCCGCTTGAGCGACGCGGCGCATCGCGCGCAGCGGGGCCGGCTGGCCATGTTCTCGTCGCCGCACTTCGGGCAGGACACGCCGTCGGGCATGCCGGGGTAGGGCGCGTCGCAGTAGGAGCACGCCACGAGGCCCGCGGTCCGGGGCGCCCCACACTCGTCGCAGCGTCCGGCGTCGGTCACCCGGTCGATGGTACTCGAACCCGCCGCGCCGTATAACCCTCCGGTGCCCCGACCCGCGCCTCCGCTCACCTCGCGTCGTACCCTCGCGCTCGCCGCCCTCGTCGCGGTGACGGTCACCGGCTGCGGCGCGCGGACCAGCCTCGAGGCGGCGCCGCGCGAGGACGCGGGGGGCACCCCCGGGCGCGACGCCGGCCCACCCGCGCGAGACGCCGGCCCGCCGGCGCTCCCCGACGCGGGGCCCCCGCGGCGCGACGCCGGCCCGCCCGGCACGACCTGCCGCCGCGACCTCGACTGCGGCGACGCGGTGTGCCGCAGCCCGAGCGACTTCGCGGCGGTCGACACCGCGCCGCACCCGCTCGTGTGCGGCGTCGACGACGGCGCTGGCGCGCTCGGCGAGCTCTGCAACACGGGCGCGCAGTGCGGCCGCGGGCTCTGCGCGGCCGCCGGGGTCTGCGTCCGGCCGTGCGTCGTGGACAGCGACTGCGGCAGCAATGAACGTTGCAGGCAGGTCTACGCCCGGACCGCCGCCGACGCGATGCAGCCGCTCAACGCCTGCACCGCGCTGATCGTGGCCCCCGACTCCGTCCAGGCGACCGGGCCGCTCATGAACGAGCCGCTGTCGACGGCCACGAGCACCTTCGTCCGCGCGCCGCTCCCCTCGCGCGACCGCTTCTTCGTGTGGCTGACCAATCCGTCCACCATCCCGTTCTTCCTCGCCGTGCGCGCGCCCGACGGGACGATCCTCTACGACAGCGCCCGAGGCGTCCCGGGCGACCCGGCGCCGAGCTGGGGCGTGGGCGCGGCGACGGTGGGTGAAGACCTCTTGACCGCGATGTACCCGAACGGCCTGCGCACGCCCCGGCCGAGCGGCGGGATGATCTTCGAGCTCGCGGCGGGCGCGGCGAGCCCGGTCGAGCGTTTCGAGGCCGAGCGCACCGGGTCGACCGGCGTCTTCGACATCGACTTCTACCTGGTGGGCGGCGGCGGCCTCACCACGACCGGCGGCGCGGTCCCGCCGGAGCTGCGCCGCGCGGTCTCCCTCGCGCGGACGATCCTCGAGCCGGTGGGCCTGCGGGTCGGCGACGTGCGCGTGCACGAGGTGGTGGGTGACCTGCGCCGTCGCCTCGGGGTGCTCGAGGACCGCGCCTCGCCGCTCGGCTTCCCGACCGAGCTGCCCGAGCTGTGGCGGCTCACCGCGGGCGCGAACCGGCCCGCGGTCCACGTGTTCTTCGTCCGCTCGATCGAGGGCGCGCTCGGCATCGCCGCGGGGATCCCCGGCGCGCAGATCCTGCCCGGCACCGCGTCCAGCGGCGTCGCCATCTCCGGCGATCTGGTGCCCCCGGACGAGCTCGGCCTCGTGATCGCGCACGAGGTCGGCCACTACATGGGCTTGTTCCACACCTCGGAGCTGGACGGCGCGGTCAACGACCCGCACCCCGACACGCCCGAGTGCCGCCTCGACCGCGACACCGACGGTGACCTGATGCTCCTGCCGAGCGAGTGCCGCGGCGCGGGCGCGGAGAACGTGATGTTCTGGGCGGGCACCGGCCCGGTGCTCTCGACCCAGCAAGCCGAGATCATGCGGCGCGCCTACTTCGTCCAGTGACCGAGCCCTCGGTCGGCGAGCCCTCGGCGACGCAGCCTTCCCGCCGGGTCGTGCGCCTCCCCGGCCCGATCGCGCTCCGCCGCACGCTGCGGCGCACCGCCATCCTCGGCTTCGACCCCGCCCAGCGCGCGGTCGACGGCGAGGTCCACTGCGCGTTCCGCACCGAGGACGGCGTCGCGCGGGTTCGCTACGCGCAGCGCGGCGAACGGGAGGTGGAGGTGGAGGCGTGGGGACCCGGGGCGGCGCGCGCGCTCGAGGCCGCGCCGGCTCACCTCGGGGCGGACGACGCGCCCGAGACCCTCGTCACCGATCACCCGGTCGTGGCTCCGCTCGCGGAGCGCTACCGGGGCCTCCGCTTCGGCCGGACGGGGCGCCCGATGGAGCACCTCGTGCCGGTGATCATCGGGCAGAAGGTGACCGGCAAGGGCGCGTCGCGGTCGTTCAAGGAGCTGGTCTTTCGCTACGGCGAGCCGGTGCCCGGGCCGGGGCCGAAGCTCTGGCTCATGCCGGCGCCCGAGCGGTTCCGCGAGCTGGCCTACTACGACTTCCATCCCCTCGGCATCGAGCGCAAGCGGGCCCAGATCCTCCTGACGGTCACGCGGCGCGCGAAGCGTATCGAGCGGCTCGCGCGCGAGGGGCAAGAGGCGCTCGAGCGGCAGCTGATGGCGCTGCCAGGGATCGGTCCCTGGACCACCGCCCATGTCAGCGGCGCGGTGTTCGGCGACGCGGACGCGGTGCCGGTGGGTGACTACCATCTGCCCAACGTCGTCGTGCACGCGCTCACCGGGCGCGCCCGCGGCGACGACGACGAGATGCTGGCGTTGCTCGAGCCGTTCCGCCCGCACCGCGGCCGGGTGCTGCTGCTCCTCGCGATGGGCGGCGCCCCGCCGCCGAAGTTCGGACCGCGGTCCAAGGTGCGCGACATCCGCGGGAGCTGAGAGCGCGTATCATCGCCCTCACCGATGCGCGCGCCCCTCGGCCTGGTCCTGCTCACCCTCCTCGCGACCACGGGGTGCGCGGTGACCACCCAGACCTTCGAGGGGGCCACGCGCGAGCGCGTTCACCTCTACCGGCTGCCGGTCTCGAACGTCTACGCGATCGAGGGGCGCGAGGGGACGGTGATCGTCGACAGCGGCGACCCGGGGCAGGAGGGCGATGTCCTCGGCGCCCTCGCGCGCACGTCGGTCCGCCGCCGCTCGGTGCGGCTGCTGGTCCTGACCCACGCGCACGCCGACCACGCCGGCGCGGCGCGCGCCCTCGCCGCGTCCCTGCGCGTCCCGATCGCGCTCCAGCGCGCGGACGCGTCGACCGCCGAAGCCGGGCGCAACCCGCCGCTCCACCCGACGGGGCTGACCGCGGAGCTCCTCGCGGGCTTCCTCACCCAGGAGTACCCAGCGTTCGCGCCGACGCTCGCGTTCGACGACTGCCTTGACCTGCGGCCCTACGGCGTCGACGGGGTGGTGCGGAGCGCGCCCGGCCACACCCCGGGCTCGTCGGTGGTCTTGCTCGCGTCGGGCGACGCCATCGTCGGCGACCTCGTGCTCGGCGGCTACCTCGGCGGGCTCTTCGCGAGCGATGTCCCGACCGAGCACTACTTCCAGGCGCACCCGGCGCGCATCCGGGCGATCCTCGAGTGGCTGCTCGCCCAGGGCGTCGAGCGGCTGTTCCTCGGCCACGGCGGCCCCGTCACCGCCGACGCGGTGCGCACCGCGCTCGATGGCGGGGATCTCGGCGAGGGGCCGCCGGACCGATCGTTCGCGCCGCCTCCCTGCGCGCCGGACGCGCCCGAAACGCCGTCCGCGGAGTGACAGCCTGACGCGGTCCAGGGCGGTCCGTGACGTGGCGGCGAGATCGCACCCCCGGATCGAGCCTTCCGATCGAGACGCGGGCCACCCGCGACCTGCCGCGCCGCGTGGCCGCGCGATTGCAAGGCGCGTGGCCATGCCTGGAAGCCCGCCCGCTCGGTCGTCCCTCTTCCACCGCTGGTTCGTCCAGTACAACCCCGTCTACCTGCTGAGCGCGGCGCTCGTCCTCGGCGGGATGTGGCTGCTGTCGCGGGAGGCCGCGGCGGCGGGCTCGCTCCTCGGCCAGCTCGGCGTCGCCGGCCTCGCCGAGCTCTACGCGGCCGCCCTGATCGGCGGGGCCGCGCTCCTCACGCGCATCGGCCAGCGGCGCGCGGCCGTCATGCTCGGCCTCCTCGTCGCGCTCTACCAGGGCGACCTCACGATGCACGTCGAGACGAGCGCGTACCTCGACGGCGTCGGCCCGCTGGCCAGCCTCGCGTGGTGGCTCCTCTTCGTCGCGAAGCTCGTCGGGCTCACGTGGGCCCTCGAGCTGACCCCGCGCCGCGCGGCCTGGATCGCGCCGATCCTCGGCGGCGCCGCCCTCGCGGCGGTGCCCCACGCCCTGCGCACGGTCGACGCGCGGAGCGGCGGCCTCCTCGTCGGCGCGGTCGTGTTCCTCGTCGGCGCGGCGGCGCTCTGGGGGCCGCGTGACGTGGCGAGCCGCGTGGGCTTCGACGTCCGCGGTCGGCGCGCGCTGCTCGGCGCGTGGAGCCTGTGGGCTGCCCTCGGCGCGCTCCACGCGGGCTACTGGGTGGTCGAGCATCGCCTGTCGCCCGGCCCGCTCGGCCTCTCCCTGCTCCTCCTCGGCACGCGCGCGCTGCGTCAGGAGAGCCTCGTCTGGGTGACCTGCGGAGTCTCGCTCACCGTCGCGGGCGTCGCCTGCCCCGACGACTTCGGCGCGGTCGCGGCCGCGGTGGCGGCGACCCTCGCGCTGCGCGCCTATCGCTCGCCCGTCCCGACCGAGCCCGCGGTCGGCGCTCCGCGGCCGCCGTACCGCGCGCGTGAGCTCGGAGCCGGGCCGATCCCGACGCCCTCGGTCGGGTGGGGCCCCGCGCCGGCCGAGGATGCCGCGCGCCTCCTCGCGGGGGCGCTCGCCGCGGCCTACGTCGCGGTGTGGATGCGCGGCGGGATCGCCGAGGGCTGGCCCGCGCACGAGCTGCTCGCGGACGGGCTCCTCGCGCTGGCGACCCTCGCGCTCGCCCTCCGCGACCGTCGACGCGCCGCGATCGCGGTCACGCCGCTCGGCCTCGCGATCGCGCACCTCGTGGTCTCGCGCGGCTGGCTGCCGCGGGGCGCGCTGGGGTGGGGCGTGACCTCGGTGGCGCTCGGCTTCGTGTCGCTGCTCGGGGCGCTCGCGGTGAGCTGGCGCCGGCGCCTCAGGCCTGCGCGCGAGGATCGAGCGGGGTGATCGCAGAAGCCGGAGCCGCAGCCGCCGGAGCCGCAGCCGCCGGAGCCGCGCGCCACGCCGGAGGCGGCGCCATGCTATCTAGCGCCCGTGCGCGTCGCCTACCTCGTCAACCAGTACCCGAAGGTCAGCCACACGTTCATCCGGCGCGAGCTGCAGGCGCTCGAGGAGCTCGGGGTGGAGGTCGTCCGCTACTCCGTGAGGCGGGTGGCCGAGCCGCTCGCCGATCCCGCGGACCAGGCGGAGGAGGAGCGCACGCGGTTCGTGCTCGACGTCGGCCCGCAGGGGCTCGCGACCGCGCTCGCCAAGGTCGCGACTGAGCGCCCGGCGCGGTTCGCGCGCGCCTCCGCCCTCGCCACCCGCGTCGGGCTCGGCTCGGAGCGCGGCCTCGCGATCCACGGCGCCTACCTCGGCGAGGCCTGCGTGCTCCTCGACTGGATGAGGCGCGACGGGGTCGAGCACGTCCACGCTCACTTCGGCACCAACTCCGCCACCGTCGCGATGCTCGTCCACGAGCTCGGGGGCCCCGGCTACAGCTTCCACGTCCACGGCCCGGAGGAGTTCGACAAGCCGTTCCTCATCTCGCTCGCGGAGAAGATCGAGCGCTCCCGCTTCGTGTGCGGGATCAGCAGCTTCGGGCGCAGCCAGATGTACCGGCGCGTGGCCTACGAGCACTGGTCGAAGATCCACATCGTACGTTGCGGGGTCGAGACGTCGTTCCTCGAGGGCGACGGCCGCGCGTTCCCCGAGGCGCCGCGCCTCGTCAGCGTGGGCCGGCTCTCCGAGCAGAAGGGGCAGATCCTCCTGGTGGAGGCGCTCGGGCGGGTGGCCGCCGACGGGGTGCCGTTCGAGCTGGTCCTGGTGGGCGACGGCGAGATGCGGCCCCAGGTCGAGGCGGCGATCCGCCGCTTCGGGATCGAGGACCGCGTGACGATCACGGGGTGGGCGAGCGGCGCGGAAGTGCGCGAGCACATCCTCTCGGCGCGGGCGATGGTCCTGCCGAGCTTCGCCGAGGGCCTCCCGGTCGTGATCATGGAGGCGCTCGGCCTCGAGCGGCCGGTCCTGAGCACCTACGTCGCCGGCATCCCCGAGCTCGTCGAGCCGGGGGTCAACGGCTGGCTCATCCCGGCGGGGAGCGTCGACGCGCTCGCTGCGGCGGTGCGCGAGGTGCTGTCGACCGACACGCCGCGGCTCGTCGCGATGGGCCGCGCCGGCCGCGCCGCGGTGCTCGAGCGGCACGACGTGCGGGTGACCGCCGCGTCGCTCAAGGCGCTGCTCGAGCGCTACGTCGACGCGCGCTGACCGAGCGCCGCGCGGCTCGTCCGCCCACGAGGAGAGCCCCGCCCGGGCGTACCCGAGCGGGGCTCATCGAGAGCGCCGCCAGCTCGCGCCGGCGGCCCGCGACGCCGCGAGCGTCGCGGTTACGGGTACTCGCGGACCTGGATGATCGGCGCGCCGGGCGTGCCGGACGTCGCGACCGTCGTGCCGCCGGTGATGGCGAAGGTGATGCTGCCGTCCGCCGCCGAGTAGCCGTCGGTCACCCCGACGAAGAGCGGGCTCGTCGGCACGACGAAGCTGACCGGGCTCCCGGTAGCGTTCAGCTCACCGGTGAAGGTCATCAGGTTTGTGTTGTTGATCAGCTCGAAGCTGGGGTCGAAGAACGTGTGCACGATCACCGTGCCGCCCCCGTTGAGGAACGAGAGCAGGAGCGGGTTCCAGGCGGTCGCGATGCCCTGGAGGGTGGTCGCGTCGCCCACCTCCTGCTCGGCGATGATCAGGACGTCGGCGGTCGCGAGCGCGGCCGCGAGCATCGTGTTGTCGCTCAGGCGGGTGATCGACGCCGCGCGCCCGAGGGTCGGGAGGACGGTGTTGATCGCGGTGACGACGTTGGCGACCTCGCCCGTCGCCGAGTTGTCGGCGAACTCGTCGTAGATGACGACGTCGATCGTGCCCGGCGCCTCGCTCGTCAGGATCGCGTTGGCGAGGAGCCGATCCATGTCGGGGTTGGTGCTGAACCAGTCGTGGCCCATCCAGATCAGCTCACCGGTCGCCTCGCAGAGCCCGGCCGTGCAGGTCGCGCTCCGGCAGTCCGCGCCGGTGGCGCACATCTGCCCGCCGCCGCAGGGGAGGCACTCCGACCCGCCGCAGTCCACGTCCGTCTCCATCCCGTTCATCGTGCCGTCGGTGCACGTCATGGGGCGGCAGATGCCGAAGAGACAGGCGTTGGCGGACGAGCAGTCCGCGTCGGCGCGGCACGCGAAGCCCACGCTGCAGCCGGCGCAGGTCGCGCCGCCGCAGTCGACGTCGGACTCGTCCTGGTTGATGAGGCCGTCCGTGCACGAGCCGCGGAGGAACACGATGCCGTCCGAGCCGCGGCCGCCAGCGAAGTCGAACGTCCCGCCGAGCCCGCCCGAGACGTCGAGGGTGCCGGTGATGTTCTGCGGCGGACCGCCGATGAAGATGACGCCGCCGGAGCCGCCGCCGCCCGACCCCGAGTTGCCGCTGCAGTCCGTGTTGCCGCCGTTGCCGCCGCTGGCGTCGACGAGGCCGCTCACGGTGACCCCGCTCGCGCCGTTGAGGTCGACGTAGCCGCCGCCGCCGCCGCCGCCCGCGCCCGCGTCGTCATCGCCGCCGTCGTCGTCCGCGGAGCCGCCGCCGCCGCCCGAGCCGCCGGTCATCGCGGTGACGCCGTCGTACGCCGGGCCGCCCGCGCCGAAGTTGGTGCCGGCGCCGTCCGAGCCCACGGTGAGGTGGCCGCCGCCGCCGCCGCCCGAGCTGTCGGTGGTCCCCGGGAGGCCGCCGCCAGGGCCGCCGCCGGCCAGGCCGTCGAAGCTCACGGTCGGAACGGTGACGCTGCCCGGCGCGCCGTCACCGCCCGGGCTGCCGCCGGGGCCGCCGAGGCCGCCGATCCCGTTGACCGGCGAGTTGCAGCCGTCGCCGGGGGTGCCGTCCTGGCCGGAGGCGTCGATCGTCCCGGCGACGTCGATGACCGCCGCGTTGACCACGAAGTTGTTCGGGCCGCTGACCACCAGCGTGCCGCCCACGGCCACCGTGAACGAGCCGACGTCCCAGGTGTTGGTGGTCGTGTTCCAGCCCATCGCCACGACGCCGTCGAGCTCGCCCGTCCCGGTGTCGAAGGTCGAGGCGCCGGTGATGTTGATCATCGCCCCGTTGATCGCGCACGCGTTGGTGCACGAGTCGGTGTCGACGGTGTTGCCGTCATCGCACGCCTCGCCCGCGGTCGGGTTGACCACACCGTCGCCGCACATCGAGGTGGTGCAGTCTCGGTTGCAGGTCGCGGTCTCGCCGCCCATCCCGGCGCCGTCTCCGTCGCAGGCCTCCCCCGCGGTCGCGTTGACCAGGCCGTCGCCGCAGAGCGCCGGGGTGCAGTCGGTGTCGCAGGTCGCGGTCTCGCCGCCCATCCCCGCGCCGTCTCCGTCGCAGGCCTCACCGGCCGTCGCGTTGAGGGTGCCGTCGCCGCACATCGCCGACGAGCAGTCGAGGTCGCAGGTGGCCGTCTCGGCCGGCATGCCGCCGCTGCCGTCGTCGCAGTCCTCCGCGCCCTGGACCATGCCGTCGCCGCAGACGGTCGCGGTGCAGACCATGCTGCTGCAGAAGCTGCTGGTGCAGTCGCTGTCCATCGCGCACATGTCGCCGTCGTCGCACGCCATGCACATCGAGCCGCCGCAGTCGACGTCGGTCTCGGTGCCGTTCATCGCGCCGTCGGAGCAGGTCGGCATCGGCTGGCAGGTTCCGCCCTCGCAGATGTCGGTCGTGCAGTCGCCGTTGGCGCCGCACATGTCACCGGGCGTGCAGGTCGCGCCGCAGGTGCCGCCGCAGTCGACGTCGGTCTCGTCCTGGTTCATCGTCCCGTCGGAGCAGGTCTCCGCGGGCGGCCCGGCGTCGCCCGGACCGGAGTCGACCGGGGCCGGACCCGCGTCGGTGAGGGGGCCGGAGTCGGTCCCCCCGTCACCGTCGTCGCACGCGCTCAAGATCAACGCGCCGGCCAACAGGCAGCGCAGCACCGTTCGATTTGTCATTCCAACCCTCCCCCAGTCTCAGCTGGGGATACCATAGGCCCCCCCCGATTGGACCGGCTTTCAGCTGGGTTTCCCCGGGGGGTCAGGGCGCGGGGGGCGCGTCCGGGCCGGCGTCGGGCGGCAGGGCCGGGGTCAGCGTGGTCGGGGTGGTCGGCGCGGTCCCCGGGACGCGCACCGTGTCGATCGTGAGCACGCTCGTGCCGTTGGAGAACGGCAGCACCGTGCGCCCGTCCCGCACCCGCAGCAGGACCCGGACGGTGGTGCCGCGCTGCAGCTCGTCCGGCATGGTGAGCGAGACGCGGTCGCGGACGATCTCGCCGGGCTCCCACTGCGACGTCATGTAGCGCCCGCCCACCGGGTAGTGCTCGCTCCGCATGTGCGGAAGCGCCGGGTGGCTGGGCGGCACCGCGGCCTCCACCAGCATCTGGTAGTCCCGCGTGGTGCTCTCGTCGACGCGCCAGAAGCACTGCACGGTCAGGGTGCCTCCCGGCCGGAGCCGGCGCTCGTCCACGTCGCAGCCGAGCAGCGTGAACGCACCCTGGAACGTCAAGTTGACGGGGTTCTCGATGCGGTCCGGCGGATAGCGGAGCACGTCCGACTCGACCGCGTGCCGCCACTGCTGCTCGGGTCGGCTGCGGCTCGAGGTCCAGGCCCGCAGCAGGCCGAGCAGCTCGTCCGCGAGCTCCGGCCGCTCGCTCGACAGGTCCTCGCGCTCGCCCGGGTCGTCCTCGAGATCGAAGAGCGCGAAGCGGCCCTCACGCACCCACCAGTGCAGCTTGTAGCGCCCGCGCAGGAGCACCTTGCGGTCGTACGGGAAGCGACCGTCGGGGAGGATCTCGGCGATCAGCTCGCGCTCGCCGAGGGTCTCCGCCTCGCCGGTCATCAGCGGGACCAGGCTGTGGGAGGCGACCTGGCGCTGGATGGGCAGCCGCGCGAGGTTCAGCACGGTGGCGTAGACGTCGATGAGGCCGACCCGATCGGTGACCACGCGCGGCGCGATGCCGGGCGCGCGGATCATCAGCGTCGCGCGCAGCTCCTCCTCGAAGAGCGTGGTGGTATGGCCGTAGACCCCGTGCTCGCCCATCGCCTCGCCGTGGTCGCTGAACAGCACCACGACGGTGTCGTCGTCGAGGCCGAGCTCCTCGAGGCGGTCCAGGACGTGGCCGACCTGCTCGTCGGCCAGGATGATCTCGTCGTCGTACTTGTCCCAGTAGGTCGGGCCGAACCGCGACTCGGTGCCCTCCGGCAGGTAGGGCTGGTGCACGTTCATCAGGTGGATCCACACCATCCACGGGTTGTCTTGCTGCTGCAGCTGGTTGAGCATCCGCAGGCCCTGCTGCGGGGCCGCGGCGCGCACGCGCTCGGCGTTGTGGACGACCTCGCCGAACCCCTGGAAGAAGCCGTGGGCTCGCTCGAAGTAGCTCGAGCCCATCGACGCGGCGGTGCCGTAGCGCTGCTCGCGCAGGCGCTCGGCGAGGGTGACGTTGCTCGGGTCGACGCTCGTCCACTCGATCTCCTCGCCGTAGCGGATCTCCGACGGGTAGAGCCCCGTCATCATCGACGACATCGAGCGGATCGAGCGGGTGGACTGCGCGTAGGTGTTCTCGAAGCGCACGGCGGTCCGCGCGAAGGCGTCGATGTTGGGGGAGGTCGGTCGCTCGTAGCCGTTGACCCCGAGGTGGTCGGGCCGGAGCGCGTCGACGCTGAGGAAGAGGATGTTCGGGCGGCGCGGCACCTCGTCGGGGACCTCCCCCGGGTGACCGTCTCCGAGCGCCGCGACCTCCGGGCTGCCGTCGCCCGCGAAGCAGTCCGCGTCCACGCCGTCGCCCTCGACGTCCGGCGCGCCGGGGTAGACGGCGGGGTCGGAGTCGTCGCAGTCGCCGCCGCCGAACGCGAAGGAGAAGCCGTCGCGGTCGCGGTCGGTGAGGTTGATGTAGGCGCGGACCACCGCCCCGCCGCCCACCGTCCGGTCCTCGACCACGTGGCGGACGCGGTTGTCGTGGCCGTAGGTCGCGCCGACGAAGATCGCGCAGGCGAGCCCGGTGAGCGCGGCCGCCATCGCCGCGACGCGGAACGCGCGCGCCCGCCGAGGCGCGCGGCGCTCGACCCGGGAGGCGAGCACGGAGCCGACCGTGAAGACGAGCGCGATCGCCGGGCCCCAGGCCACCTTGAGCGGGGGGTAGGTGACGAAGAAGTCGGGGAAGTGGAGCCAGAACGCGTAGACGGCGCCGACCGCCGCGCCAGCCGCCACGACCCCGACGACCCCGACCGAGGCGAGCGGGCCGAGGGCGCCGCGCGCGAGCGCCTCGAGGACGACGCGGACGGCGGCGAAGAGCAGCCCGACGGCGAGCAGCAAGCCGAGCATCGCCAGGGCGTTGGCGAGGGCCGCGAGCCAGGGCAGGTGGAACCGGGTCGCGAACTCGTGGGAGGAGTAGGTCGCGCCGCCGACGAAGGCGCCGATCGCGACGAGCCCCGCGACCAGCCGGGCGAAGAGCGCGGGCTGGGGCCGGAAGACCGACGCCCAGGAGAAGAGCGCCCACGGCCGCAGCGCGCGCACGCGGCCGAGGAGGACGACGAGCGGGGTGCTCGCGAGCCCGACCGCGAGCGCGAGCGGCGCGTAGAAGGCGAAGAGGTCCGCCATCGCGGTCGCGAACTCGCCCGGGGTCACGCGCTGCGCGTGGTCCCCGAGGGCGGCGACGAGCGCCTCCGCCACGGCCACCAGGGCCGCGCACGCGAGGCCCACGACCATCTGCCGGGCGACGGGGGCGGAGCGCGAGTCCAGCATCGAGGAACCGGACCGGGGTGTACCACGCCCGCCCGCGAAGTCGTGAGGTTGCGGGACGTTGGGACCCGTCCCGTGCGTCGAGGGCCCCCCGGCCCGGCCTCGCGGGTCAGGGCTCGGGCGGGCTCCCCTCGAGAGCCCAGACGTTGGCCTCGTAGCTCGACGCGGTGAACGCGAGGCTCCGCCCATCCGGCGACACGATGGGGTGGCTGAGCCATTCCCGGACGGACGTGAGCTGCTGGCGCGGCGCGCTCCCATCGACGGGCACGCTCCAGAGTCGATAGGTGGGGAGCTCGTCGCAGTATGCGCTGACCCACAGCAGCGCGTCGTCGGCGCCGAAGTCGACGTACTGGGGCGTACACCGATCGGGAAGCGGAAGCCGTCGCGGGCCGCTGCCCTCCATCGACTCCTGGGCGTCGGCGGCGTGACCGGTCCCGGCCAGGTCGACTACGACGACCTCGCCGCGTTCCAGGTCAGACAGCGCGACTCGGTCCGATGCCCGCCCCACCGCGAAGTCGACGCCGGGGCGCGCGATCTCGTCCACGTCCCGCGTCCACTGCACCTCGCCCGTCCGGGGCTCGATCCCTCGAAGCCGAAGCGGGCCGGCCTCCCGACCGGCGATGACACAGCGGTCGGCCCGACACTCGAAGGCCCAGCGCTTGGGATCGGGGCGGCCAGCGGTCCCGACCGACGCCGAGGTCGGAGTCCGCCAGAGGGGGGTCGCCCCGCCGGAGCCAGGATCGATCCGAACGAGGGACGCGCGTCCGGGAGAGCGGCCTGGAAGCTCCCAGACGAGCACCGCGTCCTCGTGGGGCTGGGGCCACGATCGGGACGCGGTCCCAGGGATCACCGCAGGCAACCCAGAGAGGGGCTGGAGGACGGCGCGATACCCCTCGTCCAGGCTGCGGGTGACCCACACCCCCGAGCCGTCGTCGGCCCACTGCGAGCCGCGCTCGGAGACGCTCGCGCCTCCGATGGCCACCGCAGGCTGAAGGCGCCCGTCGACGATCCGACCCACCCGCACCTCCGCGCGCTCCCGCAGACGCAACCCGGCCCGCGCTCCGCCGGCGACGGAGAGCCGGGACAGCAGCCGGTCCTGAGGCATCACGGCGCGAGGGTCCCACCGGTCGATCGGGGTCGCGTAGATCGTGCGGGGGGGCCTCGTGTCGCCCGAGAGCACGACCCAGAGCCGGTCAGGGGTCGGCCACGCCACCGCGACCTCGCCCACCTCGGACGTCAGCCGCGCGTCCCGGACCAGCGGACGCGCCGTGGCCTCGTCGAGGTCGACGACCTCGAGGACGCTGTTGGCCACCTCGGAGTCTGGCAAGCGGATCTGCGCGAAGGACCGGCTGTTCGGCGACCACGCCAGCCCGCGCAGCAGCGCGGGGCCACCCACCCGATGCGTGACCTCGCCTCCGGCGTCGACGACCACCACCGCGTCGGGCTGGCTCACGGCCACGCTCGCTCCGTCCGGGGAGACTCTGGCGCAGCCTTCGAGCGCGGCGAACGGGCGGGCGACTCCGCCCGTGACGCGCACGAGCGCCCGTCCGGAGAGGAGCAGCGAGCCGTCGGGGAACCACGCGACGCAGTCCGCCGTCTGTCCGGGCGCAAGCGGCACGGCGCGCGTGGCGCTGCCATCGACCCGTGCGATGAGGAGCCCGCGGGGCTCGACGAACGCGACCTCCTCGCCGGACGGGGACACCGCGAGATCGACCACGGCCGTGGCGGCGCCGTTCTGCGTCAGGGCGCGCCAGCGCAGCGCGGGTGAGACCGCGCGGCCCACGGGATCCGTCTCGACCCCCCGGTCGGAGGCGACCGGGGGGCCGGCGCCACCTCCTTCGACTCCGGCGCCGTGCAGCCCGCGCCAGCCGACCCACGCCAGCGCGCACGCCGCTCCAGCGATCAGGAGGGCCGCCACCCGCCGCCAGGCGCTCGAGCGAGCCGCGAGCAGGTCGCGCCGAACCTCGGTCGCGTCGGCCGGCCGGTCCTCGGCGCGGCATCGTTCGGCCAGCCTCCGCAAGGCTCGTTGGCGAGGGACGCCGTCCACGCGCCTGGTCGCCAGCCACGCAGCGAGCGCGCCCAGCGCCCACACGTCATCGCGCGGGCTGGGCGGCTCCCCTCGCCGCGCTTCGGGCGACACGAACCCCGGGGTGCCCGCGCGGCGACCTTCGGAGCCGCTGACCGACGCGAGGCCGAGGTCGATCAGGATGGCGCGTCCGTCGGGGTGGACAACGATGTTCTCTGGCTTGACGTCGCGGTGCACGATCCCGTGCGCGTGCAGGTGCGCCAGCGCGTCGACCACATCGCGGAGGACACCCAGCGCGCGCGACGGGGTGAGCTCGCGGGCGATCGCTCCCAACGTGGGTCCATCCACCAGCGCCATCACGAGGTACGGGTGCCCGTCGATCTCCCCCACGTCGTGAACCTCGGGGATGTGGGGGTGCGGTGCGGCGGCGAGCGCGCGTGCCTCCTCGAAGGCCATGCCGCCGGCGGTCGGTGGGAGCAGCTTGAGCGCGACCTCGCGATGCAGGCGTTCGTCGGTCGCCCGGTAGACGCGCCCCATGCCACCGGCGCCGAGGCGCGCGTCGATGCGGTAGGCCCCCACCGTCGATCCGAGCCAGGGGTCACGAACCGGACGATCGGGGGCGGCCGCCAGCTCGCGGAGGAGCCCGTCGAACGGATCGGTCACGTCGCGGGCACCCAGCCCTCCGCCATCGCGGCCTGGCGGAGCCGCCCCACGACGCGCTCGAAGCGCTTGCGCAGCCGGGCCTCGGCCCCGCGTCGGGCGGCCCGACCGGAGGTCTCCTCCGACCACACCTCGGCGATCTCCGACCAGGTCATCGCTCGATCGATGCGGAGCGTGAGGAGCGCCTGCTCGTCCGCGGACAAGCTCGCGCGCAGTCGGCGCAGGTGGGCCTTGTTCTCGGTCCGTCGGAACGGCGCGGTGGAGGTGCGGGGGGGCGCGGCCTCGAGCCGCTCTCCGTCCTCGGTGGCCAACGATCGATGACGCGCCCTCTGCTCGAGCGTCCGGAGGCCCGCGTTGCGCGCGGCTCGGTAGGCCCAGGTGCGGAACGAGCTCCGCCACTCGAAGCTCGGCAGGGCCTTCCACAGCCGCTCGCTCAGCTGGCCGAACACCTCCCGCGCCAGGTCCTCGTCACGCAGCAGCACCGTCAGGAACCCCACCAGCTCCGGCCCGTAGCGCTCCACCGCCCGGCTCATCGCGGCGTCGTAGTCGCCGGTCGCCGCGAGCGATCGGATCTCGGCTTCCTCGCGGGACCTGTCACCGCGCACCATCTCGAAAAAGGTATGTCACATCCGCCGGGACGTGTGTCCGCCCTGCATGGCCCGATCGCTTCTCGTCATCCTCGTCCTTCTCTCGGTCGCCGGCTGCGGCGAAGACGTCGACGTCTCCGACGGTGGCCCCGACGCCGGTCCCGGCGGCGACGTCGACGCCGGCGCGCGACCCGTCTCGGAGGATCCCTGCGATCGCATCGCTGGCGGTGCCCCCTCCAGCGCGGCGGTCCCCGTGGCCCTCTCGGAGGCGCACGCACGAAACCGCTTCTTCGGCCTCGAGTCCAACGTGGAGGTCGTCGACGTCGCCCTCGCCGAGGCGCTGCGCGCTCCCTCGGCGCCGGGCGATCGAACGCTCGACCGCTATTCGGACGCGCTGCCCGGAGCGTGCGCGGTGGACGCCTCGGTGAGCGCGCTCGGCCCCGCGGAGCTCGAGGTCGAAGGGACGCGAGCCCGGCTGCGCGTCGGCGCGGGAGCCGTGCCGGCTCTGCCGGCGGAGGTCGACGAGGTCCTCATCGATCTCCGAGGTCTGAGCGAGTCCCCCGAGCTCGACGCCGCGCTCCGCGCCGCGCTGAGCGCCGTCCTGACTGGGCGGCTGGACCGGCTCGACATGGAGGTTCGCGGGCACGTCGGCATGACCGATGAGGCGTGGGCGCCGGCCCTCGGGTTCGAGAACGTCTACTCATCGCGCCTGCTCCAGCAGCCCGTGCCGGAGGTGATCGGAGAGGCGGGCCGCGAGCGGTCCCTCGCCGTGCTGACCGACGCGACGCTCCCACCCACGGCGGCGCGCTACGCGGGCTGGCTGCGGCTCGCCGGCTTGGCGCGCATCGCCGGCGAGGACGTCTTCGCCGTGGGCGCCGAGTCCCGGTGGGCGCCCGTCGGGTCGCGTGGCCTGGTGTTCCGCGACCGCAACCTGCGCTTCGACGGCGCGCGATGGCCCGACCG
Source organism: Polyangia bacterium (assembly GCA_030426845.1). Lineage (GTDB taxonomy): Bacteria > Myxococcota_A > Polyangia > Polyangiales > Sandaracinaceae > JAUHXR01. The sequence continues at coordinate 4,213 of JAUHXR010000012.1, read as the reverse complement.
AATCCCCGCCGACCTCACCGTGGACGAGGCCGAGACCTCGCTCGCCGTCCGGCCGCTCGGTCCCGTCGACGGGGCGGCGAGCCGCGCCGCGCTGGAGCCGCTGGACGCTCCCTCGGGGAGCCCTACGGCCGCGACGGTGGACCTCGGGGTCGCCCGGGCGAGCGTGATCATCACGCACGGCGCGGCCCGCCTGTTCTATCCGATGTTCCACATCGTCGGCGACCGGATCGACGCGCGCCTGCTCGAGGTGCTCGAGACGCTCGCCTCCGCGGAGGTCGTCGACCGCGCGCTCGTGTCCAACGTGCTGCGCCGGTTCCTCGCGGCGATCGACGACGGGCACGCCTTCGTCTTCAACCGCGGCGGCGGGGGTCCCGACCGGTTCCTGCCGCTGCACGTGGACGCGCCCGCGGGAACACCCTTCGTGCGGTCCAGCGAGGTGGAGGGGATCGAGCCGGGCGACCAGCTGCTGCGCATCGGCGATGAGCGAGCCGAGGATTGGTTCGCGCGGCGGCGCGCGATCACCTCGGCCGCGACCGAGAGCAACGGGACGGCCGTCGCCTGGCTCGGGCTGCAGTCCCAGCGCGAGGCCTCCGTGCGCCTGACCGTGCAGGGCCCGGGGGGATCGCCCCGCGAGGTCGAGGCGCCGACGCGGTTGGTCGGCGCGCGGGGTCCGACGTTCGAGTCGCGTCGCGGTCACGGCCGGCTCACCGACCTCGGCGCCCCCGAGGTGCACTACATCAACCTCGACGGCGCCTCCTCTGGAGGGGGGCTCGCGATGATGGCCGCGCTGGCGGACGCGCAGGGCGCGCGCGGCATCGTGCTCGACATGCGGGGCTACCCGGACGGCGGATCGAGCACCGAGGAGCGGCTGGCCTACCTCGACTTCCTGGCGACGATCGCCGGGGGCCGCGCGCTCAGCCCGCGCTTCTTCGTTCCAACCTACGAGGGGCTCGACACCTCGGGGGTCGACGAGAGTCAGTACGACGTGATGAGCCGCAGCCCCGCGCTCGTGCCGTCCGTCCCGATCGCGCTCCTCGTCGGCCCGCTGACCCAGAGTCAGGCGGAGGATGTGTCGATGTACTTCCTCAGCGGCGACACCGACATCACGGTCGTGGGCCGGACCAGCTCGGGGACCGACGGCAACATCACGGGCGTCCGCCTGCCGGGGGCCTTCAGCGCGACCTTCACGGGGATGGAGGTCCGCACACCGGAGGGCGCGCGATTCCACGGGGTCGGTCTCGTACCCGACCGCGAGGTGCTGGAGACGCGGGACGACTTCGCGGCGGGCGTGGACCGCGCGCTCCTCGAGGCGATCGCGGCGGTCTCGGGCTGAGCTCGAGCGGGCGCGTCGACCACCGGCGTCGGGATCCCCGTCCGCGAGCACGGCGCCAGCGTGGGTCCGGTCCGCGGTCGGCACGGAGATGGCATGATCGAGGCCCGCCGGGGCGGGTGGCACGCTCCGGCACGGAGGACTCGCGATGGAACCCCTGCTCCCTTGCCCCGGCTGCGCGCGGCACGTCCGCTGCAATACCCGGGTGTGCCCGTTCTGCGCGGCGCCGCTCGCGCTCGTCGCGCCGTGCCGGCTGCCCCCCACCGAGCGGCTCGGGCGCGCGGCCTACTTCGCGTTCGGGGCGATCGTGGCCGGATCGACCGCCGGCTGCGGGGCGGCCACCGGGCTCGACGGGCTCGACGGGGGCGGCGACGCGGGTCGGGCCGCGCTCGACGCGGGGGCGGCCGACGCGGGCGTCACCGATGGCGGCCCGATGCTGTTCGACGCGGGGGGCGACGGGCCTCTGTACGGCGCGCCGCCGATGGACGCGGGGTTCGACGCGGGGGCGGGCGTCATCGACCTCTACGGGGGGCCGCCCCTCCTCGACGCGGGCCCCGGCGACGGGGGCCCGGCGGAGGCCGGGACCGAGGCCCTCTACGGCGGCCCGCCCCCCGGCTGAGCCGGTCGCGCGACTGAGGCTGGCGCGGCGGGCCCGCGGTGAGGTAGTCAGTTCGCGCCGCGATGGCTGACGACGTCGAACAGGGGGACGCTCCGTCCACGGAGCCGACCGACGAGGACGAGGCCGCCGGGGCCGTCTCTGGGGAGGCCGTCTCCGAGCCGGCCGTCTCCGAGCCGGCCGTCTCCGAGCCGGCCGAGCCCACGGAGCCCGTCGAGGAGGAGGAGCCCCAGAGCCGCTGGAAGCGCCTGGTCCTGCGCGGGTCGATCTTCGAGCTCGGCGGCTACGTCATGACCTACGCGCTGCGCTTCCTGAGCAGCACCGTGCTCCGCAGCCTCCTCTTCCCGGCCGCCTTCGGCGTGATGGAGGTGATCAACGGGATCACGATCGGCCTCATCATGCTCTCGGACGTCGGCATCCAGCAGGCGGTCATCCAGAGCGAGCGCGGCGACGAGCCGGTGTTCCTCGACACCGCCTGGACGATCCACGTGGTGCGCGGGCTCATCCTGTGGGGGGTCGCCTGCGCGGTCGCCTACCCGGCCTCGCTGATCGCGGGCGAGCCGGAGCTCGCCTACCTGATCCCGATCGCGTCGCTCGGCGTGGTCGCGCTCGGCTTCCACTCGACGGCCGAGTTCACGCTGCGCCGCCGGATGACCCTCGGCCGGATCATCCTCATGGAGGTGGTGACCCAGGCGATCACCGTCACCGTCACCATCAGCTGGGCCAGCGTGAGCCCGACCGTCTGGGCGCTGATCGCCGGCGGGCTCGTGAGCACCCTCGTCCGGCTCGCGTTCAGCTACTACCTCAACCGCTTCGCCGGGCACCGCAACCGCTTCCGCTGGGACCCGCAGGTCCGCAAGGAGATCTGGGAGTTCGGCAAGTGGATCACCGCCAGCAGCGCGGTGTTCTTCGCCGCCCAGTGGGGCGACCGCCTGCTCATGGTGAGCTTCCTCGGCACCGCGGTGTCGGGCGTCTACGCGACCGCGGTCCTCATCGCCGAGTCGGTCGGGGCCGCCCTCGACAAGGTGATCCACGGCGTGTTCTACCCGCTCTTCTCCCGCGTTGGCCGCGAGGGCACCGAGCGGCTCCGCGAGGTCTACTACCAGACCCGCCTGCGCTTCGACGCGATGACCATGATCCTCACCGGCGGCCTCGCCGCCATGGGGCCCTGGGTCATCGAGCTGCTCTTCGACGAGCGCTACGCCGCGGCCGGCTGGATGCTCCGCGTGCTGTGCCTGCGCTCGGCCACGATGGCGGTGGTCGCGCCGGCGGAGACCTGCCTCACCTCGCTCGGGCGGACGCGCTACGGCTTCTACCAGAACGTCCTGCGCGCGGTGTGGATCCTCGCGGGCGTGCCCCTCGGCTACTACTTCGGCGGCGCCGAGGGGGTCGTCTGGGTGGCGGCGCTCAGCGGGGTCCCGCCGCTCTTCGCGCTGTGGCCGAAGCTCTGGGCGCTCAAGATCCTCCGCCCCGAGCGCGAGCTCCTTGCGTGGGTGTTCTTCGCCGCCGGCTTCGGGATCGGGCTCGCGGTGCTGTGGGTGCTTCCCGATGCGGCGCCGATGCGCGACGTCGTGCGGGGCCTGCTCGGGCGCGGCTGAGCGCGTGAGCTGACCATGGTGGACCGGACGCTCGTCGTAGGCGCGCTCCTCGTCGTCCCAGCCGTTGTCGCAGCCGTCGTCGGGTGCGGCGCGACGCCGCGCGCCTCCACCTCGGCGACCGCGTCGCCCGACTCGTCTCCGCCATCCGAGAACCTCTGGGCGCGCATGAGCTTCGAGGCGCGCCACGAGCGGATGACCTTCACCGTGCTCCCGTCGATGGCGGTTCGCTTCCGCGAGCACTACCGGACGGAGCACGCCGAGCTGACGTGCGTCTCCTGCCACGGGCCCGACGCGGAGGCCCGGGACTACGCGATGCCCGCCTCGCTGCCGCCCCTGGATTCGGCCGCGATGCCGGGCGGGCCGGACGCGCGCTTCATGGCGGAGGTGGTCGTCCCGTCGATGGACCGGATGATGCGCGCGGGAGGCACGGTGACGTGCTTCTCGTGTCACCCGTCGGTGCGGACGCCGTGATCCGGCGGCGCACCTGGCTGGCGGCCTCCGCGTCGCTCGTGCTGTCGGGTCCGGGCCGCCTGCGCGCCTGGGCCGCCCCCTCGACTCGGGCGCCGGTGCTCTACGTCGCGCACGGCGGCCCCAACCTCGCGGTGTCTCGCGTCCGCAGCGCCGAGCTGCGCGCCTGGGCCGGAGCCCTCGACGCACCGACGGGGGTCG
>JAUHXR010000312.1 GCA_030426845.1 Polyangia bacterium | reverse complement strand
CGCCCGACGCCGCCGCGAGCTCCGTTCCGTCGCGCGCGAGGAGCCGCAGCGCCACCGCGAACCGGTCGTCGCCGCGGCGCGAGACCTCTCCGTCCACTCGGCCGTCGAAGCGCTGCGCCGCGCTCGAGGCGCGCGCGCGCGCGTCGTCGGCGACGTAGGGATCGGCCGGGAAGTCGTCCACCGCGACGCGCGGTAGGTCGAGCAGCTCGGCCGGCTCGCGCGCCCGCGTGGGGTCGCCCCCGAGGTGACCGGTCAGGCGACGTCCGACGAGGTCGGCGGCGGCCGCGCCGAGCCAGCCGCGCGGCTCGGCGACGCCGTGGGCCTCGAGCGGCGGGCAGGCGATCACCGCCTCCCGGCCCAGCCCCGGCGGCGGTGGGGTCGGCGGCTCCTCCTCCTGCCAGAGCAGCGACCCGGCGAGCGCGGCCGCGACCACCACGCCGGCCGTCACGAGGATGGGCGCGCGCGACGGCGCGGGGGACGGAATTGCCGGCGCCTCGGGCACCTCGAACGCTCGGCGGAGGGCCCGCGCGAAGTCGCCCGCGCTGTCGAATCGCGCCTTCGGCTCCTTGGCGAGCGCGCGCAGGAACACGCGGTCGACGCTCGCGGGCAGCCCGCCGTCGAACGAGCTCGGCGGCGGCGGCTCGTCGACGAGGATCTGCGCGAGGACCGCGGCCGGCTCACGCCCGATCCAGGGCAGCCGCCCGGCGAGGGCCTCGTATGCGGTGGCCGCGAGCGCGAACTGATCGCTCTTCGGGCCGACCCCGCGGCCCCGCGCCTGCTCCGGCGCGAGGTAGGAGAGCGTGCCGATGAGCGTGCCCTCCTTGGTGATGTGCTCGGGCTCGTCGTCGTCACGGCCCGAGTCGACGGTGTCGGCCATCGCCGGGCCGAGGTCCTTGGCGAGGCCGAAGTCGAGGAGCACCGCGCGCCCGTCGGGCTTGACCATGATGTTGTCGGGCTTCACGTCGCGGTGGATCACGCCGAGCTCGTGCGCGTGGTCGAGCGCCTCGGCCACCTCCTCGATCACCGCGACCCGCTCGTCGCGCTCGAGCGCGCCCGCGCGGATCAGCTCACGCAGGCTCTGGCCGCGGATGAGCTCCATCACGAGGAACGCGCCGCCGTCCTCTCGCTCGCCGACGTCGTAGACCTGCGCGATCGCCGGGTGCTCGAGGGCCGCCACCGCGCGCGCCTCGCGGACCAGCCGCGCGCGCGCCTTCGCGTCGCCCACCCGCTCGGGGGTGAGCGTCTTGAGCGCGACCTGCCGCCCCAGCTTCTCGTCCTGGGCGCGGTAGACGACCCCCATCCCCCCGGCGCCGAGCGCGCCGAGGATCCGGTAGCGGTCGGCGACGCGGTCTCCGGCCTCGAGGGGCATGGGGGCCGAGCTTATCCGCGCGCTCACGGCGGCGCGAGCCGGGCCCCGAGGCCCGCGCCGGGATCGAGCACCGCCGCGCGGTCGAAGCAGAGCTCCACCCGCGACGCCTCCGCGCTCGCCGCGAACGCGCCCCAGAGCGGGTGGGCGAAGCAGCGGCGGCCGTCGCGCGCGGGGAGCTCGTCGCCCGCGAGGCGCAGCGCGGTCACCACCTGACCGGCCGGCCGGCCGTCGCCCCAGTACACCTCGGCGCCTGGTTCGACCGTGGGTCGGCTCCCGCCCTCGCCGTCCGCCACCAGCGCGCCGAGGACCAGGTCGGTCGGGCCCGCCTCGGCGTTCGGTACGCGGGCCTCGATCACCGCGCAGCGCGGGCGCAGCTCGACGAGCGACTCGCTCGGCCCATGGGGACGCAAGCTGTAGACAGGCAAGGCGAGCTGCGGATCCTCGCGCTCGAGGCGCCCGGTCTGACCGACGACGATCGACCGCGTCCGCGGGCCGAGCCACCCGGTCGAGGCGGGCGTCGGCGCGGGAGGCGGCGCGCCGATCGGCAGATAGCGCGAGCCCACCTCGGTCGGCCCGAGCCGGACGACCGTCGAGACGCCGCCGAGGCGCGCGCGGTAGAGCGGCGTCCCCGCGAGCGGCTCGAGCGGCACGCCGCGCCGGAGGGTCACGGAGGTGTCGTCGGCGAAGGTCTGCCGCACCTCGCGCGCGGTCACCGGCATCAGGCGACCCTCGGGCACGAAGAGGCGCAGGCGCAGCCCCTCGAGCGCACCGAGCGGCGCGACGCAGGCGTCGTCGGGCGCGACCCCCGGTGACTCGAGCTCGGCCCAACCGCCGCGCGTGCGGAGGAGCCGCAGCGCGGCGAGGCGCGCGCTCGTGAACGCCGCGCGGGACGGGGGCGCGAGGGCGAGGCTCGGCGCGCGCGGGCTCGGCGCGGTGTAGATCGGCTCCGACGCGGCGACGATCGCGTAGGTGACCGGCTCGTCGCCGACCGGGTCGCGAGGCTGCCAGCGGCGCCGGCCCGGCGCGCAGCCCGCGAGGAGCCCGGCGAGGAGCCCGACCGCGAGCCCGGCCCGGGCGATCGCGACGTGACGACGGCTCACGCGACCTCGACCCCGAGCGCGTCCAGGATCGCCGCGGTGTGCTCGCCGCGCCGGGGCGCGGAGGCGCGCGGGGGGATCGAGCCGGGCAGCGGCGAGCCGAGCCACGCCTCACCGCCGAAGGGGCGCGCGCGGACCTGCGGGTCGTCCGGCACCTCGTCGGGCCGGCGCACCGGGGCCGACGGAATCTGCCGGGCGCGGAAGCGCGTGATCCAGTGGTCACGCGGCCGCCCGCGCAGCCGGCGCGCGACGAGGGGTCGGAGCACCGGGCCGGCCGCGATGCGCGCGGGCATCGGCAGGCGGGCCATCGGGCCGAGGTCGAGCTCCTCGCAGAGCGCGCGCCAGAAGTGCGGCTCGTCCACGATGCCGACGCTCAGCCACTTCCCATCGCGCGCCTCGAAGACGCCGTAGTGCGGCATGGCGTAGAGCTTGAGCCGCTCGAGCACCGAGAGCAGCGGGCGCGCGAGGGCGGCCGCGACCGGGCCCGGGCCGAGCTGCGCGCGGGCCGGCGCGGCGAGGTCGACGCCGAGGCCCCAGAGGTTCGTCCACGACAAGACGCCGTCCGCCATCGCGACGTCGAGGTAGGCCCCCTCGCCGGTGCGCGCGCGCCGCGCGAGGGCCGCGCTGATGCCGCTCACCGCGAGGAGCGAGCTCGACAGATCCGCGATCGGCAGGGCCGCGCCCGACGGCGCCCCGCGCCCGTCGCGCTCGAGCCAGCACACCCCGGAGAAGGCCTGCAGGTCGAGGTCGTGGCCGGGGTGGTGCTGGAGCGGCCCGTCCTGCCCGAAGGCGCTGATCGAGCAGTAGACGATCTCCGGGTTGAGCGCGCGCGCGGCCTCGTAGTCGCAGCCGAGCCGCTGCATGACGCCCGGCCGGAACCCCTCCACGAGCACGTCGGCCCAGCGGACGAGCGCCTCGAGCGCGGGGCGGCTGCTCGCGTCCCGCAGGTCGAGCACCACCGAGCGCTTGTCGCGGTTCACCATCGAGAAGAACGGCTCCATGAAGCGCCCCGGGTCGCCCTTGGGCGGCTCGACCTTCACCACGTCGGCGCCCCACCCGCTGAGCAGGAACGTCGCGTAGGGGCCGGGGAGGTTCTGGGAGAAGTCCAGGACCTTCACGTTCTCGAGCGGAGGCCGCATCGCGCGCACGCTACCCCGAATTCGTGCATGATCGCGACGCGCAATGGACGCGGCCGGCACGCGGATCGATCGCTACGAGGTCGAGCGGACCCTCGGGGCAGGGGGCTTCGGCTCGGTGTACCTCGCGCGCCACACCGTGCTCGGCACGCGCGTGGCGCTCAAGGTCCTCTCGCCGCGTCACACGACGACGCCCGGGATGGTCGAGCGGTTCCTCCGCGAGGCGCAGACCGCGGCCGGCATCGGCAACCCGCACATCGTCGGGGTCAGCGACGCGGGGGTGACGAAGGAGGGGCTGCCGTTCCTCGCGATGGAGGTGCTCGAGGGCGAGGACCTCGAGGCCCGCCTGCGGCGGAGCGGCGCGATCGAGCTGCCCCTCGCGATCGACCTGATGCTCCAGATCCTCGCCGGCCTCGAGGCCGCCCACTTCGCAGGGATCGTCCACCGCGACATGAAGCCTGCGAATGTTTTCTTGACGCGAGGGCCCGACGGCCGGCCGTTCGCGAAGATCCTCGACTTCGGGATCAGCAAGGTGCTCGACCCGGGCCGCGCCTCGCCGCTCACCGGCACCGGCATGACCCTCGGCACGCCCGCGTACATGGCGCCCGAGCAGCTCCAGAACACGCGGGCGGTCGACCATCGCGCCGACCTCTACGCGGCGGCCGCGATCTTCTTCGAGATGCTCACCGGGCGGCTGCCCTACCCCGCCGAGACGCTGAGCGACCTGCTCCAGCGCGTGCAGGGCCGGCCGCCCGACCGGCTCGAGGCGTTCCTGCCGAGCGCGCCGCCGGCGCTCGGGGTGTTCATGCAGCGGGCCCTCGCGCTGCACCCGGAGGGGCGCTTCGCGAGCGCGGGGGAGATGGCGGGGGAGCTGCGCGCGATCCAGAGCGGGGTCGGCTCGCCCACCTACGTGCCGACGCCGCCGATGGGGGCCTGGCCCTCGGCCGCGCACGTCCCCTCGCACGGCTTCGGCCCGCCCCCCGTCGCGCCCCCGCCCACCGGCTACGCCACCGCCGCCCCCGCGCCGAGCCGCCGCGGGCTCTACCTCGGGCTGGCCGCGCTCCTCGTGCTCCTGCCGCTCGCCTGCGTCGCCGCGGGCGCGGCCACCTACTTCCTCTCGGACGACACGGGCGAGCCGATCGCGACGCCTACCCCCGCACCTTCGCCCTCGCCCTCGCCGTCGCCGTCGCCCGGACCGCCGATGCCCTCGCCGGCCCCCGCGCCGGCCCCCGCGCCGGCCCCGCCGCCTCCTCTGCCGCCGCCCCCGATCGATCCCGTGCTCGCCGGCGTGCCGGCCCCGGTCCCGATCCCCGACGGCGCCGCCCCCTGCGCGGTGCCAGTCGTCCACGAGGTCGGGTGCGACCGGCAGTGGGACCAGATCGTCCCGGAGCAGTGCGAGGTGCGCCGCGGACGCGAGATGCACCTCCTCGCGAGCTACGAGCCCCAGGCCGGCGAGGGCGGCACCGTGACGGTCGACGTCTCGCGCACCGCGGCGCCGATCGTCCTGGTCCTGAGCTCCTACGCAGACATCCTCTGGGACCTGCGCGTGGCCGACGGAGTCGAGATCGAGAGCGTGCACCTCGTCGGGCGAGGCAACGCGCGCATCGAGGGCCTGCCGCCCGGGGTCCAGTCGCGCAGGCACTCCGGCTTCCCCATCATGGGCTGGGAGTGGGATCGCGACACGCACACCGACTGGACGGGGCGCGACACCGCGATCGCCGCCGAGCGCGAGCTGTCGATGCCGATGCGCGCGTACGCCGGCTGCTACAACCCGACCCGGTTCTTCATCGGGCAGTCTCCGCCCCGCTGATCGCGTGAGGGTTGGCGCGGGGCCGCGGTCTCTCTACCCTTCGGGGCATGGAGCTCGCGATCGCGGTCGCGGTCCTCGTGGCGATCGGGGGCCTGATGGCCCTCGGGTACTCGCAGTACGAGGCGCAACAGAAGAAGACGTCTGGCGGCCCCAGGGCGCGCGCCCACGCGCTGTTCCGTGAGGTGGCCGAGCAGGTCGGCGGGCTCACGGTGGAGACGGACGACGAGGGGTGGCCGAGCCTGCGCGGGCTGGTGGACGGCGTCCCGATCGCGATCGATCACCAGAACCACATCGCGCGCGGGATGGAGGCGATGCTCGCGATGCGGTGCCGCCTCCCCGACGCGGAGCACGCGCCGAACGCGGCGCTCTGGATCGGAGAGATCGAGCCGCTGCGCCAGCAGTTCGGGCGGCCGCGGCCTAGCGGCGACGCCCACGGGCTGTTCGAGCTCTACACGCGGGTGGAGCCGAGCCTGTCGGACTGGTGGCAGGAGCCGGAGCTGCACGAGGCGCTCGTGAGCCTCCCCGGCGCGGGCGTGCTGCTGGTCGACGGTCAGCTCACGGTGGTGTTCTCCGATCTGCAGGCCGAGTCCGTGCGCCTCGCGATGACCCTCCCCGGGCTGATCCGCCGCGGCGTGCGGCGCGTGACCCTGCACTGAGCCTTCCGCGCTGGGTCCTTCCAGGCTGGGCCCGGCGCCCGCGACCCGGCGAGGGGTGCGCGCCGAGCTCGCCGAGGCGGCGGCGATCCACGCAGGGTCCGCGGCCCCGCTCGGCCACGAACGGGCCTCGCGGACCGGGCGGGCGTATCCTCTGCGTCGTGCGCGCCTCGATCCTCCCACTGACGATCCTCCTCGCCGCCGGCTGCGCGCTCGGCGACGGGCGCCGGGACGACGGAGGAGGGGACGCCCCGAGGGACGCCGCGCCGGGCGACGCAGGCGAGCGAGCGAGGGACGGTGGCGGCATGGACGGCGGGTCCGACGCGGGCGGGCCGCGTGACGGCGGGCCGCCGGGGCTCGACGCCGGGCGAATCGACGGCGGCCGCCCCGACGCCGGCGCCCCCGACGCCGGCCCGGGCGGGGCGCTCGATCCCCGCCTCGGCCTCCCCGACCCGAGCGGCGCGACCTGCACCGAGCCGGGCTTGCGCGGGGACTGCCCCGGCACCACGGTTTGCAGGTTCTACACTCCGACGGAGGGCCGCTGCGAGAGCTGCGGGCCCTGCGGCAACCTCAACACGGCCTGCACCTCGAGCGCGGAGTGCGACATCCTCTTCATGTGCTTCGGCGGCCGCTGCACCAACTTCTGCACGCTCGGTAGCTTCGAGTGCGGCGCGGTCGCCGACTGCCTCGACGTCGGCCACCCGACGCGCGGGGTGTGCCGCCCGTTCTGAGCTCTACTCGAGCTCGTCGAGGCGGTAGATCGGCTCCGCGAAGAAGCCGCCCTGGGCGTCGGTCCCCGCCGATCGCTCGAGCATCGACGTGATGCCGTCGTCGTCGAGGTCACCGATCGCGCGGAAGGAGTAGATGGACTCGCTCGGGCCGTGGCCGCAGCGGCCGTCGCCGACGATCTCGTAGCGGTAGCGAAGCGGGTCGGCCGGGGTGAAGCCGAGCGCGACGAAGCTCTCCGGCCAGGGGTCCACCGCCCGCGGCGTGGAGCCCGGGACGTTGGGAGTGACCGCCGATCCGACGGCGCAGCCCGTCTGGAGCTCCCCCGTGGAGGTGGCGTGCTCGGCGAGGTAGTAGGCCTCGGCGGCGCGGTGGATCGCGCCGAGGTTGGCCTCCGCCTCGGCGACCTTCGAGCGGCGGACGTACTGGATGAACGATGGGATCGCGACCGCGGCCGTGACCCCGATGCACGGCACGCTGACGGCGGCTACGCCGAGGACCACGAGCACGAGGATCATCGTGCGGTTGCGCTTCTTCTCCGGGGTCGTCGCCTCGGGGGCTGAGCTCTCGGAGGCGGGGGGAGGCGCGCTCATGCCGCGGGTGTAGCAGCTCGCTGGCGGCCTCGCAGCGGTCGGCCCGCCGCGGCGCGGCTATAGTCCTGCGCGACGTGGCCACCGCGCTCCGCCTGCTCCTCCTCGCCCGGCCCAAGGGCTTGATGCTGATCGCGCTGATCCCGGCCGTCGGCTACGGATTCGCGCTCTGGCAGCGCGGCTCGACGGTCGCCGCGCGCTACGTCCTGCCCGACCTCGGGCTGCTCTGGCTGTCGTGGGCGCTCGGGCACGCGGGGTCGCTCTGGCTGAACGCCCTGCTCGACCGCGACGAGGGCGGGGTGCTCCTCGGACGCGCGGTGCCGGTGCCCTCGATCGCAGGCCCGGCCGCCTACGTCGCGCTCGCCCTCAGCCTCGCGGTCGCGTGGCCGCTCGGCCTCGGCGCGTTCGGCTGCGCGGTCGTCTGCGCGGTGCTCGCGATCGCCTACTCGCACCCGCGCGTCGCGCTCAAGGGGCGCCCGGTCGGCGGGCCGCTCGTCAACGGCTTCGGCTACGGGTCGCTGTCACCGATCGCCGGGTGGGCCGCGGCCGGGGGTGTCGTCACGTGGCGGGCCGGCCTGACGCTCGCGTTCGTGGTGCTGTTCATCCTCGGCGTCTACTTCGCGGCCCAGGCGTTCCAGGCGGACGAAGACCGCGAGCGTGGCTACCGCACGCTCGTCGTCACCCACGGCCCGCGCTGGACCCTGCGGGTGGCCCGCGCCTGCGTCGGCGCGGCCGCCCTCGGCGCGATCGTCGCGGCGGCGGCCGGCGCGTTCCCGCGGCTCATGCTCCTCACCGCGCCGGCGTGGTGGTGGGCCGATCGCTTCCTCAGCCGATGGACCGACGCGCCGGGTGGCGGCGACTCCTCGATGGCCGCCGAGTGGATCGGGCGCCTCTCCGTCGGCGGGCTCGGGGTGATCCTCGCCGCCTACGTCGACCACCTGGTGAAGCTGCTCGACGGCGCCCCGCCCGGCGGCTGTGGGACGGCGATCGTCCCGGCCGCGGTCGAGGCCCTGTGCGGCGGATGACCGACGCCGGAGGGCGGGGGATCGTCAGCGCGAGAGCGAGCGCAGCATGAGCTCGGCGACCGCGCGCGCGTCGTAGGGGACCGACAGCTCGCTCGCCACCTCGACCCCGAGGACGACCGCGAGCAGGAGCTGGGCGACCGCGTCGGCGTCCACGTCGTCGCGCAGCCGGCCCTCGCGCTGGCCGCGCCGCACGGTGTCCGCGAGCCGCAGCCGGGCCCGCGCGAGCATCGCGAGGTAGGCCGCGCGCAGCTTGTCCGAGCGCAGGCACGCCTCGATGACCTGGTGCGGTCGAACCGCGCTCGGGAGCGGGAAGGCGCCGTTCTCCACCGCCAGCGCAAAGGTCTGCACGATCGCGGCGAGGTCCGCGCTCGCCTCGCCGGCCGCGACCATCGCGTCGATGAACGCGCCCATCACCCGCTCGACCACGGCCACGATCAGGTCGTCGCGCGTCTTGAAGTGCACATAGAACGCGCCCCGCGTGAACCCCGCGCGGGCGCAGATCGCGTCGAGGCTCGGCCCGCCGAGGCCCTGCTCGGCGAAGAGCGCGGTCGCCGCCTCGACGAGGGCGTCGCGCGTCCGCTCGGCCGCAGCCGCCCGCGCGGTGGATTCTCCGCTCACCGGTTTGACATACGACCTCGTAGGTCCCACATCAAGTGACATACGAGCTCGTATGTCAGCGTAGGGGCGGCATGCAAAGCGAGGAGGGAGACATGGCGAGCGCGATCACACTCGGGGCCCAGGGCGAGCGCCCGGGGCCGCGGACCGACCAGGATTCCACGCGTGATTCCGGTGGGTTGCCGCCCGTCTCGACCTGGCGGGTGCTCGCGCGTCTCGCGGTGACGGTGTCACTGCTGCTGGCGTTCGGCGCCCTGCGGCTCGCCGAGGCGGTGGGCCTGCGGCGGCTCGCGCTCCGGCTGACGGGCCGCCCCTACGAGCCGCTCACCGGGCCGGTCGCGACGCGACGGCTGTTCGAGCGGCTCGGGCCGACCTACGTGAAGCTCGGCCAGCTCGTGGCGTCGGGCGAGGCGCTCTTCCCCGAGCGCTACTCCGAGGAGTTCCGCAAGCTGCTCGACCGCGTGCCGCCGTTCGGCTTCGATGAGGTCGAGCGGACGCTGACCGAGGAGCTCGGCGGCCCGGTCCACGCGCGCTTCGCCTCGATCGAGCGCGAGCCGGTCGCGGCGGCGAGCATCGCGCAGGTGCACCGCGCCACCCTGCCGAGCGGCGAGAAGGTGGTCATCAAGGTGCAGCGCCCCGGCATCGCCGAGCGCGCGGCGGCCGACGTCGCCCTCATGCGCGCGTTCGCGCGGGTCGGGGCCCGGCTGAGCGTCCAGCTCGAGCGCGCCAACGCGGTCGCGGTGATCGAGGACTTCGAGGCGAACCTCCGCCAGGAGCTCGACTTCGGCAACGAGGCGGCGCGGATGGAACAGTTCAACCGCGTGATGCGCGCGATGGGCAACGCGTCGGTCGCCGCGCCCGAGGTCTACGCGGCGCTGAGCGGGCCGCGCGTGCTGACGATGGAGCGCTTCGACGGCTGGCGCCTCGACGACACCGACGCGGTCCTCGCGAGTCCCTACGACGCGGAGGAGCGGCTGCTGACGGGCATCCGCGCGTGGTTCCAGACCCTGATCTGCGACGGCTTCTTCCACGGCGACGTGCACGCGGGGAACTTCCTCCTCTTGGAGGACGGGCGCGTCGGCTTCCTCGACTTCGGGATCGTCGGCGTCTTCGACGACGCGCAGAAGAAGAACGTCCTCGAGTACGTGCTCGGCTTCCAGCACGGCGACTTCGACAAGGTCGCGCGCGCCATGGTGGCGATGGGGACGATGGACGACCCCGACGCGGTCGACCTGGAAGGCTTCGCGACCGACCTCGCCGAGGCCTACGAGCCGATGATGAGGCCGACCGACGACTTCCGCCTCGGCGACCTCGTCCCGTCCCTGCTGCGGGTCAGCCGGCGCCACGCGCTGCGGATGCCCCGCGACCTGGTGCTGGTCACCAAGCAGCTCGTCTACCTCGACCGCGTGACGCGGGCCCTCGGCGGCCACGAGATGAACGTGCTCACCGACGCGCGCCTCGCGAACCTCATCATGCAGGACATGCTCGCGGCGATGTTCGCGTAGCGCTGCCCGACGGCAGGCCTCGACGCCGCGC
>JAUHXR010000011.1 GCA_030426845.1 Polyangia bacterium | reverse complement strand
GACTGAGTCACTATGTCAGCAATAATGAATACATAATGCCGGCAACGCTACAGAACTAAACGAAAAATCTGGCATAGACCCGGCGGGCGCCCGCGAAGGCGGCCCTCTCGCTGAGCCCTCCTGGCGCCCCATGAGGGCTCCGACGCGGGTCACCCGACGCTCCGGGAGATGAACCCGAGGGTCCCGGCGATGAACCCGAGGGTCCGCGAGATGAACCCGAGCCTCTTCTCGATGGACCCTCGGGGGGTCGACGAGCCACCCGAGGGTGCGCGCGACCAACCCGAGGGTCGGACGGTCACGCCCGCGGCTCGGGCGACGCGACCCTTGGCTCCAACGATGCGACCCGCGGCTCCGGCGAGCCCCGCCGCGCGCGGACGCATCGACGCGATGCTCGGGTGGGTCTACCGGGGCCGAGGGTGCGTCCCTCGAAGGCGCGGGCGCGTTGGCCCGTCGCGCGGGTGAGTGGTCGTCGAGCCTCGGGTGAGGTCGCGCGGGCCGAGGGCGTGACCGTGTGCGCGCGGGGTGCGGTCCTTCGAGGCGCGGGCGCTCGGCTCCAAGGCGCGGGTGCCGAGAAGAAATCGCTACCGACGAAAGAAAATCGGAAACCACCCCGGACCGAGGGCGATGGAAGACCACGTAAGCGCAAGGAGACCGGCCTCAGACGCCGGGCGCCGCGCGCCGACGAGCAACCAACACCCCCCGGACATCGGGGAGAACAGGATCGAGCGATGGCGATGAGCATCGGGCAGAAGGCGACGCGGGTGATGAGGCTCCTCCTCGGGCTGCGCGAGCCGAGGGTGGCGCGCACCATGGCGTCCTTCGGGTTCGACGAGGCGGAGCTTCAGCGCGGCTGGGCGCTCCTGCAGGGCCTCACCAACGGGCGGCTCGCGTACACGGGACCCGCGCAGGATCCTTCGGTCCTCGCCAACATCGACGCGTTCGAGAACCGCTGGTTCCCCATCGCCGAGGTCGTCCTCCGCGTGCGCTACCCCGAGGCCCACGCGCGGGTGTTCGCGAACCTCGCGCAGTCGAGCGGGCCCGAGGTGGTGGTGACGGTGACGACGCTGCTCGACCGGCTCCAGGCGATCACGAAGCCGGAGGCCGAGGGCGGCCTCGGCGAGGAGGGCGTCGCGGCGCGCGACATCCTCGCGCAGCGCGGGCTCGACGCGGCGGAGCTGGCGCGAGGGCGCTCGCTCCTCGCGCGGCTCGGGACGTTCGACGAAGAGGACGCGCGCCCGCCCGTCAGCCCCGAGGAGGCGCAGGCGGCCGAGGACGCGCTCTGGGACTACTACCTCGAGTGGTCGCGCATCGCGCGCGTCGGCATCCACGACGGCCGCCTCCTCCGGCTGCTCGGCTTCCGCCAGGGCGGCCCGCGCGACGACGCGGGGGACGACGTCGACGCCGATGACCCCAGCCTCGACCGGCCCAGCCTCGACGAGCCCAGCCTCGACGAGCTCAGCCTCGACGAGCTCAGCCTCGACGAGCCCGACGCCAGCGACGACCCGGCGCCCGACGCGCCGATCCCCGCGGTCGTCTGACGACACTTCTCCGCGTGGTTTGGCGGCCGCGCGGTGAGCTCTCCGTTCCAATCGCACCTCCCCGGCCTCGTTTCAGAGGCGCGAGGCCGGGGAGGGGCACCTAACGCCGACCAGCTCCCCCGCGCGGTTTCTTGTCGCCGCGTGGTGATTCCTCGAACCCAGTCAGACCAGCACCTCCCCGGCCTCGTCTCCGAGATCGCGAGGCCGGGGAGGTCATCAACCCGAACCGTCTCCCCCGCGCGGTTTCTTGTCGCCGCGTGGTGATTCCTCGAACCCAGTCAGACCAGCACCTCCCCGGCCTCGTTCTATCGATCGCGAGGCCGGGGAGGTCATCAACCCGAGCCGTCTCCCCTGCGCGGTGCGCCGCGCGGTGATTCTTCGAACCCAGTCAGACCAGCACCTCCCCGGCCTCGTCCGACACAGCGGGGCCGGGGAGGTCATCAACCCGAGCCGTCTCCCCTGCGCGGTGCGCCGCGCGGTGATTCTTCGAACCCACAGGCCAGCACCTCCCCGGTCCCGTCCGACTCAGCGGGGCCGGGGAGGTCATCAACCGACGACTTGCCTGCGTGGCGTTCGGCCGCGCAGGAGCTCTCCATCCCAAAGCGTCTCCCCGGCCCCGTCCCACCAAGCGGGGTCGGGGGGATGCACCTAACCGAAGGTGCCTGTGGGGGCGCGTTCTCGGGCGAGCGGCCGGGTACGTGGACGTCAACGTGTATGTGCACGTGCACGTGGACGGGTACGTGGACGGGTACGTGGACGAGTACGTGGACGACGGGGGCGGCGGCGTGGTGATTCTCTGTGTGGGGGCTTCCGGCGGAGGCGCGCTCGCGCGAACCTGGAGCCCATGGAGGACCGAATGCCGCTGACTCACCCCGAGCTGCTCGCGCTCGCCACCGCGGCGCGCCACCTGATGACCGCCGACGGCGCGCTCGACGATGAGGAGTTCGAGGCGGTGGCCGGCTTCGCGGCGAAGCTCGACCTGACGCCGGGGCAGTGGGAGGCGGTGTGGGACGAGGCGGTCCGCGCGGGCGCCGACCCGGTCGCGGCGGCGGGGTCGGTCGAGCGGACCGAGGCGCGGGAGCAGATCTACGAGCTGCTCTACGGGCTCGCGATGGAGGGGACGATCGTGGACCCGGAGTGGGATCTCCTCGAGTGGATCGACGAGGTGTGGTGTGGCTGAGCGGCCGCCTCGGTCCTGCAGCCCGCGTGGCTTGGGTCGGGGGCCTCAAGCCCGCCCGAGGCCGCCCCAGACGGGGCGACCTCGGCGCGCGGCCGCTGCTACGCCGTCTTGCGGAGGGCCGCTTCGCCGGTCCTCACCCACTCCACGCCCGAGAGGGTGAAGCGCTCCTCGACGCTCGCGATGAGCGCGAGCTGCGCGTCGCGGGGGAGCGGGGCGTCCGCCTCGAAGCGCGCGCAGTAGTGCGGGATGCAATCGGTGTAGACGGATCCGTTCGGCCACACCTCGATGCCGCGGTTGAGCAGGGCGCTCATCCGCGCGGGTCCGCCGAGCTTCGCGAGCTGCTCCGCGATCGCGGCCGGGGGCAGGGACGACTCGAGGAAGACGTCGAGCCCCGTCACCTCGCCCGGCGCGGCCTCGCGCAGCGCGCGGACCTTGGGCTCGAGGCGTACGGGGAAGGGGCGCTGCGGCGCCGCGCTCTCTCGCGGCGGCGCCTCGGCGAGCTGCTCGCGCATGAGCGAGACGAAGAGGCTCGTCGAGAACGGCGGGATCGGCTGCGCGAGATCGGGCCGGCGGTGCATGTCGTGGAGCACCCACTTGAGCGCGGCCTCGATGCGGCGCGAGGGCTCGAGCAGGCCGAGGTGGCGCAGCATCATCGTCGCGCTGAGGAGGAGCGCGGTCGGGTTCGCGCGGTCGCGACCCACGAGCTCCGGCATCGGCCCGTGCACCGGCTCGAAGATCGCGATGCCGTCGCCCACGTTGGCCGACGGCGCGTAGGCGCGGCCGCCGACGAGGCCCGCCGCGATGTCGCCGAGGAGATCGCCGTGGAGGCTCGGCGCGACCAGCACCTCGAGCGCGTCGGGCTGCGACATCAGCCGCAGCGCGAGCGAGCCGACGAGGTCGTCGTCGGCGGTGATCTGCGGGTAGTCGCGCGCGACCGCGTAGAACTCCTCGAGGAAGACGCCGTCGGTGACGGGCATCACGTCGGCGCGGTGCGCGCAGGTGATCCGCGTGGCGCCCTTGCGCGCGGCGAGCTCGAACGCGTAGCGGTGCACCTGCGCCGCGCCCGCCCGGCTGATGAGGCGGCGGCACTGCGCGACGCCCTGCGGCGAGACGTGCTCGATCGCGCCGGCCGCGTCCTCCGCGGTGTCGCAGACGAGGGTGAGGCTCAGGCGGCGGCCGCGCGCCTCGCACGGGACGCCCGGCACCGCGCGGTAGATCCGCTTGCTCGCGTAGGTGCCCCACAGCTTGCGCGCGGCGACGCTCACCGGGTCGCAGCGCTCGTCGGTCGCGCCCTGCATCGGGCCCTTGAGGAGCACCCCGGTGGACTCGACCGAGCGCCGCGCCTCGGCCCCGATCCCGTCGGTCGCCCCGGCGCGCACCGCAGCCGCGCCCATCTCGACCGCCTCGAAGGTGAGCGGCACGCCGGCCGCTTCGAGCACCTCGAGCACCGCGTCCATCATCTCGGGGCCGACGCCATCGCCTCTCGCTACGCTGATCTTCATGTCTACTCTCCTTCCGCGCTCGTCGGCGCGCTGGGTTGCTCTCGCACGAACGTGCCGGCCCGGTAGCGCTCGACGTGTCCGTCGTCGTCGAGCCGCAGCAGATCGAGCCAGCCGTGGTCGACCAGCTCGCGCACCGTCGCGTGGCGCGCGATCACGTCGAGGATCGGCCCGGGCGGGGCCGCGATCGCCACCGCGAGGCGCAGGGGCGTGTGCACCGGGAGCTCGCCGTCGTGGACCGACTGGAGCGGCAGCCCGACGCGCAGGTCGCCGCCGTTGCCCTCGAGGACGCCGAGGCCGCCCGCGACCACGTTGTGCAGCACCTTGTCGCCGGCGCCAAAGCGCCGGTTGTCCACCGTGGACGCCAGGTACTGGAGGTTGATCCAGTGCGTGACGATCATCGGCGCGGTCATGATGAGCTCGAGCGTCGCGAAGCCCTCGTCGTCTCTCCACCGGTAGTCGTGGAGGAACACCCGGCCGCCGAGGTCGAGGGCCTCGGTGCGGCTCCGCGGCGCGACCACGAACGCGGCGTTGTTCGCGAGCCCCCACTCGGGCCGCACCTCCGACCACTCGCGCGTGCGGCGCTCGAGGGTCGCGCGCAGCGCGTCGCCTCGCTCGCTGAGGCCGAGCGAGGCGGCGCGCCGGTCGCGGGCCGCGGCGCTCGCCCGCCCGAGCGCGTCGGTGAGCCGGCGCGCGTCGTCGTCGTGGCTCGCGGGCACCTCGTCGAGGTCGAGCAGCGTGACCTCGTCCGTCATCGTGTCGTGGAGGCCAGGGACGAAGTGGGTGGTTGTCGGGACGGAGAGCCCGCGGGCCGCGAGGCCCTCGCGCACCGCCGGCTCGTTGAGCAGCGCCGCGACCGCGCGCGCGTTGACCTCGCCGCTGTGGCCGCAGCACGCGCCGCAGTCGAGGCCCGCCGCGTGCGGGTTGTTGGTCGTGCGGCTGGTGTGGCCGACGAGGGCGACGAGCCGACAGTGGGCGCCGATCAAGCCCATGCCCCGGAGGATCCCCTCGGCGAGATCCACGCGCGTCTCGTGCGGGACCGGGCCGCCGCCGCGGAGCTGTTCGAGCCGCGGCTTGAGCGCCGCGCGCTCGCGCGCGGAGAGCCCCGCGGCGTCGGGCGCGGTGGTGGGGCGCGTCCACCCGAGGCCGTCGGTGAGGAGCTTGCCCGCGTAGAAGAGGCCGAGCCCCTCGACGAACGAGAAGCTCGAGGACGCGGTCGACTTGAACGTCGACCAGGCCGCGCCGAGATCGAGCCGGGCCGCGCGGCGCTGCGCGGCGTCCGGGGGCGCGGTGTCCACGACCCGCACGCGCGGCGCGAGGGGGCCGGGGAGCTGCGGCTGCGCGACGTGTCCCGCGAGCGGCAGGTGTTCGGCGGGCAGGCCGAAGAAGCCCGCGAAGCCGTGGGTGCGGACGTCGGGCGCGGCCTGCTCGAGCGCGCGCCGTAGGGGCTCGGAGCGCACGTCGATGCAGAACACCGCGCGCGCCGAGGGCTCCGTCGCGTCCGGCGCGGGCGGGCGCGCGAGGCCGTCGACCAGGCCGCGCTGGTACGCGAGCTCCATCGCGCGGTGCGCCGCCCAGTCGGCGGACTCCGCGGCCACCGCGTCGCGGGCCATGTCGGCCCAGCGCCGCGACTCGCGCCGCCACCGCGTGTCTGCGCGCGGGGCGCCGTCGCGGATCGCGAGCTCCCACGCGGCGCGGGCCGCGAGCAGCTCGAGGAGGTGCGGGTCGTCGCCCCCGTCGAGCTGGGCCACGTGGCGGAGGTAGGCGCAGTACGAGGCCCAGCCGCCGACGTCGAGGAGCAGCGCGGTGAGGTAGGCGGGCGCCTCGTCGCCGACGTCGGCGCGCGCGAGGCACTCCGCGATCGTGGCGACGGGGTCCGCGGGCAGGCGCGCGACGCTCGCCGCGAACCCGCGCAGGCCCAGGGTGATCGCGGGCCCGAGGTCGACCGCGCCGCGCCGCCGGAACGCACCGAAGAGGCTCTCGTCGACGCTCGGCACGCGGCGCTGCCCCTGGTCGAAGTAGGCCGCGCAGGTGCGGCTCAGGTGGTCGACGACCGAGTCGACGAAGGACGGCTCCTCGGGGTCGCGGTCGGCGTCCGCGAGGTCGCTGACCAAGGGGCGCCGGGCGCGCGGGGCGCGATCCTCGGCGAGCTCGGCGGCGACCCGCGCGGCGGCCTTCGCGCCGACGACCCGCGCGAGGTCATCCGTCGTGAAGCCGCCGTCGCGGAGCTGCGCGCGGTAGTAGGCGCGAGGCATCAGGAGGGAGCTGCCGCACAGCGCGGCGAGCGCGCCCGACGCCTCGGGGACGGGGAGGTCGCGGAAGCCCCAGTACGGGTTCACCGCGGCGAGTCGGTCGAGGGGCCAGCTCGGGGCGATGCGGCAGAGCGCGATCGCGATCGCGTCGTCGACCGCGGTGGGGGTGTCTCGGAGCGCGGTGGGGGTCGGGGTCATCGGGCAATCTCCGCCTTGATGGGCTCGTCGCGGGTCCCCGAGCGCGGGGCTCCGCGTCGGAGGAGCGCGCGGGTGAGCAGCTCGTCGAGGTGCAGCCCGGCCGCGAGCCGGGGCTCGAGCGCGAGGGCCAGCGCGCCGCGCGGGCGCAGGAGGAGCGCGAGCTGGAGGCCGAGCAGCGTCGCGAAGCCGGCGGCCGCGATCGCGAGCCGCGGGGCGAGGCGCTCGAGCGGCACGGCGGGCGCGTCCACGAGCGCGCCGAAGCTCAGGTGCCAGCCGAAGTAGAGCGCGACGACGCCGACCCCGAGCGCGGTCGTCAGCCCGACGCGGGTGGCGCCGCGGCCGCGCTCGGCGAGGACGAGGGGGGCGATCGCCATCGACAGCACCAGGCCGAACGCGAGGAGCGCCGGCTCCTCGGTGGGCTCGACGCCGAGCGCGAGCGCGACGAGGGTGACCACGAGGCCGCCGACCGCGAGCGCGCCGATCCAGTCGCGCAGCCGGGCCGGGGCGGGGGACGGGCGAAGGCTCGCGACGCGCCGCTGCTCCACCGCGCTGCCCGAGCTGAGGAAGGCGTGCGCCTTGTAGAGCGAGTGCGCGACCAGGTGGAGAAGCGCGAGCGAGTAGGCGCCGAGCGCGCACTGGACGAGCATGAAGCCCATCTGCGCGGCGGTGGACCACGCGAGAGTCACCTTGACGCTGGTCTGCGCGCTCATGACGAGCGCGGCGCTGACGGTGGTCGCGATGCCGATCCCGAGCAGCACCGTCTGGGCGACGTCGGCGTGCGCCATCAGCGGCGCCAGGCGGATCATCAGGAAGCCGCCGATGTTCACCACGCCGGCGTGGAGGAGCGCCGACACGGGGGTCGGCGCCTCCATCACCTGCACCAGCCAGCCGTGGAAGGGGAGCTGCGCGCACTTCAGCGCGGCCCCGACGACGAACAGGACGGTCGCGACCTGCATGGCCAGGTCGAGCTCCGGGGCTTGCGCGCTCCAGGCGTAGATCGCGTCGAGCTCGAGGTCGTGGACCGACACCCCGACGATCCCGGTCGCCACCGCGAGGCAGAGATCCGCGACGCGGCTGAAGACGAACTTCTTCTGCGCCGCGGCCATCGCCCGGGGCCGCTCGGGGAAGAAGGTCAGGAGCTGATGCAGTCCGAGGCTCGCGCCGACCCAGGCGAGGCCGACGAAGAGGAGGCTGTTCGAGAGGACGAGCGCGACCACCGAGGCCAGCGTCGCGAGCATCGCCCGCGCGTAGCGCGCCTGGCCGGGCGCGCCGTCGAGGTAGCGGCGCGAGTAGCGGGTGACGACGACGCCGATCAGCGCGACGAGCGACAGGACGACCGCGGTCACCGCGTCGAACCGCAGCGAGGGGAGGATCGGGCTCAGCGGCCCGTCGGGCCCGCGGACGATCACCGTCCCCGCGCCCCCGAGCCCCCACGCGGCGACCGCCAGCACCGCGAGCGCGGCGGCGAGCGCGGTCACCTGCGCCCCGCGACCCAGGGGCTCGCGAGACCCCACTCCCAAAGTGCCCAGCGCGAGCGCGCCGACCGATGCGGCGCTCAGCGCCCCCAGAAGCATCTCCGTTTCCACGCCGCGGTTCTAGGTCGCCCGATAGTTCTTGAAAAAGACAAAATGGGCTACGCTTCGTTCGTCTGAGGTGAACGATGTCGCGGCTGACCGAGCTCAACTTCCACCACCTGCGCTACTTCTGGGCCGTCGCCCTGGACGGCAACCTGACGCGGACGGCGCGTCGGCTGCGGGTCTCGCAGTCCGCGCTGTCGAAGCAGATCCGGGCCCTCGAGGACCAGCTCGGCCAGCCGCTCTTCGCGCGGGCTGGCCGCCGGCTGGAGCTCACCGAGGCGGGCAAGATCGCGCTCGAGTACGCCGACGACATCTTCGCCGCGGGCAGCGAGCTGCTCACCACGCTGGGCGACGGACGCTCGGGCCGACACGTGCTCCGGATCGGCGCGGTCGCGACGCTGTCGCGCAACTTCCAGGACTCGTTCGTCGCGCCGCTGCTCCGTCGCGAGGACGTGCGCATCAGCATGGAGAGCGGCGGGGCCGACGAGCTGGTCGGTCGGCTCGCGGATCACGCGCTGGACGTCGTCTTGACGAACCGACCGCTGAGCCCGGCGATGGCGTCGTCGCTCCGGTGCTGGCAGCTCGCGCGGCAGCGGGTGAGCCTCATCGGGCGGCCTCGGAGCGAGCCGTTCGTCTGGCCCGACGACGTCGCGGGGACGCGGCTCGTCCTGCCGAGCGGCCGAAGCGACATCCGGACCGCGTTCGATGCGGCCTGCGCGCGGCTCGGGATCACGGTGCGGGTGTTCGCCGAGGTCGACGACATGGCGATGCTCCGGCTGCTCGCGATCGACGCGGGCGCGGTCGCGCTGCTGCCGTCGGTCGTGGTGCGCGACGAGATCACCTCGGGGGTGCTCCGCGAGCACGCGGTGGTGCCGGACCTCTACGAGAACTTCTTCGCGATCACCGCCGAGCGCCGCTACCCCCACCCGCTGCTCCGCGGCCTGCTCGAGCGGGACGAGCGCTCGTTCCTCTGGCGGCCGGAGCCACCGCGCGGGGAGATCCCCGGCGCCTGAGCCCGAGGTGCAGCCGAGATGTGTCTTGCGGGCTGTGCGACCACGGACTGTGCGGCCACGGACTGTGCGACCACGGACTGTGCGACCACGGACTGTGCGACCACGGACTGTGCGACCACGGACTGTGCGGCCACGGACTGCGCGACCACGGTCCCCGCGATTGGTGCACGCTCCTCTCTCCGGGCCTCCTCGCGTCCCGTGCACGTGAGGTGTGACCGACCCCGCGCTCGGTGTGGTGCGGTCAACGGGGGGAGAGCTCTCCGAAGCTTCCGCGCACAGGAGCTCCCGGCCTCCTGTCCTCCCGGGTACACGCAGGCCCACGCCAGGCCGCCCCAGCGCAGGACGAGGAGGCGCACGGAGTACCTGCAGGTGCACGAGGAAGTGGACGTGCACGAGGCGGGATGGGCCCGCGTGCTCGGGATGGCGGCCGCTCCGGGCCTCCCGGCGCGGGTTCTTGCGCGGCCCCCGACCCGGTGGTCCACTCAGTGCCGCGATGGCGCGTCGCAGGATCGGCTGGCTCTCCTGGGCTCCTCCCCGCGCGGGGGTGGCGCTCGCGCTCGGCGCGGTGGGGCTGCTGCTCGTCGGGCTGGCCGCGTCGGCGCAGGACCTGCCGTCGCGGTGCACGGGGCTGTGCCGGGCCAACCGCGCGGGGCACTTCGTGGCGCTGTCCGACGTGTTCCGGCCCGAGGGCGCGGTGGACGGGGACGATCTGCTGGCGCGGGTCGATCGGACGCCGGCCGGGGCGCTGCCGCCGGACTACGCGCCGCGCGATCTGGTGGACCTCGAGACGATGCGGCCGGCGCGTCCCCACCGCTGCACGCCGCCGGCGCATCAGTGTCTGCGGCGCGAGGCGGCCCGGGCCTACCGCGCGCTCGCGACGGCGATGCGGGAGGACGGGCACCGGCCGCACGTGGGCTCGGCGTTCCGTGACTACCGGGTGCAGTGCTCGACGTTCCTCGGCTGGGCCGCCGACGGAGGGTTCTGCGACGCGACGACGAGCAGCGCGCTGCCGGGGCACAGCGAGCATCAGCTCGGGACGACGATCGATCTGTTCACCTACGCGTGGACCAACGACGGCGACAAGTGGCGCGAGGGCTACGGGTGCTCGCCCGGCGGGCAGTGGATCGCGGAGCACGCGGCCGAGCACGGGTTCGTGCTGAGCTACCCACTCCACCCCGACTACCGGCGCGAAGGCTCGAGCTGCGCGGGCGAGGAGGCGCGGATCGATCCGCGCACCGGCTACCGCTACGAGCCATGGCACCTACGCTTCGTCGGGGTCGAGGCGGCGGCACGGTTTGAGGCGGCGCGCGAGGCGAGCGGGCCGGGGACGCTCGGCGAGCTCACGCTCGGGCAGTGGCTCGGGCAGCGGTCGTCATCGGCCGAGGCGCGGGTCACGGCCCCGGTGTGCGACGGCTGCAACTGCGATCGCTGCGCGACCCTCGAGGCGGCGGAGGGGCCGTGCGAGGCGCCCGCCCTCGCGCTCGGGGAAGACGGCGCGCCGCGTGGGGCGGAGGGGCCGCCGCGGTTCGTGTCTGCGCGGCTGCTCCGCGAGGGCGAGGCGCTGATCGTGGAGGCGCGGGTCGCGGTGCCGGCCAACACGTTCACCCAGCCGCCGGTGATCACCGAGGCGTCGGGCGTGCGCTACCGGCGCGGGCGGCGCGGGGCCGAGCTGCCGGGGATCGGGCCGCGGACCTTCACGCCGCTGGAGGGTGCACACCGCCTAGTCATCGGGTTCGACGACCGCGACGACTGGCCGTGGAGCGCGGCCCTCGTCGCGCCGTCGCGTACGGGGATCGCCAACGGGCTCGCGGAGCGGATCGTGGCCGCGCCGGGCGAGCTGACGGTGCGGGTGCCGCTCGACGGAGTCGCGCCGGGGACCCGCGTGCGGGTGGGGCTCGCGGAGGGCCGCCGGGCGCGCGCGCTGTTCCGCGGGCGCGCGCCGTGAGCGAGCCGACGCCTCCGCGCGAGGCGGCCGCGCGCGAGGAGGCCGCGCCCTCGGGGGCGTCGCGCGAAGCGTCTTCGCGTGACGGGTCCGGGTCCGGGTCCGGGTCCGGGTCCGGGTCCGGGTCCGGGTCCGGGTCCGGGTCCGGGTCCGGGTCCGGGTCGGGGTCCGGGTCCGGGTCCGGGTCCGGGTCCGGGTCCGGGTCCGGGTCCGGGTCCGGGTCCGGGTCCGGGTCCGGGTCCGGGTCCGGGTCCGGGTCCGGGTCCGGGTCGCCACCGCGCGAGGTCGCAAGGCGCGCTGACGCCTGGCGCGCGGAGGCTCTGCGGGGCTGGCGCGAGGCCGGGCGTCGGGCGGGGCCGACGCTCGCGGAGGAGGGGCTGCTCGCGGTCGCGTCGCTGGTCGTCGCCGGGACGATGGTCGCGCTCGGGGTGCGGGTCGGCGGGGCGCTCGAGGCGCCGGTCGTGGCGTGGGGGGTCTCCGGCGCCCTCGCGGCGCTGCTGCTCCTCGGGCCCGCGCTCGCCTGGCGGAGGGCGCGGCGGGCGATCCAGGCGGACGTGGCCGAGGCGCGTGAGCGGCGTGTCAGCGAGCGTTGCCCGCGGTGCGACGCGCCGCTGCTCGCGCGCGAGGCCGACGAGGCTGCCGAGCGGGACTGCGGTCGGTGCGGCGGGCGGCTCCTCGAGGCGGCGGGGCTGATCATCGCGGCGTCGAGCGACCCGGCGGTGCGCGCGAGCCGCTGGCGGGGGAGGGCCCGCGCGAGGGTGCGGCCGCGCGCCTCGGGGTGGAGCCTCGCGGGGATGACCTGGCTCGGCGCGGGGGGCCTCGCGATCGCGACGCTCTACCTCGTCGGGGTGCCGCTCGCGCCGCCGGGGGCGCTGCAGGCTCCGCTCGGGGTGGTGCACGAGGAGCCGCAGCTCGAGCACCGGGGGGAGGGCACCGCGCGCGCGAGCGACGCGGCCACGGAGCCACCGCCGGGAGCGCCGAGCCGACCCTACGCGCCGCTCTACGTCGGCACCCAGGTCCTCGCGCGGCTCGGCGAGGGCTCTCGCTGGTTCCAGCTCGCGGTCGTCGCGCGGGTGCGGCGCGGGCGCGCCTTCGTCATCTACGCGGACGGCGCCGCGGACTGGGTCGGCCGGCGGGACGTGCTCGCGCCCGAGCTCGCCGAGGGCGACGCGGTCGAGGTGTTCGACGGGGCGCGCTACCGGCCGGCCACCGTGCTCGCGCGGGTGGGGCCGGCCTTGAAGGTCGACGGGCTCGACTCGCGCTGGACGAGCGCGGCGCGGGTGCGGATCGCGATCGACGGAGCCCACCGCGAGGGCGAAGGGAGGCGCTACGAGATCCCGCCGGGGGCGTGGGTCGACGTCCGCAGCGAGGGCGCGTGGCGGCCCGGGCTCGCGGTGGAGAGCGAGCCCGGCCGGGTGCGGGTGGCCCGGAGCGACGGGGTCGACCAGTGGGTCGACGAGGACGAGGTGCGCGCGCAGGAGCTCGGGCCGGGTGCGGTGGTGTTCCTCGAGGGGCGCCCGGGGCGCTACGTGGTGGCCGCGCGCATCGGCCACGCGCTCGCGGTGGTGGACGCCGAGGGCGGGCACCTCTGGGGCGCGCTCGCGGAGGCGCGGCGAGAGTGACGGGCCCGCTGCTCCTGCCGGTGTGCACGTTCCTGCGGGTGTTCGACACCACGCCCGAGAACGAGGTCTTGACGCTGCCGGAGCTCACGGCGGCGCTCCGGCGCTTCGAGGTGAAGCTCGAGACGGCGGCGAAGATCGAGCGCGAGGTCGCGCGGATCCGTCAGGCGCAGCGCGGGCTCGAGGGCGGCGCCGCGCCGCGCGGCAAGTTCATGGGCAAGCTCGCCAAGGCGATGGACGCGGCCCGGCGGGCGGGCGAGGACCCCGCGCGCGCGCTCGTCGAGGAGGCCGAGCAGATGGTGACCGAGGCCTACAAGAGCGCGAAGCGCGACCTGAGGCTGTGGTCGCCCGCGCTCTACCGGCCGGGCGCCGATCACCGCGGCGCGGCGGGGGTGACCCACGTGTCGTGCCTGGTGCTCGACTACGACGACGGCACGTCGATCCGCGAGGCGAGCACGACGTGGAGCGCGTGGTTCCACCTCGTGTACACGACGTGGTCGCACCGGCCAGACCACCCGCGCTTCCGGCTGTGCATGCCGCTCGCGACGCCGGTCGCGGCCGAGGACTGGGCGCGGGTCTGGAGCTGGGCCGAGGCGCACGCGCACTTCACGATCGATCCGTCGATGAAGAGCCCGGCCGCGACCTACGCGCTGCCCGCGGTGCCGCACCGCGACTGGCCGCGCGAGGCGTTCAGCCGGCCGGGGGCGATCCTCGATCCGGTGGCGGAGGGGATCATCGCCCGCGCGCCGCGGCTCGATCTCGCGCCGCGGCGGCCGCCGGAGGGGATCCCGAGCGCGATCCGCGGCGAGGATCCGGACAAGGAGTACATCGATCACGTCGACCCCGAGGCGGTCTACTTCGTCGACGAGCCGTGGGAGGAGGAGCTCGACTGGGAGGCGGATCCCGAGCTCGTGGCGGCGGCGAAGGCGGCGGCGGGGCTGATGGAGGTGGAGCCGGGGCCGGAGGTGGAGCCGGAGCCGGGGCCGGAGCCGGAGCCGGATGTGGAGCCGGGGCCGGAGGTGGAGCCGGAGCCGGGGCCGCATGTCGCAAGCGAGGTTGCGTCCGATGCGGCGCGCTGGGACGCGGGCGTCGCGGCGCGGATCGCGGCTGCGCTCGACGCGCTCGAGCGGCGGCGGGTCGGCTCGCTGGTGGACGCGCTCGAGGCGGTGGTGGCCCTCCACGACCGCGGGGCGATCGACGACGCGGAGCTCGCGGCGGCCAAGGCGCGGCTGTTCGCGGAGGCGCCGGACGAGGCGCTCGAGGACGTGGCCCACCTCGTGGTCGACTTCGACGGAGTGCTGCACGCCTACACGTCGGGCTGGCGCGGGCCGACGCGGATCGTCGATCCGCCGGTGGACGGAGCGATCGCGTGGCTCGAGGAGATGAGCGGGCGCTTCCCGACGGCGGTTCGCTCGGTCCGCAGCGCCTACCCGGGCGCGATCGCGGCGATGCGCGGGTGGCTGTCGCGGCACGGGCTCAGCGACGCGGCGCTGGCGAGGCTCCGCTTCCCGGTGCGGGCGCCGCGGGCGTTCCTGGTGATCGACGACCGGGCGCTGCGGATCGAGGGCGAGCTGCCGCGGTTCGATGAGCTCGGCGATCTGACGCCGTGGAACAAGGGGTGACGGCGCGCGGCGGGGCTCGTGGAGATGCGCGCAAAACATCCAACCGTCCGCGCGGACACGCCGACGTAGCCTGGGCGCGATGAGGCGACGGAAGGTGTTGGGGCTGCTGGGCGCGGGGGCGCTCGCGGGGTGCGTCGGTGCGCCGGGCGGCGCGGACGACGCGGGGGCGGGCGACGGCGGGTCGGGGGTCGGGGGATTCGACGGGGGGACCGGCGACGCGGGCGGGGTGTCGATCGACGGCGGGGCGCCGGTGGGCGACGCGGGGGCCGGCGCGGACGCGGGCGCGGGGGCGGACGCGGGACCGTCGACGGGGTGGGCCTACGAGCGGTTTCAGCCGGCCCCCGAGGGGCGCGCGTGGAACGTGCTGCACTCGCACGACACGGGCGAGGTCACGGAGGCGGTGATCGAGGACAACTGGGACCGGGCGCGGAGCGGCAGCGGGACCTACCCGTGGCGCCGGGCGTCGATGGAGGCCGCGCCGGACGGGCGCGCGGCGTTCACTGAGCGGCTCGGGGTGGGAGACATCTGCGAGCCGATCGGGCTGTGGTCCACGATCATCGCGCACGACAACTCGACCACGCGCTACTACCACCTCCGCTACCACGAGTGGACGACCGGGCACACGCGCGCGTGGGACGCGAGCCTGGACCGCTACGCGGGCGGCAAGCGGCACCACCTGTTCGGCGGGCGCGCCTGGATCGCGCGCGGCTACGTGGAGTCGGCGTCGAGCAACCTGAGCGTGTCGCGCGCGCTCGGCTCGACCGACGGGTGGGGGGTCAACATGATGCGTCCGGAGACTTCGAGCGGAGAGAACTATTTGCGCATGCTCGGGAGCTTCGCGACCCAGACGAGCAGCTTCGGGCACACGCTCTCCGGCGAGCGCACGCTCAACCCGCTCGGGCGCTGGGTGACCTACGACGTGGTCGCCGACCTCGGCACGGGGGGCCCGCGGAGCGGGGCGTACCGGACGTACATGGACGGGGTCCTGATCGCCGAGGCGAACGACATCCGTCCGCCGCAGCGGAGCGCGGCGGAGTGTCTCTGCGTCGGGTGGCGCATCCGCAACATGGTCGGCGGGACGCCGGCGAACGCGCCGATCGGGGAGGCGCTGACGCGGCACAGCGGGGGGTTCTATCTCGCGACGGCGTGACGGGGCCGCGCGGGGAGCGAGAGCTCGAGTCGTTCGGCCCAGCCCCTCGGGTGGTCGCTGGGGCGTCCTGTACGGGCACGGGCCGGGCACGGCACGGGCACGGGAAGTTGCGGGGGCTTACTCCCGATCCAGCAGGACCTGCTCGGCTTCGAAGCTCGAGGCGCTGTGGATCAGGATCGTGGTCGGCAGCTCGTCGAAGATCGCGTTGGTCTCGTCGACCCACTGGGCGATGCGGGCCGGGTCGCGGTAGCCGGCCTCCTCCTCGATGTCCGGGAGGGCGAAGCCGACGAGGGCGAAGTCGGCGTCCTCCGACTCGACGTGCATGAGCTGCGGGAGGGTGCGGCCCTGGCGGAGGACGACGCGGGTGGTGGCCTCGATGCGCGCCTCGGCGAGCAGGTCGTTGAGGTGAGCCTGGGTCCTGGAGCGATCCTCGTCGGTCTCCGCAACCGCGAAGACGGTGATCTTCATCTTCGACCAGCGGTAGTGCGCGGTCAGGAGGGTCGAGAACAGCAGCAGCATCGCCTCGGTCCGCTCATCGCCGCCGAGCCAGACGTGGAGCTCCTTGCCCTCGCCGAGCTTCTTGTCGGGGTGGTAGCGGACGACGAGGAGCGCGCGGTCGAGGAGGACGAGGTCGCGGAGCATCCGCAGGTACTCGCCGGCGCGCTCCTTCTTCTCGGACCAGCCGAGCATCACCGCGTTCGCCTCGAACGCGCCGACGCCGTAGCTCTGGGCGGTGGTGACCGTGCCGCGGAAGATGTCGTCGACGATGTCGACCTTGAAGAAGACGTTCGCGAACCGGTCGGCGATCGTCGGCTCGACCTCGTTGAAGATCGCGCGGCGGCGGTCCGCGAGATCGGCGATCTTGCCCTTGAGCAGGTTGAAGTAGGTCACCACGCCGCGGTCCTGCACGAGCGAGCTGCCGATGTGCAGGAGGTGCGGGCGCTTCTCCGGGTCGCCGCCGAAGATGATGAGGTTGGGGCGCCAGTTGAGGGCGTGGAACTCGACGCGGCGCAGGCGGTGCAGCGCGCTCCGGACCAGCGCGCTCCAGATGCCGTGGCGCGCGTCGCCGTAGGTGGCGCCGAGCGCGCGGCGCTGGGCGATCGCGAAGATGAGGCCGCAGATGACGAGCGCGGCGATCATCGACACGACGTCGATCATGCTCATCACGTAGAAGCAGGCCGCGCCGCCCGCGAGGCTGATCCACGCGGGGACCTTGAAGGTCGGGCGGAAGCTCGGGCTCGCGGCCCAGCGCTGGAGGCCGCACGCGATGTTGGTCACGCCGTAGGTCGCGAGGAAGAACATCGTGAGGACCGGCGCGATCGCGTCGAGGTCCCCGAGGACGATGCCGGTCTGCGCGAGGAGGAACGTGAGCGCGTAGCCGATGCGCGGCTCGTTGTCCTTGCCGTAACCCTTGCCGAGGAAGCGGGGCATGAGCCCCTCCTGGGCGAGGGCCTGGAGGGTGCGCGGGGCCGTCAGGACGCTGCCGAGCGCGCTCGAGAGGGTTGCGCCCCAGACGCCGACGTAGATCAGCGCGGGGACGCTCGCGAGCTGGAAGATCGCGTCGCTGTGCTCGATCAGGAACTCGTTCGAGTAGTTGAGCGCGAGCCAGATCGGGATCGCCATGTAGACGATGAACCCGACGAGGATCGCGAGCAGCGTGCCGACGGGGAGCGACTTGCGCGCGTCCTTGAGGTCCCCCGACATCGACACGCCGGCCATGATCCCGGTCACGGCGGGGAAGAACGCGGCGAAGATGAACTGCGGCGTCTCCACGCCCTCGGACGTGTTGAGCCACTCGATCTCGGCCGGGAAGCCGTCGACGCGACCGGTGAAGACCGCGACGAGCGACGCGATGATCGCGACCATCACGACGTACTGCGCCTTGATCGCGAGGTCCGCGCTCTTGAGCGCGAGGCCGCTGATCAGGACGTTGATGATCGTGCCGATGAGCCAGGGCGGCGCGTAGCCGTGGTAGGCCTCGGGGATCAGCTGCAGGAGCGACTCGCTGAAGCCGACGATGTAGAAGGTGACGCTCAGCGCCTGGGCGAAGAACAGCGGGATGCCGATCGCGGCGCCGGCCGGGCCGCCGAGCGCGCGGCTGATCATGAAGTAGGCGCCGCCCGCGCCGACCGTGCGGTTGGTCGCGATGCTCGAGACGCTCAGCCCGGTGGCGAGCGAGATGAGGTGGGCGACCACCACGATCCCGAGCGCCATCCCGAGGCCCGCCTGGCCGGTGACCCAGCCGAGGCGCATGTACATGACGACGCCGAGGATCGTCAGGATCGACGGCGTGAAGACCCCGCTGAAGGTCCCGAACCGCCCGCCGCCTCCCTCGGTCGGGGGCGGGGTGTTCTTGTCGGAGGGTTTCGCCACGGGCTCGCGGAGGATCGCACAATGTGCCCCCAGGGGAACCCTGTGCCTGCCGGGGAGACCCTGTGCCTGCCGGGGAGACCCTGTGCCCCGAGGGGAACCCTGTGCCTGCTGGGGAGACCCTGCTCGTATGGTCGAGCGTGTGGCGGTATTTCGGGCCGGCCATCGGCGCGGGGATCTGGCGGCCGCGACCCACGATGGGGTCAGGGCACCACGACAGCCGAGTCATGGTGCGACGGACCCGCCGCGAACCGGTGCGTACAGCCTGAGGCACCCGAGACACCGCGCGGAGGGCCGGTTCGCGAAAACCGTCGTGATTTCGTGACGGCGCCTCGAGGGCACGCGGCGTGCATCCACGAGGGAGCATGCTGCCCGCCTACATCATCGAGCACCTGCGCCGTCGTGAGGAGATGCGTCGCGAGGAGGAGAGCCGCGAGCAGCCGCGCCTCGAGCTGCCCCTGCCTCCGCGCGAGCGCAGCGTGACCCCGGCCGAAGGGGTCGAGCGCGGGGTCGCGATCATCGACCTGTTCTGAGACCTGGTCTGAGCGGCCCGTTCCGGCTCCCCGCGGGGCCGCGAGCGTCAACGCTCCGGCGGGCCGACCGCCAACATCACGATCGCCGCCGCGAGCACGATCAGCGGCAGCACGTCGAGGACGCCCACCACGATCGCGAGCCGGCGGTGGCGGCCACCCGCCGTCGCGAGGCGCGCGCAGCCGGCCATCGCGAGGAGGAGCGCGGGGGGCGCGGCGGGCAGGAAGCAGAAGAAGACGCAGGGGAACCCGACGACGACCCAGCCGAAGACGGACAGGACGACGACCCCGAGGACCATCGAGCCGTCCGCGTCGCGCCAGAACCCGGCGAGGGTCCGGCCGCGGAGCAGACCCCGGGTGGCCACGAAGAGCGCGGCGCCGAGGAAGCCGAGCGCGGCGAGCGGGGCCGAGCCGATGAGCGACGCCGCGAGGGCCGAGCCGAAGCCGTCCCCGAGGTGGGTCAGCGGGGGGATCTAGGCGAGGATCGCGACCGCGAACACCACCGCGTACCGGTCGCGCCACTCGCTCCACGCGACGACGGCGAGGATCGCGGCGTGCGGCAGGATCGCGAGCACGGGCGGGGCGAGCAGGCCGACCAGGAGGCCGACGAGGGGCGGGCCGAGGGCGGTGATTGCCGGGAGGATCAGCGCGATGGGGCCGGCGCGCGCCCAGACCCCGGGGCCGGAGAACAGCTCGGAGGTGAGATCGACGCCGATCGCGAGGCCGACGATCAGCCCGACGACCGCGCCGAGCAGTCCCACGACCAGCTCCGGGAGGAGGAGGCCCGCGAGCTTGAGCATCCCGAGGAGCGCGCGGAGGACCGCGTCGCGGAGGCGCTCCGGAGGCTCGGTCGGGGCCTCGTCGTCGGGGCTCTCCGACAGCGGGCCCGCAGGTGCCTCGACCGACGTCGAGGCGGATCGCAGCGCCGTGGGCTCGGCGGACGTGGTCTGGGCAGGCGCGTCGGGCGGCGGCGTGTCGGGAGACGGCGCGTCGGGGGGCGCCTCCGTCACAGCAGGAACGGGATGACGGCCCGCCGCTCCTTCGGGTAGTCGTCGAACTTCTCGCGGTACCAGCGGTGGTTGGTGAGCGCGCGCGGGCCGACGTTGGCCGCGGTGTAGATGGCGAAGGCGGCGCCCGCGAGGGACCAGGTCATCAGCGCCCAGCCGCACCACTCGACGATCTCGCCGAAGTAGTTGGGGCAGCTCAGCCAGCGGTAGAGGCCACCCTGCGGGATCTTGTAGCCGGTCTCGCCCGGCTTGCGCAGGTGGATGAGGACGGTGTCGGCGTGGAGGTTGATGGCCATGCCGATCAGGAAGACGCCCGCGCCGGCGAGGAAGCGCGGGTCGGTGAGCCACGCCTCGTCGTAGCTGCCGAGGTGCGAGATCCAGCGCGCGTTGACGTAGGCGTTGAGGGAGTTGAAGACGATCGCCATCAGCGGGATCGACAGCGGCATCCGCTTGCCCTTGGCCCGCAGCCGGAACGGGAAGACGAACGTGCGGTGCACGTAGTGGAGCTGCCAGAAGCCGAGGAACACGAGCGGGACGACCTCGAAGCGGTGATCGCCGAGGAAGAAGATGGCCGCGTAGAGGACGCAGGCCGGCAGCTCCATGAGGATCCAGCCGGCGCGGTTGGGGATCGTGGGACCCCAGCCGTCGCGCACGTGGCGGCCGTAGGGCGCGCTGATCCAGAGGAGGGCGATCGCGGTCGGGATCGCGATCCCGATCTCGGTCAACGCCAGGTAGAAGTGGAGGGTCCGCTCGGGCACCGGGGGCGAGGATAAACGGACCTGCGACGGATGGTAGAGTCCGCGGTGAATGGATCGGCCCCGCCCGCCGTCTTGTCCGACTCGGATGCCGAGCTCTTCGATGCCGCTCAGTCGCACGCGCCTCGCTCGCCTCGCCCTCGCTGGGCTCGCCGCCTTCGCGCTCCTCGGCGCGGGGGCGGTCGGCGCGCCGAGCCGGGCGTCGGTGCAGGACAGCGCGCGCGGGCGGCAGTTCGAGGAGCTGCGCGAGCGGCTGAACGGGCGCTGGGTCCTCGCGGTCCCGCAGGCCTCGGCGCAGCGCACGGTGGACGCGGCGATCGAGCGCGCGGTCAACGCGATGAACATGATCATGCGCGGCGTCGCCCGGCCGATGCTCCGCGACAACACGCCGATCAACCGCTCGATCACCTTCGAGCTCCGCTCGGTCGACGCGATCCACTGCCGCTTCGACACGGGCGCGAGCTACACGACGCCGCTCGGCGGGACGCGCAACGGGCAGACCCTCGACGGCGACACGCTGCGGGTCACCCAGCGCTACAACGACGGCGGGCTCGAGCAGGTCTTCGAGGCCGACCAGGGCACGCGCTGGAACGTGTACCGCCCGCTCCCCGACGGCCGACTCCGCGTCGACGCGACGACCAACGGCGACATGATGCCCCAGCCGCTCCGGTTCTCGCTCACGTACCGCCGGGCCGGCTGAGCCGGGGGCGTCCGCGGCGCCCGAACGTGCGAGGCGCTCGGACCGTCCCCATCGGGATGCGGGCTGCCCGGCCGGATGAGTGGGGGAACCCGCCCGAAAGCTCCAAGACTTCGGACCGTCCCCTCCGCGACGGGCGGGGTGGGGCGTGATATCCCGGGCCGATGAGCGAGGAGGCCACGTCCGCGGAGGTCGAGGCGGCGCCGGAGGCGGGGCGCGGGCCGGCGTGCGGGCACCACCCGGATCGGCCGGCCGACGGGGGGACGTGCGAGCGCTGCGGGACGTTCGTGTGCGCCGAGTGCTTCGTGGACGGAGCCGCGCCGCCGATCTGCGCGCCCTGCCTCAAGCGGCTCGACCGCGGGCCGCACCTGTCGCACGCGCGGGTGCTCGGGGTGCTCGTGATGGTGCACGGCGGGCTGATGGCCGCGGCGGGGCTCTACTACATGGTGTTCGGCGGGGTGATGGTCGACGAGCTCGCCAACATGCCGAGCGACCCGGAGCTCGGCGGCGAGCTGCCGTACTTCGCGGAGCTGATGGGGGCGTCGCTCGGGCTGATGGGGCTGTTCAACGTGATCCCCGGCGCGCTCCAGCTCTGGGGCGGCTTCGAGGTGCTGAGGCTGCGCCGGCTCGAGCTCGGCTGGCTCGCGCTCGCGGTGGGCGTGCTGAGCCTGTGCGGCTGCTACTGCTTCCCCACCGCGCTGGTGCTGGTCGGCTACGGCGCCTGGGTGCTGAGCCGTGACGACGTGAAGGCCCGCTTCCGCGTTCGCGTGCCACCTGCTACCACGCGCCGATGAGCGACGATCGGACGCGCGCGCCCGCGCTGTGGGTGGTCGGCATCCTGGCGATCCTGCTGGGGATGCTCGGGAGCTGCGGCGGGCTCTTCGGCATCGGCGGCCCGCTGCTCCAGGACTCGGTGCTCGCGGCGCAGCAGGATCTCCTCGACCGGGTGGGGCAGACCGACGAGCAGGCGCAACGGCAGCTCGAGATCCAGCGCATCTCGGTGGAGATCGCGCGTCGCTACCGCGTCCCCACGATGAGCGGGCAGCTCCTGAACCTCGTGAGCTCCTTCGCGCTGATCATCGGCGCGATCTTGCTGTTCCGCTGGAGCCCCTCGACCTTCGCGGTGATCGCCGCGGCCTGCGTCGGGTCGGCGCTCGCCGACGTGATCGTGGGGGTCGTGGGGGTGCTCGTGCAGCAGGAGTCCGCCGAGGCCATGGCCGCGCTGCTGGGCGGATCGGGGGACCCGCAGGCGGACCGCGTGGCGCAAGGCGTCTTTCGAGCGAGCGGCACCTTCGGGATCTGCTTC
Organism: Polyangia bacterium; assembly: GCA_030426845.1. Taxonomy (GTDB): domain Bacteria; phylum Myxococcota_A; class Polyangia; order Polyangiales; family Sandaracinaceae; genus JAUHXR01. The sequence continues at coordinate 41,098 of JAUHXR010000011.1, read as the reverse complement.
GCGGCCGGCTGGCTCGTCGCGAAGCTCGCGTTCTACGCGGGCGCGCTGCTCTACCTCCGGCGCCCGGCGGTGCGGGCGGAGTTCGCGGCCGCCTGACGGGAATCAGTCACTGTATGGTTCCGGTTTGACGCGGGTGGGTGGCGACTCCGTCCCACCTGCATGACGCAAGACACCCGGCCTCTCCTCGCGCTGCTCGTCGCGGCGCTCCTCTGCCTCGTGAGCGCGTCCGCGCGCGCGCAGCCCCGCCGTGGCGGCGATCGCGTCGTCGTCCCGCTCGCCTTCCACGTCGACGCCGACCGCGGCCGCCCGATCGCGTCGGACGCCTACCTGGCGTGGGTCGTCGAGAAGGCCAACCGCTGGCTCGCCCCGGCGGGGGTGTGCGTGGCGATCGCAGACGTCGCGGTGGGTCCCGTCCCGGTCGACTTTGACGTCCTCCACGCGCGGCTCGCGACCGCGCGCGGGCCGCTCCCGGTGGGCGTCCCTCACGACCTGCGGCTCGACGGCGAGCCCTTCGCGGGGACGGTGCGCACCAGCCCGCGAGGGGCCGCGGTGAGCCTCTCGCGCACGCGCGCGGGAGACCGGACCCTGGCCCACGAGCTCGGTCACCTCTTCGGCCTCGCGCACGTCGACGACGCGCGGCACGTGATGCACTCGAGCTCGCCCAACCTGCGGACCCCGACCCGGCTGACGCGCTCCGAGGCGCGCGCCGTCCGGCGGGCGGCCGAGCGGATGGCGCGGACGCGGGAGCTCGGGCGCGCGCGCTGCGTCCGCTACGACCTGGATCCGCTCGACGAGGTCGGCCCGGGGCACCCGCTGCTCTACCGCACCACGCGCGTCTTCACCGACCGGGTGTACGTGGGCGAGCTGCTGTTCGGGGACCCGCACGGCCAGGGCACGACGCGGTGGCGGAGCGGCGCGGCCTACGACGGCGGCTACCGCTTCGGCGACCGGCACGGGCGCGGCGAGATGCGCTACGCCGGCGGCGGCAGCTACCAGGGCGCGTGGCGCGACGGGCGCTTCGAAGGGCGCGGCGTCCAGGTCTACCGCAACGGCGACGTCTACTTCGGCGAGTTCCACCGGGGCCGCCGCCACGGCGACGGCGTCTACGTGAGCGCCGACGGCGGGCGCTACGACGGGGGCTACCGGAACGGGGAGCGGATCCGTCGACGCGGCCGCCGGAGGTCGAGCTGACGCGCGGCTCGCTACTCCTGGACGGGCAGCGGGTCGCCGTGGGCGAGGGCCACGATCGAGTCGTAGTAGCCCTGGAGGTAGTCCTCGATCGTCTGGTGATCGGCGGCGAAGGAGTCGAGGTGGTACTGGATCTCGAGGCCGGTGACGTCGGCGGTGATCGGCACGCACTGGATGTTGCCCTCGAGCAGCGGGATCGCGCTGGTGCCGAAGACCTTCTGCCAGCGCGTCGACGTCAGCGTGGGGATCTCGGGCGTGCCCTGGCAGACGTCGCTGAGCCAGCGCAGGTCGAACTCGACCGTCACGACGTCGGGGATGATCAGGTGGCTCTGGTGGCTCCAGCGCACGCTCGGCTCGACCATCTCCTCGAAGGTGAAGGTCACCGACTCGCGGCGGTCCGCCCCGGCGAGCGGGTTGCGTACCGCCTCGAAGGTGGTGCGGATGTCCGCGTGCACGTAGGCCCGGGCGTGCATCCCGTTGGCGCCGCGGATCCAGCGCGTGCGCACGTAGTTGATGCGCTCGGGGAACATCTCGTCGCCCTCGGCCGCGGGGAACTCCGCGGTGTTCTCCTCCCACGCCGAGAGCTGCGCGGGGCAGGGGCCGGCGTCGGCGACCGGGCCGGCGTCGGGGCCCGCGTCAGGGAAGGGCGTGTCGATGTCCTCGAAGCACCCGGTGGTGAGGGCCGCGAGCGCGGCCAGCAGGAGCGACGCGCGCCTCACGGGTTCAGGTCCTCGGCCACGATGGTGTCCATGCAGCGCTCCGCGATCGCCGAGATCGTCCAGAAGGGGTTGCCGCCGGGGGTCGAGCCCGGGATGAGCGCGCTGTCGACGACGTAGAGGTGCTCGTAGCCCTGGACGCGGCCGTGCAGGTCGCACGCGGTGCCGAGCGTCGCGCCGCCGAGCGGGTGGAAGGTGATCGAGGGGTCCTCGGCGAGGCCGGGGAGGTTCATGACCTGGCCCTCGGTCGCGTCGGCGACGCGCTGGAGCGTGTTGCGCGCGGCGGCGCCGGCCGACGCGTCGTAGGCGCGGTCCCACACCGGCGTGATCTCGCCGTCCTCGTCGAGCGCGAGCTCGCCGAGGCGGTCGGGGACGCCCTGGGTCGCGCTGACCAGGCAGTTGTGCTCGAAGCCGATCGGCGCGGGGCCGAACTCCATCCCGATCGGGCCGTCGGGGCCGTCCGGGTCCTGGATGAGGATGCACGCCGGGCCGCCCTGCTCGGCGAGGGTGTCCTCGGAGAGGTTGCCGCGCGCGATGATCCGCTGGCCGTTGTTGCCCCAGTTCTTGCCGACCTGATCGTTGAGCATCGGCAGCGTGCCGTCGCGCTGGGCCCTGAGCAGGAGCTTGGTCGTGTTGAGCGAGCCGGCGGCGAGGAACAGGAGGTCCGCCTCGTAGCGGACCGTCTCCATGGGGTTGAGGTTCTCGTCGATGATCTCGGCGATCGCGTAGTAGCCGCCGCCGTCCTTCGCGCCGACCTCGACGACCTGGTGCTGCGGCGCGACGGTGACCATGCCGGTCGACTCGGCCATCGTGAGGTAGCCGACGCGATCGATGGAGTGCTTGGCGCCGTTGTTGAGGCCGTAGAGGTAGTCGCCGCGGGTCGTCTGCCGGAAGGGGAACGCGTCGGCGAGCTCCTCGCGGATGCGCTCGAAGTTGAACGCGCACGGCACCGGGCCGACGTCGAAGCCGGCCATCTCGGCGTCGCGGATGAAGATGCGGCTCGAGACGTACTCGGGCGCGGCGAGCACGTCGTCGGGCAGGGTCTGCGGCTGCATGATCGCGCGGACCCGCGGGTAGTAGACCGAGTCGAGCTCGGTGTAGTCGACGCCGGTCGGGAAGACCGACTCGAAGTGGTTGCGCGGCGGCTGGATCATGATGCCGCTGTAGACGAGCGAGCCGCCGCCCACCGCGGCCGCGCAGACCGCGTCGATGTTGGCGCCGGGGACGCGCTGGAGCAGGCCGACGTACGGGGTGCCGGGGAGGCGCGTCGGCGGAAGGCCCGGGAGGATCGGGTTGCGGTGGCCCCACACGCAGCGCCGGTCGGGGGTCTGCGTGGTGGTGAAGGTGTCGAAGTCGTCGGTGAGCTCCCAGCGGCGGCCGCGCTCGAGGATCGTCGAGGGCACGCCCGCCTCGGCGAGGCGGAGGGCGGCGATCGAGCCGCCGAACCCGCTGCCGATCACGAGCGCGCGCACCTGCTCGAGGCGCTGGCCCGCGTCGATGCCGGCGTCCTCGCGCGGCGCGTCGCCGTCGCAGCCGGTGAGGTAGACGCCGGCCGCGCCGGCGGTGGTGAGGCGCACGAAGTGGCGGCGCCCGACGCGAAAGCGCCCTTGCTTGAGCTTGACCAAGGCTACTGCTCCATCCCGTCCAGAAGCCGGCCTCGAGGGGCGCGGCTCGACGGAGCATAGCCTCAATCCGGAACGAGGTTCACCCCTGCCAGCGCAGGATGAACCTCGCTCACTCGGCGACGCGATCGGCGCCCGCGTAGGCGTTGAAGCGGCCGCCGCGGACGAAGCCGAGCAGGGTGATCGCGGCGCGGTCGGCGAGGTCGATCGCGAGGGTGGTCGGCGCGCTCACCGCGGTGACCGCGCGCGCCCCCGCGACCGCGGCCTTCTGCACGATCTCGAAGCTCACGCGGCCGCTCACCGCGAGGATCGCGGACCGATCGAGCGCGCCGTCGATCAGGAGGCGGCCCACCACCTTGTCGACCGCGTTGTGGCGCCCGACGTCCTCCGCCGACGCGAGGATGCCGCCGCCCGCGTCGAGCATCGCGGCCGCGTGCACGCCCCCGGTCTGCGCGAAGCGCGGCTGGACGGCGCGGAGCTGCTCGGTCGAGCGGGCGAGCAGCTCGCGGGGGAGCGGCGGGCCGTCGGGGGCGGGGCGGACGCGGGCGAGCAGGTCGTCGATCGAGCGGCGACCGCACGTGCCGCAGGACGCGGTCGTGAGCGTGCCGCGGCGCGCGCCCTCGAGCGTGTCGGGGTCGAGGGTGACGCCGGGCGCGGGGAGCACGTCGATGACGTTGCCGAACCCGTCGTCGGTGGGGCGGCCGCAGTGAGCGACCGAGCCGACGGAGCCGAGCCCGTCGATGACGCCCTCCGCGAGGAGGAAGCCGAGCGTGAGCTCCCGGTCCTCGCCGGGCGTCCGCATGGTGACGACCATCGGCTCGCCGGCGATGCGGATCTCGAGCGGCTCCTCCACCGCGACGCGGTCCAGCGCCGACGCGCCGGCGGGGCCGTCGTAGCGCGCGATCGGCCGATCCTCGACGCCGCTCATCGGGCGCGGCCGACCATCAGGCGCGGAAGCCCAGCGACGGATCGACGGGGAAGCTCACGCGGACCAGGTCGCCGTCGCGCTCGACGCGCTGATCGGCCTCCGCGATCTGGACGACGATCGGCGCGGCGAGGCGGTCGACCTCGGAGTCGGCCCGGAAGGTGATGGGCGCGCGGCGGTGCTCGAGGTAGGCGTCGAGCTGCGCCTGGAACGAGCCCTGGACGGCCTGCGCCTTCTGGCGGTCGGGCTCGCGGCGCTTCTCCCACTCGGCCTTGGCCCAGCTGAGGAGCGAGCGCGCGCGCGCCTCGGCCTTGCGCGTCATCTCGCTCGCCGCGTCGCGTCGCTCGCGCAGCTCCTGATCGGCGCGGAGCGCGTCCTGGCGCGCCTCCTCGGCTCGCCTCGCCTCCGCCGCGGCCCGCTCCTCCAGCTCGCGCGCAGCCCGCTGGGCGTCAGCGGCCCGCCGCTCGGACGCCGAGACCTGCGCCTCGGCCGAGCTCGCGCGTCGCTCGAGGGCCGCGAGCGCGTCCTCCGCTGCCTTGGCGCGCTGCTCTGCGGCCGCGGCTCGCGCGACCGCGCCCTCCGCCGCGTCCTCCGCCGCGTGCCGCCTGCGCGTCGCCGACCAGGCGAGCGCGGCGAACACGATCCCGAAGAACGCCATGACCCCGAACAAGATCCACGGGATGTATGCGCCGAACGCGGCCATGCGGGACGGATCCTACCGACTCGCGGCGCCGAGCACCGACAAAAAGGGGGAGCGGCGTCGGCGGCGGGTTTACCGCGCGCGGCCAGGTGCGCGATCCTCGGGCGGCGGAGGGACGATGACGCGAGCGTCGAGGTGCACCGGGTGGATCGTGGTGGGGCTCGCGCTCGGCGCGCTGGCCTGTGGCGAGGGGGCCGGGGCGCCGGCCGATCCGGCGACGGGTGAGCCGTCCGCCGAAGGTCCGGCGGGCGAGGGCTCGGCGGGCGAGGGCTCGGCGGACGAGGGCTCGGCGGGCGAGGGCTCGGCGGGCGAGGGCTCGGCGGACGAGGGCTCGGCGGGCGAGGGCTCGGCGGACGAGACGTCCGGAGATGACGGATCGGCCGCCGCTGACCCGGCGGGCGGGGAGCAGCCCACCGAGGAGGGCGCAGCCGACCTGCAGGCGTCGGAGGAGGGCGAGGCGGGACCGCTCGCCGCGATCGCGCCTGGCAACGCGATCCGGCTCCGCGGCCTTCGGGTCACCAACCGGTCGGTGGACGGTCGGCAGCTCCCGACGGTCGCGCTGCCGGACGCCGAGGTCCGCGCGCGGCTCGACGCGCTCATCGAGGAGCTCGCCGAGGGGCAGCGAGCCTGCGAGGTGCCGCTGGCGCTCGAGCGCTTCGTCTCGGTTCGGTGCACCACCGTGCGGCAGGGCTCGACCGCGTCGGCGCTCCAGCGCGGCGAGGCGATCCGGCACGTCGTGATCCAGGACGACGGCTCCCTCGAGCAAGTCACGTGGTCGTCCCTGTTCCTGCCGGGTCACTCCGACCAGGCGCTCACGAGCCTGCTCTTTCGTCGGCCAGAGCAGCGCGTCCACCTCGCGGTCTGGACCCAGGAGGGGCTCGAGCTGAACGCCCCCGGCTACGCATCGGCGCGCCCGGCGGTGTTCGGCTGGCGGGCCATCGCGCCCTACCTGCGGCCCGACTCCACGATCGCGGCCGAGCTGCGCGAGCGCGAGGTGCCGCTCTCGTCACCGGACGCCCGCCTCCCCCCGCTGCCGACCCCGGTGCCCGCGCTGTGGGTCGGGCCGGTGCGGGGGATCCCGCTGCTGATCCACGGGTGGATGGGCCTGCCGGAGGACCTCCGCGATCGGGTCACGCTCGTGACCTCGGGTGAGCTCTCCGCGGCCGGGCTCCTGTTCCCGCCGGGGACCGACCTCGAGGCGCTGCGGCCCGCGTTCCGTGACAACGAGACGAGCGCCGGGGTGGGGACCGGCGAGGGGCTCCTCGCCGGCGCGCGGTCGCGCATCGAGGCGTGGGTTGTCAACGAGGCGACCGACGTCTACGTGCGGCCGGGGACCGGGGGCGAGCTCGCGGGCCACCTGCCGGCGGGGACGCTCGTGCCCGCGGTGCGCGGCTGGCTCAACCAGGCGGTGACCAGCCCCGAGCGCGGGTTCACCTACGTGGGCTTCTCGGCGAACCACCGCGGCTGGGTGCCGGCCGATCGCCTCGCGGCGGCGTCGACGCGCTCGTGCGTAGCGCCGCCGCGCGAGCTGGACCGTAGGCGCCTCGCGCTCCGCGGGCGGGTCGAGGGAGCCACGCCCTACGCCTGGTACGTCTACCGGAACCGCGGGATGCTCGGCTATCGGCTCGCGGTCGTGCCGATGGACGGCTGCGCGCTCCGCGAGGCCGAGGCGCGCGAGCACGTGCTGCGGGCGGAGCCGATCGCGATCTACCCGACCCTGGTGGACGGCGCGCTCGTCCTCGCGGTTCGGCAGCGGAGGGACTCGCGCATCCACGTGTACGGCCCGGGGTCGGAGGACGCCGTGTTCACGCGCCCGCTCGGCCGCAACGAGCGCCTCGAGGTCGGCGACGGCGGCGCGTTCACGTTCGTCGACGGTGAGGCGCGGGTGGAGCTCGTCTACCGAGACGGCCAGGTCGTCCCGGTGGAGTGACGGCGGCTCAGACGCGCTCGCCGGCGTCGAGCGCGGCGAAGAGCGACTCCCGATGCGCGAGGTGCCGCGCGAAGCGCGCCTCGTACATCGCCTGGAGCTGGCGCGTGAGGGCGCGCGAGTCGAGGCCGCGGCCGGCGGTCTCGACGACCGGCAGCCACTCGAAGTGGTAGAGGGCGGTCGCGCGCGGCACGTCGTACCAGGGTTGTCCCTTCATCAGCATGGGGATGTCGACCCCGATGAAGAGGGGGACGATCGGCACCTCGGCGCGGATCGCGGCCTCGATCGCGCCGCGCCGGAAGCGCCGGAGCGAGTCGACCGCCGAGCGCGTGCCCTCCGGGTAGACGACGACCGGGACGCCCGAGCGCAGGGTCTGCTCGATCCGGGTCACGGCCGGGATCTCGCCCGGCGGCGCGTCCTCGTCGCCCGGCATCCCGGGGCCCGGCACGTAAGTGGTGCGCCGGAGCATCGGGCCCATGAGGAGCGAGCGGTACCAGGCGCTCTTCACCACGCAGCTCACCTGCGGCAGCGACGCCATCGTGAGGACGACGTCGATGAGGCTCGGGTGGTTGCTGATGAGCAGGAACGGCCGGCCCTCGAGCTCCGGCGGCAGGACCATGGGCCAGTAGTGGATGAGCCCCATGTCGCGCATGAACCCGCTGAACGCGCGCATGTTGTGGTTGAGCCGGTGGGTGAGGAGGTTCTGCTCGGGGTTGCGCCGCATCCACAGCAACAGCAGCGGCAAGAACAGCGTCCCGAGGAGGAGCGAGACCCCGAAGAAGTAGGCGAACGCCACGAAGGTGAACGCCTGGCGCAGCCGGCGCGGCATGTAGGCGAGGCGCGAGGCGCGGCGGAGCGGGTGGACGGTCGCGACCTCGCCCTCGCTCGAGAGGGCCAGCGCGGGCTCGGGCGAACGCGCGGCCGGCTCCGCGCCGACGCTCGCCGCGGCCGCGTTCACCGCGGCTCCCCGGCCATGACCTGGACCGAGCCATGGGCGAGCCGGACCCCGTCGCGGAAGAGCGCGCAGTCCACGTGGGCCATCATGCCCATCGCCATCGTCTGCTCGACGTGGATGTCGAGCACGTCGCCGGCTCGCAGCGCGTCACCCTCGAAGACGATCTCTCGGGTGCCGAGGAGGGCGCCGGCGTTGATCGCGACCCCGGTCTTGATCGCGAGGATCGACGTCAGCACGGCCGCGCTCTGAGCGAACAGCTCGATCGCGAGCAGGAGCGGCGCCTGGCCGTCCTTCACGAAGAGCGTGTCCTCGCGGAGGGTCGTCCGGCAGACGACCTTGGTCCCCTCGCGGGCGACGACCTCGTCGACGAGGAGCATCGGCCGGCGGTGGGGGACGAGCTGGGTGATCTCGGGGTGGCTCACGTTGAATCCGACGGGGCTCAACGGCGTTGATTTACACAGCATTCTCGGCGCGTCCAGCGCCCCGCGGACGGTGGACACCCGGCCCGCGGCGACCTACAACACCGGCTGCCCAAAAGGCGCCTCCATAGGAGCATCTGTGCAGCGCTCAGTCGACGTAGCGATCATCGGCGGCGGACTCGCCGGCAACCTCCTCGCCCGACAGATCCGGCGCGAGCTGCCCGACCTCTCGGTTGCCGTCTACGAGCGCTCGCGGGAGCGCGCCTACAAGGTCGGCGAGTCGACCGTGGAGGTGGCCAGCCACTACCTCCTGCGGCGTCAGCAGCTCTCGACCTACCTGCACAAGAACCACCTCCCCAAGCACGGGCTCCGCTACTTCTTCGACACCCCGGAGCGCGACGCCGAGCTGCCTCGGATGAGCGAGATCGGCCCCAAGTGGCCGGCCGCCTACCCGAGCTTCCAGCTCGACCGCGCCCGCCTCGAGGCCGATCTGCTCGCGATGAACGAGGCCGACGGCGTGGAGGTGAACGTCGGGGTTCGCGTGAGCGATCTCTCGCTCGAGGACGAGGGCCCGCACCGCTTCGCGGCCGTCTCGGACGGCGAGCGGGTGGAGGTCCAGGCCCGCTGGGTGATCGACGCGGGCGGGCGCGAGGGCATCGTCGCCAAGCTCAAGGGCCTGCGCGTGCCGGAGAAGAAGCACCGCATCGCGGCCGGCTGGGGGCGCTTCCGCGGGGTCACGGACATCGACTCGCTGCGCGGCCACGACGAGTGGCACGAGCGCGTCAACTGGGTGAGCCGGGTCCTGTCGACCAACCACTTCATGAGCGAGGGCCAGTGGATCTGGTTCATCCCGCTGCGCGACGGGCTCACCTCGCTCGGCCTGGTCCAGGAGGCGAGCCGCTGGGACGCGAGCAAGCAGAAGGTCGACGGCTTCCTCGCGGCGCTGCGTGAGCACCGCGCGGTGCGCGAGCTGATCGGCGAGGCCGAGGCGGTCGACTACTCCGCGTTCACGCAGCTCGCGTTCCGCACCGAGCGCTTCTTCGGGCGCGAGCGGTGGGCCTGCGTGGGCGACGCGGCGGCCTTCGCCGACCCCTTCTACAGCCCGGGCTCGGACTTCATCGCGCTCGAGAACGACTTCGTCGTCGACCTCATCCGCCGCGACGTCCAGGACGACGACTACGCGGCCGCGACCGAGGCGTTCGAGTCGTTCATGCAGTACCGCCTCGACTCGACGATGGTCATCTACGAGGGCCTCTACCCGACCTTCGGCAGCTACGGCCTGTTCCGCTCGAAGCTCTTCTTCGACACGGGGCTCTACTACAACGTCCTCTACGACCCGTACTGGCAGGACAAGCACCGCGACCTGAAGTGGATCCGCAGCGAGGTGCGGCGCCGCGACTTCTCGATGCAGTTCCTCGAGAACTTCCGCCGCATGTTCCGCGCCGCGGGCGAGGAGCTGAAGGCGCGCGGCGAGTACCACGCGCAGAACCTCGGCCACGCGACGCACGACGCGGTGGAGGCCTACGGCCTGTTCCTCACCGTCGGCGCGCCGCGGACCCGGCGCGAGATCCGCGAGCAGAACGAGTGGGTGTTCGCCGAGACCAAGCGGCGCGTCAGCGACCTGCTCGGCGAGCAGACGATGAAGAGCCTCATGGACGACAGCCGCGAGATGTACGACGCCTGGACGCAGCTCTCGGCCGGCTGAGGACCCCATGACCGACCAGCGCCGCGTGGTGATCACCGGGATCGGGGTGACGAGCCCGATCGGGAACAGCGTCGAGGAGTCCGTCGAGGGCCTCAAGGCTGGGCGCTCGGGCGCCCAGTTCATGCCCGAGTGGGACGACATCGAGGACCTCCAGTGCAAGGTCGCGGCCTGCGTGACCGGCCTCGATCTGCAAAAGGTCTTCCCGCGGAAGCGCCGCCGCACGATGGGCCGCGTCGCGCTCCTCGCGGTCCACGCGATGGAGCAGGCGGTCGAGCAGGCGGGGATCGACCGAGAGCTCCTCAAGAGCGACCGCGTCGGCGTGGCGTTCGGGTCGACCTCCGGCTCGAGCGACGCGCTCGAGAAGTACAGCACCCGGATGACCCAGATGCGGACCATCGCGGGGCTCGATCCGAACGCCTACTTCAAGCTCATGACCCACACCTGCGCGGTCAACGTCGCGCAGTTCTACGGTGTGCGCGGGCGCATCGCCTCGACGTGCACCGCGTGCACCTCGGGCTCGATGGCGATCGGCACGGCCTACGAGGAGATCAAGAGCGGGCGGCAGGACGTCATGCTCGCGGGCGGCAGCGAGGAGATGCACTTCACGAGCGCGTGCACCTTCGACCTCTTGATGGCGACGAGCTGGGGCTACAACGACCGGCCGACCGAGACGCCGCGGCCGTTCGACGCCAAGCGGAACGGGCTGATCACCGGCGAGGGCGCCGGCGCGGTGGTGCTCGAGACCCTCGAGGGCGCGCGGGCCCGCGGGGCGACCGTGCTCGCCGAGATCCTCGGCTACGCGACCAACTGCGACGGCGCGCACATCAGCGCCCCGCACGAGGAGGGCATGCGCCGGGTGATGAAGCTCGCCCTCGACGACGCGGGCCTCGCCCCGTCGGCGGTCGACTACGTGTGCGGGCACGGCACCGGCACGGAGATCGGCGACATCGCGGAGAGCCAGGCGACGCGCGCGGTCTTCGAGCGGCCGGTGCCGATCGCGAGCCTCAAGGGTTACGTCGGCCACACCCTCGGCGCCTGCGGCGCGATCGAGGCCGCGTGGTGCGTCGAGATGATGCGGACGGGCTTCCTCGCCGCGTGCCGCAACCTCACCGAGGTCGACCCGCGCTGCGCGGAGCTCGACTACGTGCGGGAGACGCGCGAGGCGCGGCCGTCGGTCGTCATGACCAACAACTTCGCCTTTGGTGGCATCAACACGTCCATCTTGCTCGGCCATGTCGAGTAGGCCATGTCGAGTGGGTCCGGGACCGGTGGGGAGAGCAGCATGAGCAACAACCCTCGCAGCAGCACCACGCACGACGTCGTCATCTGTGGCGGAGGCCTCGCCGGCCTCACGCTGGCGCGGCAGCTCGGCCGTGAGCAGCCGGAGCTCCGTGTGGCGGTGGTCGAGCCGTCGCGGCGGCCGCTCCCGATGGTGACCCACAAGGTCGGCGAGTCGACGGTCGAGGTCGGGACGAACTACCTCGCCCACACCCTCGGGCTGAAGCCCTACCTCGACGCCGAGCACCTGCCGAAGAACGGCCTGCGCTTCTTCAGCGGCGACAACCGCGGCCCCTTCGTGGACCGGGTGGAGTTCGGCCCGTTCGAGTTCCCGCCCGTGCCGAGCTACCAGCTCGACCGCGGCAAGCTCGAGAACGACCTGCGCGCGATGGTCGAGGAGCACGTCGACCTGCGCGAGGGGGTTAAGGTCTCGCGGGTCGAGCTCGCCGAGAGCGGCTCCGACGACCCGCACCGCGTGGTGATCGAGGGCGACGACGGCGAACAGACGCTCTCGACCCGCTGGGTCGTCGACGCGACCGGGCGGCGGCACCTCTTGCGCCGCCAGCTCGACCTCGGCGCGCCGAGCCGCATCGACGCGAGCTCGAGCTGGTTCCGCGTCCCCGAGAAGGTCGACGTGGCCGAGCTGGTCGACGCCAGCGAGGAGCGCTGGCACACGCGCGACAACCACGGCAACCGCTGGCTGAGCACCAACCACCTCACGGGCCCCGGCTACTGGGTCTGGATCATCCCGCTCGCGGGCGACCACACGAGCATCGGCATCGTCGCCGAGACCGAGCACCACCCGTTCGAGACGTTCCACACCCTCGAGAAGTCGCTCGAGTGGCTCGCCGAGCACGAGCCGGCGCTCGCCAAGCGGCTCGAGGGAGTCGAGGCGAGCGACTTCCTCGTGCGCAAGCAGTACAGCTACTCGGGCAAGCGGTTCCTCTCGACCGACCGCTGGGCGGCGGTGGGCGAGGCGGCGTTCTTCACCGACCCGCTCTACAGCCAGGGCACCGACTACATCACCTTCGCGAACACCTACACCGCGCGGGCGATCCGCGAGGACCGCGAGGGCACGCTGAGCGAGGAGCTCGTCAGCCTCGCGAACCAGTTCATGCTGCGCCTCTTCGAGGCCAACGAGGACATCCTCGCGCGCTCGGGGAACGTGTTCCGCCACGCGGACGTGTTCGGGACCAAGCTGCTCTGGGACTACTACTACTACTGGGCGTTCATGGCGGCCTGGTACTTCAACCGGGTCTACGCGATGGACGTGGAGCGTCAACGACGCTTCCTCGCGCTCGGTGACGAGTACGCGCGGGTCAGCCGGTACATCCAGGAGACGGCGCGCGCCTGGGCGGAGCTCCGCCAGCACGACGGCTGGAAGGCGCGCACCCACGTGGGCCTGCCAGACACGCTCTCGGTGATCACCGACCTCCACATGCAGCTCGACGTCCAGAAGGACCCCGACGCGGCCGAGGCGCGGATGCGCGAGGACCTCGAGGGCGCCAAGGAGTTCGCGGCCGAGGTGCTCTACCGCGCGCTGATCGGCGTCGGCCCCGAGAACGCGGCCGAGCTCGCGCGCCGCGTGGACCTCGCGAGCTGGGACCTGCCGCTCGACGGCGCCCGCGTCGCGCTCCAGGAGGGCTCGCGCGTCGCCCGGCGGGGCGGCTTCAGCCGCGTCGCGCGCGACCTCGAGCGCCTGATGGGCCACCCTCCGGGCAACGGCACCCCGCTCGCCCGCCTCCTTGAACAAGCTCTGGGCCGACGCGTCGAAGCGCCCGGCCTCCAGGCGCGCGCGTAGAAAGAGCGCCCGCCTCTTCCTTCACCGAGGACGCCATGACCCGCGATGAGATCCATGACACGGTGGTCGAGATCCTGAGCGACTCCTTCGAGCTGGACCGCGCCGACATCAAGCTCGAGTCGACCCTCTACGAGGATCTCGATCTCGACAGCATCGACGCCGTCGACATCTTCGTGCAGCTCCGCTCGGTGACCGGCCGCCGGCCCGACCCGGCCAAGGCCAAGGAGATCCGCACCGTCGACGAGCTCATCACGTTCGTCGAGGAGGAGCTCGCGGCGGCGGAGCGCGGCGACCCGGAGCCGGACGTCCAGCTCCCCGACGGCTCGACGCCGCCCGAGTGATCGGCGCCGCCCGCGTGATCGGCGCGGGCCGGGCGACGAGCACGGGTCGGTAGGCTTCGCGGCCGCCGGGCGTTCGTGGATCAGTAGGTCCAGCGGAAGTGGCGGCGGTGGGGCCGGCCTCGCCGGTGATCGCACCGCGGCTCGGGGCGAGCATCCACCCGGAAGTCCACCTCGACCCGCGGTCGCCACGCCGGCGCCGGCCACGGCGCGAGGTCGAACGGGGTGGGCGCGTCCTTGGTGAGCCGCACGACCAGATGGTCTTTGTCGGCGCTGGCGCCGAGCTCGCTCACCGCGACCGCGCCACCCGACGCGCTGAAGCCGCCGAGCGCGACCCACACGAGCGCGGCCGCCCAGTCGTAGCGGAAGGCGCGGACGAGCGCGGGGATCGCGACCGCGAGGCTGCCGGCGGCGACCAGCCCGGCCCACGAGGGGACGAGCCCGAGCCACGCGAGCGCGCCGAGGAAGACCGCGCCCGCGAGGGCCGCGAAGCCCCCGAAGGTGCGCTCGCGGGTCAGGCCGCCGAGGCCGATCGCGAGCGGCAGCACGGCGAGGGCGCCGCCGAGGCCGACCTGATGGAAGAGGAGGGCGCCGGTCGTGGCGGTGCCGGCCGCGGCCGCCAGCGCGGCGGCGCGCAGGTTCGAGTCGGGATGCATGGCCAGCGCGACACCCGCCGGCGTGGGTTTCTTCCTTCCGTGCTTGCGCGATGGGCGTCGCCAACGCAGAGGAGCCCCGCCGGCCGAGGCCGACGGGGCTCGCTCGAGGGACCGCCCGAGATCAGTTGGGCGACTGGAGGAGGAAGGGGTAGTTGACGCCCACCACGCCGCCGCCGTCGGGGCTCGGGAAGCTCCAGCGGCTGACCGCGTTCGCGATGCAGGTCTCGACCCGGGCGTTGTTCAGCGTGCTGCTCTGCACCGACGAGGCCTGGACGGCGCCGGTCGGCGTGATGATCCAGCTGATGGTGACGCGGCCCTCGATGCTCGGGTTCTGCTGCAGGCCCTGCTCGTAGCAGAAGCGGACCTGGCTGAGGTTGCGCTGGACGACCCGGCGGATGGCTTCGCGCGAGATGCTCCCGGTGGTCGAGAAGTTGGACGGGCGGACGCGGGGAACCCGGGTGCGGCGCTCGCCCCGCAGGCCGCCGACCGAGTTGCCGTAGCCGTTGCGGTCGCCGTCACCGTCCCCGTGGCCGAGGGTCCCGAGCCGGCCGAGGCCGTAGGTCCCGAGGCCGGTGCCGCCCGCGCCGCGGCCGGTGCCGTTCATCCCGAGGCCGCCGTAGCCGAAGCTGTTGCCGATGTCGTCGCCCATGAGCTGACCGATCGCGCTCATCGCGTCGAGGCCCTCCGCGTTGTCCGCGCCGTAGGGCGAGGTCGGCGCGTTGAAGGTGCCCATCAGGCTCGCCACCGCGCCGATCGCGCCGATGTTGGCCATGTTCTCGCGGATGCTCTCGCGCGGCATGGTCGGGCTCGGGTTGTCCGCGCGGCCCTGGACCGCCATCCGGCGCCCGGTGACCGCCTCCTCGGGATCGCCGGCTGCGCCCTCCTCGTCGGCCGCGCGCTGCCCGGTGCCGCCCTCGGGGCCGGCCTCGTTGGCCCACTCGGGCTCGTCCGGGTCCTCGACCGCGTTGGCGGTGTCGAGGTACTCGACCATCCGGTCCTGCGCGGTGATCTGGTCGAGGCTCAGCGCCTGGGTGCTCGGCGGCAGGAAGTAGAACATCCCGAGGACGATGGCGTGGACCCCGAGCGAGGCGGCGACCCAGCCGTAGCGGTTCCACCGGACCTCGGCCCCGGTGCCGAGCTCCTTGCCCGCGTGGGTGGGACGCACGAGGAAGGTGAGGCCGTCGTGGCTCACCCGGGCGCTCGCGCCGTCGGGCAGGGGGTAGAGCAGGGCGCCGGCCAGCTCGTCGAAGGACGCGAGCCCGCGGCCGCGCAGCTCCTCGAGGGAGGCCTTCTGTCCGTCGACCTCGACGTCGCCCTCGGCGCCCTCGGGGAGGACGCAGAGGAGGCGGCCGTCGCGCTCGACGACGACCGGGTAGGTCGCGCCGCGGGTCTCCACCCGGACGTCGCGCGGCGGGCTGGCGTGCTCCACCGCGAGGACGTTCTGGCCCCACATCACGACCACCTCGATCGCGCGGTGGTGGCTCTCGACCTCGGCCGGGTTGAGCGGCGGCGTGGACGCCGCGATACCCCAACGCGTGTTCTCGGTGTTCGTGCTCATCGGACGGACTCCTCCCTCGGACACGCCGCGCCCATCGTGGGTTCGGGGGGAGCGTGGCTTCGCTCCGCGGCCCTCGCGTTCATCGTGTCTGGCATTCCGACAGCCCGAGGTTCGGCAGGTTCCGAAGAAAAATTTCGGTAGGATTCGCAATGGCCATCCTCTACTCGACCGCCGAGTACACGTACCTCCGCGACGCGCTGATCGGGGAAGATCGGCGGGCCGGCAACGTAGCCCGCGTGGACTTCCCCGACGGCGAGCGCCTGCTCCGGATCGTCGAGGACGTCGACGGTGAGGAGGTGGTGCTCGTCGGCGGCACGACCGACGACTCGAGCACGCTCGAGCTCTATGACCTCGCGACCGGCCTCGTCACGCACGGCGCCCGACGGCTCACCCTCGTCGTGCCGTACTTCGGCTACTCCACGATGGAGCGCTCCACGCGGCCGGGCGAGATCGTGACCGCCAAGGCGCGCGCGCGGCTGCTCTCGTCGATCCCGCCCGCGAGCTACGGCAACCGCATGCTGATGCTCGACCTCCACAGCGAGGGCATCCCGCACTACGTCGAGGGCGACCTCCGCGCGTTCCACGTCTACGCCAAGGAGCTCGTCCGTCAGGCCGCGCGCGCGTTCGGCGCGAACGACTTCGTGATGGCCTGCACCGACGCGGGCCGCGCCAAGTGGGTCGAGTCGCTCGCGAACGACCTCGGGGTCACGGCGGCGTTCATCTTCAAGCGCCGGCTCAGCGGGAGCGAGACGGAGGTGCTCAGCACGAGCGCCCAGGTCGAGGGCCGGGCGGTCGTGATCTACGACGACATGATCCGGACGGGCGGCTCGCTCATCAAGGCGGGCGAGGCCTACCGCGAGGCGGGCGCGGCGAAGATGATCGCGATCGCGACCCACGGGCTCTTCCCCGGGGACGCGCTCGCGCGGATCCGCGACTCGGGGCTCTTCGAGCACGTCGTGATCACCGACAGCCACCCGCGCGCGCGCCAGCTCGCGGAGGCCGAGCCGTTCCTCCGCCTCACGAGCGTGGCGTCGGTCTTCGCCGCCCACCTGTAGCCAGCGCGGGGGCTGCTATCCTTGTCGACGTGCAGCCTCCCGCGCAGCCTCCCGGTCCGCCCTTCGGGCAGGGCCCTCCGCCGTCCGGCCCGTCGTTCGGGCAGCCGCCGCCGGGGACGCCGTTCGGTCAGCCTCCCCCGCAGGCGCCGTTCGGTGGCGCCCCGGCGAAGCCCAAGACGAACCAGCTCGCGCTCGTCAGCGTGATCGCGGGCGCGCTCGGCTGGTTCGCGGTGCCGATCGCGGCGTCGGTGATCGCGATCGTCACCGGTCACATGGCGCGCAACGAGATCCGCAAGACCGGCGAGGAGGGGGACAACCTCGCGATCGCCGGCCTCGTCCTCGGCTACCTCCACCTCGTGTTCGTGTGCGCGGTGTTCGCCTTCGTCATCGCGATCTACGGCGGCTTCGCCGCCTTGTTCTTCGCCTCCGGCGCGGGGGGCGCCGGAGGCTTCCAGTAGGCCGTCGCCGGCCGGCTCAGCCCGCGCTGGCCGAGACCGACGCGCTGACCGAGACCGAGACCTCGAAGCTCATCGAGACCGACGAGAGCGAGGTCGCGATGTCGGAGGCCGCGCCCGCGCTGCAGGCCGCCGCGCCGACGCCGACCTCGCGGATCGCCTCGGGCAAGCTCTGGATGCGGCGGCTGAGCGTCGCGCCGCTCTCGCGCAGGCGGGCCACCCGCTCGCGCACGGTGGCGATCGTGGCGAGGCCGGCCGCGACCGCGGCGCGGACCTTCGCGATGCGGGCCTGGGCCTCCGCGTCGGGGCCGCCGCTCACCGCGACCTCGGCCTCGCCGGGGGTGCACTCGACGCTCGCGTCGACGCTCGCCTCGCAGGCCGCGTGGCAGTCCGCGTTGACGGAGCCCGGCTCGTAGGTGCCGGTGCAGTACGGGCGCTCCCACTCGACCGAGCAGCTGCCGCGGCACTCGCCGCTGCACGACGCGCTCACGTCGGTGACGCACTGGCCGCGGCAGGTCCCGTCGCACTGGCCGGCGCAGGAGCCGTCCGCCGCGCGCGCGGTGCAGTTGCCCTCGCAGATGCCCTCGCAGACGCCCGAGCACTGCGCGGTGACGTCGACCGCGCAGCGGCCCGAGCACGACGCGCTGCACTGACCTCGGATCTCGCCGCCGGTGCAGCTCATCTCGAGCTGCGCGGGCGTGACCTCGACGTCGCAGCGGGCGGCGCAGTCCGCGTAGGCCTCGAAGCGCGCCTCGCAGCGCGGGGGCCGGCTGCGGACCTCGACCTGGTAGTCGCTGCCCTCGCCGATCGCGGCCCACTCGGCGCGCAGGGTGTCGCGCACCGCGTTGCAGACGGTGCGCGTGCCCTCGACGCCCGAGGCCTGGAGGCTCGCCGCCGGCATCTCGAGCTCGCGGCCCATCGCCTGACACGCCTCGAGGAGGGTGTTCTGGGTCTCCATCGCCGCGTTGTGGAAGCGCCAGGTGGCGTCCATGAAGGCCTCGAACTCGGCCGCGGCCGCCGTCGCGCCGAAGTCGCCGCGACACCGCGACGTGAACGCAGCCTCGCCCTCACCGCCGCCGCCGCCGCCGCCGCCGCCGCCGCCGCCGCCGCGACCGCGGGCGATGGGACCACAGGCGGGGAGCGCGAGGGCCAGGAGGGCCCCGATGGCGAGCACACGATGAATGCGAGTCATGCGCGCTGAATACCACAGGCCCGGGCGATCAAGGGCGATCCGCGGGGCCCGGGGGGGATGCCAGGCGCCGGCCCGATTCCCTATGCTCTCGGGCCATGATCGTCGCCCGCCAGGGGTCCTTCGCCCGCGTCGTCCTGCTCTGGCAGTGGCGCTCCACGCTCTTCTTCGCGCTCTCCGCCGTGGTCGTGGTGGGCGCGCACGAGCTGTTCCCCCGGATCCGGGACTACCTCGAGCTGCCGACCCTGCCCCTCGCGGTGGTGGGCGCGGCGCTCGGCATCTTCGTGAGCTTCCGGACCAACCAGGCCTACGACCGGTGGTGGGAGGGCCGAAAGCTCTGGGGCCGGATGATCAACACGTCGCGCCACTGGACGACCCAGGTGATGGCCTACCTGTCGGGGGAGCGCGCGGCCGCGAGCGCCGAGCAGCGCCGGCTGGTGCTTCGCCACGTGACCTACGTGCACGCCCTCCGCTGCCTGCTCCGTCAGCAGGACCCGTTCGAGGACCCGGACTTCCGCGCGCACCTCGAGCCGGACGAGGACGCGCTGCGCGGGGAGTCGAACCTGACCCACGCGCTGCTCCAGCGGCAGCTCGACGACCTGGTCGAGCTCAACCGTGGCGGGGCGCTGGACGACTTCCGGCTGCAGTCGATGGACGAGTCGATCAGGCACCTCCTCGACATCCAGGGCGGCTGCGAGCGCATCAAGAAGACGCCGGTGCCCCCGATCTACGGGCTGCTCTCGACCCGGATCGTGCAGTTCTACGCCTTCCTGTTCCCGCTCGGGGTGGTGCACGACCTCGGTTGGTGGGCCGTCCCGATCAACCTGCTGGTGTGCACCGCATTCTCGCTCATCGCGGAGGCGGGGCGTGTGCTGGAGGACCCGTTCACGATGTTCTTCAACGGGCTGCCGCTCAGCGCGATCAGCCGGATGATCGAGGTCAACGTCCGCCAGCGGCTCGGCGACGACGACCTGCCGCCGCTCCTCGAGCCCACGGGCAGCTACGCCGTCCTCATGTGAGCGCCCCGCCTCGGCCTCGAGTGGTCCATACTCTGCCGGTCGTGCGCTCGCCTCGCCTGCTCGCCACGCTCGCCCTCGCTGCGCTCGTCGCGCCGGTCGGCTCGGCGCGCGCGCAGTCCATCCGGCTCGACGGCTACCGCATGGCGGAGACCCCGACCGACGGCTTCGCGGTCAGCCGGCCCAACGACCTCGGCCACCTCGCGTTCGGCGCGCGGCTCGACGTCGACTACGCGCTCAATCCGCTCGTCTACCAGCTCCGCGGGACCGACCCGGACACCGAGGTCGCGTCGGTGGTGGAGCACCTGCTCGCGGCGCAGCTCGGGGTGAGCTTCGGCCTGTTCGATCGTCTCGTGATCTTCGCGGGCCTGCCGCTCAACCTCGTCATCGACGGCGAGCGCATCTCCGGCCAGCCGCCCCCGGATGGGACGAGCCTGGGCGACCTGAGCTTCGGCCTGCGCGGTCGCCTGTTCGGCGAGGCGGGCGACGCCTTCGCGCTCTCGCTCCAGGCCACCGGCACCGCGCCGACCGCGCGGGCCGCGCGCTACGCGAGCCGCTTCGCGGGGGAGGGCGGCTGGACCTTCGCGCCCGAGGCGCTGATGGAGGCGAGGATCGCCGAGGTCGTCGACGTCGCGGGCAACGTGGGCTTCCTCCTCCGCGACGAGCAGGACTTCGGGAGCCTGCGGGTCGAGCACGAGCTGACCTGGGCCGCCGGCGTGACGGTCCACGCCGTGCCCTCGCTCCTCGACCTGAGCGTCGAGGCCTGGGGCGCGGTGGCGCTCTCGCGGCGCGACGGCGAGCGGCTGGGCCCGGTCGCGCCGATCGAGGGGGTGATCGGCGCGACGCTGCGGCCGGTGCGCGGCCTGCGGATCGGGGCCGCGATCGGGGCGGGGCTGCAGCGCGGCTACGGCGCGGGGGATCTGCGCGCGATCCTGAGCCTGGGCTACGCGACCGAGGGCGAGGGGGCGGGCGGAGACGCGGACGAGGACGGCCTCGACGACGACGCGGACGCGTGCCCCGACGAGCCCGAGGACCGCGACGGCTTCCGCGACGACGACGGCTGCCCCGACCCGGACAACGACGACGACGGCGTGCCCGACGAGGCCGACGCGTGCCCGATGGAGGCCGAGGATCGCGACGGGCTCGGCGACGAGGACGGCTGCCCCGAGGTCGACCACGACGGAGACGGCGCGGCCGACGAGGTCGACCGGTGCCCAACGGAGCCGGGGCCCGCGCTGTCGCCGCGGCCGGAGTGCACGGGGTGCCCCGCGTGCGACGAGGGGGGGGCGCCGGACGCGACGCCCGAGCCCGCTCCCGAGCCCGCGCCGGCGACCGCGTCGGTCGGTGCACGGGTGATGTTCGACGAGAACGAGTGGGCGCTCCGGCGCAGCGAGGCCGGCGCGCTCGACGCGATGCTCACGTACCTGCGAGCGCACCCCGGCGCCGTCGTGGTCGAGGGCCACGCGGACCTGCGCGGCAGCGAGCCCGACAACGTCGCCCTCAGCCGTCGCCGCGCGCGGCGGGTCGCCGTGTGGCTGATGCGGCGCGGGGTCGATCGCGCGCGGCTGTCGCCGGTCGGCTGCGGCGAGGCCTACCCCGAGGGCGAGGGGCAGTCGCGTCGCGATCGCCAGAGCAGCCGCCGGGTCGAGCTCCGCGTGGGTGCGCCACGGCCGGGGTGTCTGCCGGCGCGGCTGCCTGAGCGGTAGCGCGGCTCGTCTGGCGGGCTCGCGCCTTGGGGTCGGGGGCAAGTGTTCGTGCGGGTGGGCCGGGCAAGGGCGCGGGCTCCACGGCTGGCGCTCAGGCATCGTCGAGGAGCGGCTGGCCGCGCCGGACGGCTGTCCCGCCCGTGATTTGCGGCGGTTTCAAACCGATTGGCGCTCTAGCCGTGGAGCGCGAGGAAATAGATGGTCAGGCCGAACACTGCGACCATGCCGGCCGTCTCCACCCAGTTGACCGTCCCGTCGTCCTGCACGCTCTTCCAGAGCATCAGCATCGGCGGGAACGCGAGCAGTACGACGCTCGTCGTCTCGAGGTCGACCGCGAGGACCGCGCCGCCGGGCAGGTGCGGGATGACCCCGGTCTGCGCGAGCACCGCGATCAGGATCATCACCGCCGGGAGCACGACGAACGGCACCTGGGTGATCGAGCCGGAGACGTTCGCGAGCGCGATGTCGTACATCTTCTTGAAGTGCGCGGTCGCGATCATCACGTAGGCGCCCGCGCCGGCGAAGAGGCTGAGGATGATCGCGCCGACCATCTCGGGGTAGCCGGCCTCGTTGAGCGCGCCGACCAGCGCGTCGGCGAAGTCGCCCACCGCGTGGCCGCCGAGGAGCGAGGTCACGGTGCCGAGCACGCCGAAGCCCGCGATCTTCGCCCAGGACGGCGGCGGGGCGGCGGGCTCGGGCTCCTCCGGCGGCAGCTCCATCTCCTCCTCGGCCGCGGGCTCGTCCTTGGAGAAGCGCTTCACGAGCTGGGTGGTGGCCACGACCTGCACGAGCAGCAGGCACGCGCCGAGCACGTAGAGGTCCACGACGCCAAAGCCCTCGCCCGAGTGCTCGCCCGAGTCGAAGATCTTCATCAGCACCATGAGGCAGCCGGTCGCGAGGAACACCCCGCCGCCCGCCGCGTAGAGGTCGGTCGAGATCTTGACGAGCGGGGCGGGGAGCCGCGCCTGGCCCGAGGCGTCGCGCGGCAGCAGCCCGCTGTAGATGCCGAACATCAGCGCGTTGACATGCAGGGTCAGCGCGACGACCACGAAGGCGACCCGGGGCGCGGCCGCGACCACGAAGCCGAGCATCACGATCTCGGGGATGTTGCTCGCCAGGCCGGCCAGCGTCCCGGCGACGAACTGGTTCCAGCCGAGCCGCTCGCCGATCCCCTCGACGCACTTGATCATCGCCTCGCACGAGCCGAAGACGACGCCGAGCCCGCCGAGCGCGAGGCAGACGATCACGAGCCAGTGCGGCCCCGCCTCGGCCGCCTCGAGGCCGTAGCCGGCGCCGCAGAGGACGATGCCCGCGACCAGGATGTAGATCCAGGTGTTGCCCCCGCCCCCGCCGCCGCCGCTCACGGCTGGGCCTTCTCGAGCCGCTCGAAGGTCGGGACCAGGTCCTCGACGTCCTCGTCGAAGGCGACCGCGACCTTGTACCGCCAGAGCCCGTCCGGGTCCTCGGCGTTCTCGTCCACCCGCACGATCTCGCCCCCGAGCACCCGCTCGCCCGCCTCGGGCACCGAGAGCGTGAGGGTCACGCGCTGGCCGATGTCGAGGCTCGCGCCGACGATGACCAGCACCCCGGAGAGGCTGATGTTGCGGCTGATCGCCAGCTGGGTGTCCTCCCCGGTCTCGACCTGCACGGGGATCCAGAGGACGTGGCGTCTGGCGGCGCGGCGCTCTTCGCTCATGGCGGCGCATGCTACCAAACGCGCCCTTGCGGAGAGAGGCCTCGTCGATCTACCTAGGCCCCATGCCGAATCGGACATGGATGGGGCGGCTCGCCCTGGTCGCGGTGGTGCTCGGGCTCGGGTACGTCACCGCGGGCTGCGGCGGGCGCGACTGGGAGACGGAGTACGGGCAGCTGCAGTCCCGGCTCGACGAGACGGAGGCGCGCGTCCGCCAGCAGGACGAGCGCATCCACGAGCTCGAGCAGGAGAACGAGCAGCTGCGCGGGGTGCTCCAGGCGCAGGGCGCCGACCTGAGCAACGCCGAGACGATGCGGGAGCAGCTCCAGGCGCAGCTCGAGGCGGCGCGCCAGCGCGAGGCGGCCAACCAGGCCCGCCTGTCGGCCCTGCGCGCGATGGCCCGCCAGTTCCGCGACATGGTCGCCGCGGGCCAGCTCCGCGTCCGCATCGTCCGCGGCAACATGGTGGTCGAGCTGCCCGAGGGCGTGCTCTTCGACTCGGGGCGAGCCGAGCTGCGCGAGGCGGCCAACGACACGCTCCAGCGCGTGGCGGAGGTCCTCCAGAACGTGCCGAACCGGAGCTTCCTCGTGGCCGGTCACACCGACAACGTCCCCGTCGGCCGGCGCAGCCGCTACGACAGCAACTGGGAGCTCTCGGCCGCGCGCGGCGTGGCGGTCGTGCGATTCCTGGCCGAGCACGGGATGACCCCCGAGCGCCTCGCGGCCGCGGGCTACGCCGACACCCAGCCGGTGGCCTCCAACAGCTCCGAGGAGGGCCGCGCCCAGAACCGGCGGATCGAGATCATCGTGCTGCCGAACCTCGACGAGCTGCCCGACCTGTCGGGCCTCGAGGGCGACCTCTCCCAGGGCGGCGGCGACAGCTGAGGATCCTCGGTCGCGCGATGCGCACTCGCTGATCGCGGGCACGCGCAGGATGTACAGAGCCCCGTGAAGCCCCTGGTTTCGCGGGGCTCTCGTGCGTCGGCACGGCGCTCGCTTTGGACCCGGGCATGAACCGCCGGCTGCTCGCCTCCCGCCGCTTCTTCCCCCTGTTCGCGACCCAGCTCCTGGGCGCGCTCAACGACAACCTGTTCAAGAGCGGGCTGATCGTGGCCCTCACGGTGGGGGCGGCGACCCGGACCGGGCTCGGGGTCGACGCGCTGGTGAACCTGGCCTCGGCCGCCCTGATCCTGCCGTTCTTCCTGTTCAGCGCGCTCGCTGGGCAGCTCGCCGACAAGCTCGACAAGGCCCGGCTGATCCAGGCCCTCAAGGTCACCGAGCTGCTCGTGATGGGCCTCGCGGTGGTGGGCTTTAAGCTCGAGAGCCTGCCCCTCCTGTTCGGCGCGCTCTTCCTGATGGGCACCCAGTCGGCGTTCTTCGGGCCGCTGAAGTACGGGATCCTCCCGCAGCACCTCGACGCCGACGAGCTCATGGCGGGCAACGGGCTGGTGGAGATGGGGACGTTCCTCGCGATCCTCGCCGGCAGCCTCCTCGGCGGGCTGGTCGTCGCCGTCCCTGCGCTCGGGCCGACGCTCCTCGGGGGGCTGCTCCTCGTCGTGGCCGTCGCGGGCTGGCTCGGCGCCCGGGCGATCCCCGCCGCGCCGCCGAGCGCTCCTGAGCTCGCGCTCGACTTCAACCTGGCGCGCGGGACGTGGCAGACCCTGCAGCTCGCGCGCGCCAACCGGCCCGCCTTCAAGTCGATCCTCGGGGCGAGCGCGTTCTGGTTCCTCGGCGCGCTGATCCTCGCCCAGCTCCCGCTCATCGCGACCGACGTGCTCGGCGGCGACGAGCGGACGATCACCGCGCTCCTCGCGATCTTCTCGGTCGGGATCGGCGTCGGCTCGGTGCTGAGCGAGAAGCTCGGGCGCGGTCGGATCGAGCTGGGCGCGGTCGCGCCGGCGGCCTTGGCGATCGCGGCGCTGCTGGCCGATCTGGCCCATTCCCTCGCGGTCGCCCCGGCCGACGGCGCGATCGGCTGGCGCCTCGGCCTCGACCTGTTCGGCCTCGGGCTCGCGGGCGGCCTGTTCATCGTGCCGCTCTACGCGCTCATGCAGGAGCGGAGCGAGCCGTCGGAGCGCTCGCGCATCGTCGGGGCCAACAACATCGTCAACGCGGCGTTCATGGTGGCGGCGGCGCTCTTCGCGGTGGGGCTCCGCGCGCTCGGCGGGACGCTCCCTCAGCTCATGCTCGCGGCGGCGGTCTTCGCGCTCGCGACGGCCGCGATCGCGACCGCCTGGACGCGCGACTTCGTGGTCCGCGCGATCGTCTCGGTCGTCGTCCGCCTGATGTACCGCACCGACGTGTCCGGGCTCGACGCGCTGCCCCGGCACGGCCCGGCGATCGTGGCCGCGAACCACGTCTCCTACATGGACGCGGCGATCCTCGGCGGGCTCTGCGCGCGGCCGGTGCGGTTCGTGATGGACCACCGGATCCACGACGCGTGGCCGCTCCGGTGGTTCTTCCGGCTGTGCCGCGCGATCCCCATCGCGTCCCGCGGCGAGGACCCGGCGCGGCTGGACG
Organism: Polyangia bacterium; assembly: GCA_030426845.1. Lineage (GTDB taxonomy): Bacteria > Myxococcota_A > Polyangia > Polyangiales > Sandaracinaceae > JAUHXR01. The sequence continues at coordinate 15,677 of JAUHXR010000011.1, read as the reverse complement.
CGGCGATGGAGGAGATCGCGCGCGCGCTCGAGGACGGCGAGGTCGTGGGGATCTTCCCCGAGGGCCGCCTCACCCGGGACGGCGACATGAACCCCTTCCGCCCCGGCATCGAGCGCATCCTCGCGCGTACCCCCGCCCCGGTGATCCCGGTCGCCCTCGACGGGCTGTGGGGGAGCGTCTTCAGCTACGCGGGTGGCCCGCCCCTCAAGAAGCTCCCGCGCCGGTTCTACTCCCGCGTGCGGGTGGTGGCGGGGGCGGCGATGGACCCGGGGGGGCTCGACGCAGATCGCCTTGAGCGCGAGGTCGAGCGGCTGCTCTCCGCGCCGTGAGACAGGAGCGAGAGCGCGGAGTGAGAAGGGGTCGCCAGGCGGCCCGCACACCGAATGCGGGGGGGGGGGGACGAGGAGGGCGGGCCGCCCGGCGCCGTGCTTCGAGGGCGACGCGAGGCCGCCTTCGAGGATGCTCAACGGTGCGGCGCGCGCCGAGGTGAACCCCTGCGCGTGCAATCTCTCGCATGACCTCCCTGCGACGGGCTCCCTGCGCCGACTTCGTGCGCCGACTTCGTGCGCCGATTTCGCCCACCGACTTCGTGCGCGTGGGCGCCCGCCTTGTGCCGCCCCGTGCCGAGCCGTCCTGGGATCCACCGGGCGCGAGGCTGGAACACCGGTTGCAGGCTCCGCAGCGAGCCACCGCGCCGCGCTCTGTCCCGCGGCCGCCGCTAGAATCCGGAGCCGCCATGACGCACCTCTCTCCTCGCGCCGCCCTCGTCACCACCCTCGGCCTGGGTCTTCTCCTCCCCGCCCTCGCGCCCGCGCCGGCCGCCGCGTGCGGCGGCTGCTTCGCGCCAAGCGGACAGCCCAGCGTGGTCACCGCGCACCGGATGGCGGTGTCGCTCGGGACGCGGCGCACCGTGCTCTGGGACCAGTTCGAGTACGCGGGCTCGCCCGAGGACTTCGTGTGGGTCCTCCCGGTGGCCAGCGGCGAGAACACGACCGTCGAGCTCGCCGACAACGCCTTCTTCCAGGCGCTGCAGCAGACCACCCAGGTCCAGCTCACCGGCCCATTCCGCTCGACGGGCGGGGGCGGCGGAGGCGGCTTCGGCTGCGGCGCGGCGGACGCTGGCTTCGCGGCGGAGGACGGCCCGCGCTCGCCGCCGGTGCAGGTCTTCCACGAGGGGACGGTCGGCCCGTACGAGACGGCGACGATCGGCAGCGAGGACGCGATGGCGCTCTACGACTGGATGAACGAGCGAGGCTACCAGGTGCCCGAGGAGCTCCTGCCGACGATCGAGCACTACGTCGATCAGGGCATGAGCTTCGTGGCGCTGCGGCTCTCCGCCGGCGAGGGCGTCAACCGCATCCAGCCGGTCCGCGTGAGCACGCCCGGCATGAACGTGGCTTTCCCGCTGCGCATGGTCGCGGCGGGGGTGGGCGACTTCGTCTCCCTCGAGCTGTTCGTGATCGCCGAGGGCCGCTACGAGGCGGCGAACTTCCCGAACGGCGTCATCGACCAGAGCGAGCTCGTCTACGACTGGGCGCTCGACGAGTACAACTACGACGCGCTCGCTGACGAGGTGATGCGTCAGGACGCGGGGCGGACCTGGCTGACCGAGTACGCGATGCCCGACGGGGGCACGGTCGTGGGCTTCACCATCCGGGACGAGGCGGGTGAGCCGCACAGCGCGGCCGCGGACTGGTCGGTCGCCGTCGAGAGCATCCCCAACCCCACGATCACCCGGATGCGCGCGAACCTGCCCGCGCAGGCGCTCCGGGAGGACCTGATCCTGGCTGCGTCCACCCAGGGCGAGCTTCCGGCTCAGATCTTCGTCGAGAACGACGTGAACTGGACGAGCGCCTCGGTGGGCGGCGCGCTCACCGAGTCGGACACTCGCATGGCGACCCTGCCGGTCTGGCCCTTCGCGGTGCTCGGTCTGGCGGTCTTCGGCGTGGTGCGTCGCCGCCGCTGAGCTCGACTGGCGCTGAGCTCGGCTAGCCGGTGAGCTCGGTGAGTCGCGTCGCGAGCGCGTCGGCGCCCTCCGCCTTGGTGACGTAGCTCGCGAGCGAGCTCGCCTCGGCGAGGCGCCGCAGCTCGGCGTCGTCGACGCCCGAGTAGAAGACGATGGGCAGCGACGGCCCGATCTGCTGCTGCAGGAAGCGCGAGAGGGCCTCGCCGCCGAGCCCGGGCATGTTCACGTCCAGGACGACGGCCGCCGGGTGATGGGCTCGCACGAGCGAGCCGACCTCGAACGGGTGGCTCGTGGAGAGCACCTCGAAGCCACGGTGCGTGAGGAGGCGCGCGGTGACCCGCAGCACCATCGGATCGTCGTCGACCAGGAGGACGACGGGTCGGTCTTCCGAGCTCACGAGCGCAGCGTAGGGGACCTGGCGGTCGGATGCGAGGGAGTTGACCTAGAAAGCAAAGCTGACAGGGCGCGGCTGGCGGCCCGCTCGCCTCGCGCCGCGCCTTGCCGAGCTCCATACTCCCGGCGTGACGACCCAGCCCCGGACCTGGATGGCGCGCCTCGCGGTGTTCGTCGTGATGACCCTCTTCGGCGGCGGCTGTGATCTCCGTTCGAAGGACTGGGCCGAGGAGACGCTCCGAGACGCGCCCGGCTGGACAATGAGCCTCGTCGAGCCGTACCTCGAGCTCGCGCTGTCGTACAACCGGGGCACCGCGTTCAGCTTCGTCGGCGACCTCGGCGAGGCGCGGTGGGTCCTCGGTCTGGTCGCCCTCGCGATGGTGCTCGTCCTGCTCGTGATGGCGCTGCGCGCGCGCGACCTCTACGGCCCGCTCGCGATGGGGATGATCGCGGGCGGCGCGATCGGCAACGGCGTCGACCGGCTGTTCCGCGAGGCGCCGGGCGGCGGCACCGGCGTCGTCGACTTCATCCGCGTCAACTACCCTTGGGGAGGCTCATGGCCGACGTTCAACGTGGCCGACGTCCTCGTCGCGGTCGGGGTGGGGATGATTCTCGTGACCAGCCTGCGGCGAGATCCGGCCGCGCCCGAGCCGGCCAGCGAGCCCACGTAACCTCTCAGAAGCGCACCTCGCCGAGCGTCTCGAAGGTGCGCGCGGTCGGGTAGGGATCCTCGGGCGTCTGCCCGATCGTGAAGTAGAGCCCCAGCCCGACCGCGACCCCGGCCGCGACCACCGCGATCGCGGTCACGACCCACGGCCAGGGATCGACGCCCTCCGCCGCCGGATCGGCGAACGGCGCCAGGCGCAGCGCGATCGGCCGCGCGTCACCCGCGTCTACCTCGGCGTCCGCCGTCCCTCGCAGCGTCCCCTCGAGCGCCGCCACCCGATGGCGCCCCGGGTCGACCTGCACACGCAGCGGGCGCGGGCCGCTCTGCCCGACCTCGACGCCGTCGACCTCGATCTGCGCGGCCGCCGCGCCGCCGCTCACCGTGATGACGAGCGTCGCGATCTGGGCTCGGACCGCCTCGAGCTGCGCCTCGATCCGCGCGCGCTCCGGCTCCTCGAGCCCCTCCTCGAGGAGACGCTGAAGGACGAACTGCGCCTCGGTCACCTCGCCGGTGCGCCGCAGCGCCACCGCCAGGTTGTACCGGGTCGCGACCGTCGGGAGGATCGCGAGCGAGCGCCGGAGCAGATCGCGGCCCGCGGCCGCGCGGCCCTCGCGGAGCTCCTCGAGCGCCTGCTCGAACAGCGCGCGAGCGCGCATCGTGACCATCGAGACGTCGGCCTCCTCGTTCGAGGGCCGGCCGTTCGGGGGCTGAGCGTTCGAGGGCCGGCCGTTCGAGGGCTGAGCGTTCAAGGGCTGGGCGCGCGCGGTCGCGGGCCCTGCGACCGCGAGGCCGAGCAGCCATGCGAGGGCGAGCCTCATCGTCCCCACCCCATCAGCTCATCGTCCGGCGCGGGGCGCGTGGGCGTGGTCGGCGCGGGCGCGGTCGGCGGCGCCGCCGCCGGTGTGGGCGCGGCGCGTCGGGCGCGGCCGGAGCGCCGACCTCTCGCCGCGCGGGGCGGCGGGGGCAGGGGAGGGGGCTCCTCGGTCGGGGGGGTGGGCTCCGCGATCGGCTCGGGCGCCTCTTCGGCGGCGCGCGCGTCCTCCGCCGCCTCCCGGGGCCCCGTCGCGGTCGGGGCGGGGCTGGCGGCGGCGACCGGGCGTGCAGGCGCGTCGACGGCCGCGAAGTGGGCTCGAACGGCGAGGCCCCCGGCGACCGCGCCGCCCAGCGCCAGGCTGGCCACTGCCGCGACGATCCAGCGCCGCCGCGAGGGCGGACCGACCTGGGTCGTGGCCGCTTCGATGAGCGTCCGCTCGGCCTCCTCACGTCCGGCGAAGCGATGCTTCAGGTACGCGCGAACCGACGTGGGCTCCTCCTCGGCGAGCACCTCGACGAGGATCGCTTCGAGCGCGTCGGCGACCTCGTCGGCGTCCGCGGGGCGCTTCTCCGGGCGCTTCGCGAGGAGCCGGAAGAGCAGCTCGCTGAGCGCAGGGTGGAGGTCCTGCCGCACGTCGTAGAGGTCCGGTGGAGGCTCGTCGAGGATCCGCCGCGCGACCTCCTCGGTCGAGGCGTCCCCGTAGAGCCGCCGGCCGGAGAGCGCCTCGAAGAGGACGACGCCCAGCGCGAACAGATCGGTGCGCGGGGTGACCGGCTGGAAGCGGAGCTGCTCGGGCGCGAAGTAGCCGAGCTTGCCCTTGAGCACGCCCGCGCTCGTGCGTCCGTCGCGCACGCGCGCCTTGGCGATGCCGAAGTCGGTGAGGCGCGCGACGCCGTCGAAGCCGACGAGGATGTTCTGTGGAGAGACGTCACGGTGCACGATGTCGAGGCGCTCGCCGTCGTGGCCGACCAGCTCGTGCGCCGCGTGGAGCCCACGCGCGACCTCGATGAAGATGCGCAAGGCGACCTGCTGGGACAGGAGCTCCTCGCGTCGCGCGAGCTCCCGGAGCAGCTCGGAGATGCTGACGCCCTGCACGTAGCTCATCACGAGGAACGGGCCTTCCTCGTCTTCGCCGACGTCGATCACGCTCACCACGTTCGGGTGGTGGAGCAGGCCCGCGATGCGCGCCTCCTCCGTGAACATCGCGCGCGCCTCCGGGTCGCCCGCCAGCGCCGCGTGTAGCCGCTTGCGGGCGTAGGCGCGGCGGAACTCGCCCTCCTGGCGGACGACCAGCTCCACGCGACCCATCCCGCCCTTGGCGAGCGCGCGCACCGTCCGGTACCCGATCATCGTGGCGGTCCGCCCTGCACGCGACCGACCGTGAACACCGACGCGCCGGTCGGCTCGACCAGGCCCTCATACGACGTGCGGCCGTCTCCGTCGGCGTTGTTGACGCGCACGCGCCCCGCGCCGCCGCCCCCGCCGCCCGCCTCGAGCCCGCTCTCGCCGTCACCGCCTGGCGCCGAGGAGTCGCCTCCGCGGCCACCTTCGATCGTGGCGCCCGCCGCGTCCCGCCCGCGCGCGCCGCCGCGACCCGCGGCGATGATGCGCGCTTCGTCGCTCTGCGCCAGCTCGATCCGCGGCGCCTCGAGCAGGACCGCGCCGCCGCTGCCGCCGCCACCCCCCGCGGCGCCCTCGATCACCTCGCCCGGGCCGCCTCGGGCTTCGATGGAGCCCCCGCCGCGGACCACGATCCGCGTCCGCGCGGTGATCTGGACGGCGCCGCCGCCTGCGCCGCCCAGCGCGCCGCCGGCGCCCCCGCCGCCCGCGGAGCCGGCCACCAAGGGGATCAGCTCGGGCGTGCCGTAGACGCCCCCGCCCGCGCCGCCCGGTGCGTCGACGTCCCCATCGCCGCCGGCGCCGCCCGACGATCCGAAGCCTCCGCCCCCGCCGCCCCCGAAGCCGCTCGGGGCCCGCGCTCCCGCGCCACCCCCGCCCGGCCCGCCGCCGTCGCCCGCGCTCGGCGGCGCCCCGCCCGCCCGGGCGGAGGCCTGGATGCGTCCCTCGACGATCGCCTCGCCGTGGACGAGGAAGATGAAGGGGCGGCCCTGCGTGAGCGAGAAGGTCGAGCCCGGGCGGATGAGGAGGTTCCGCATCTCGAACACCTCGTACCGCTGGCCCGCCACCTCGACGACGCGCCACCGGATCCCGTTCGAGAGATCTCCCGCGTCGCGCACGCCGTCACTGATCGCGCCGTCCCCGAGCATGTAGGTGTAGCCATCCTCGATCACCATGTCGCCGAGCTCCGCCGACGGCGCCCCGACCACCTCGTCGAGGTTGCTCGCGACGACCTCCTGGCACGCGGTCGGGTCGGCGCACCCGAGCCGGCACTCGCGCTCGACCACGCGCGCGCCGCGGTCGCAGCGCGCGATGATCTCGCCCTCGCACACCGGGCCGTCGCACGGGTCGGCGCAGGCGGCCGGCGCGCTGCGCCGCACTCCGTCGGGGACCGTCCCCTCCACGCATCGCTCGACGCATTCGCCGAGCTGGCAGCGGTAGCCGTCGGGGCACGCCGCGCCCTCGCACTCCTGGTCGAAGACGACCCACACCTCACGCACCTCGCCGGCGACGTAGGTGCCCTCGACGCGCTGCTCGCCGAGGGTGGCGCCGTCGCGGTCGAACGCTGTCGCCACGACGCCCCAGCGTCGGTCCGCGTTGCCTCCGGTCGGGATGAGGCGCAGCGCGAAGAGAGGAAGCTCCGCGGCGGGGTCCGCCAGGTCGAAGTCGGCCTCTCCGCGCGGCGCCGCCTGGTCGTCGAGGATGTCCACGTGGATCCGGGCGACCCGCTCGCGCAGCCCGTCCGCGGCGTCGAACGCGACGATGATCTCGGTCTCCTCCGAGGCCACTCGGCACCCGACGAGGGAGGCGGCGAGCAGTCCGTACGCCGCCAACCGCGAGGAGCGTCGCTGCACGGCACCATCGTAGCAGCACTCGCCGCGCGGGCGGCCGACGTGACGGTGCGCGGCCGAGTCGGGTCATACTGGGGCGCGATGCTCGATCCCGCGGAGGTGTTCGCGCGCGGCCTCGCCGGCGACCTGCGGCCGTCCTCCGCGTGGCTCGCGAACGCGCCGTCAGGCTGGTGGCGCGCGGCGATCCAGGCGCAGCGCTGGCTCGCGGACCCGAAGGTCGGGGCGCTCGAGGAGCCGGCCACGCTGGCCGCCCTCGGCGCCGACGGCGGCGAGGGGCGCGGCCACGCGATCGACGAGCACGCCCGCGCGGCCTGGCTGGCGAGTGACCGTGCGCGGCTCGACGCCTACGCGGCCCTGGCGCCGACCGCGGGCCTCGCGCGCGGTTGGGCGCGGCTCGCGCGGGGGGACGCGGAGGGCGCCGCGCAGGTCGCCGAGGCGGAGCAGCGCTCGAGCTTCCCCGCCACCCGCGTCGAGGCGGCGAGCCTGCGAGCGCTCGCGTACGCGGATCGAGGCGAGCTCGGGGACGCCCGCGTCCTCGCGCGGCGGGCCTCCCGGATGGCCCGGACCGAGGACCTGCCGCAGTCGCAGTACCTCTCGAACCTGGTCCTCGCGCGCGTCCGCCGGCTCGAGGGCGCGCCGCACCTCGCGCTGCGCATCCTGCACGCGCTGGCGGAGGTGGCGTCGTCGCCTTGGTGGCCGCGGCTCGCGTGGGAGCAGGCGATCGGCGGCCGCGCGCCCTCGCTGCCCGAGGACCGGGCCGCGGCCTGGGCGGAGCTGCTCGGCGCGGCGCGCGCCGCGGACCTGGAGGCCTTCGCGTCGGCCCGCACGCGACTCGTCGACGCGACGCGTGACTGGCCGCGCCAGGCCGCGGAGCTCACGGTGGCGCTCGCCCTGCTCGACCCGCGCGCGCCCCTCGACGCGCTGCCGCCACCGCTTCGGCGCTTCTGCGAGGGCGAGGTCCACACGACGCCGCCGGCGATGGCCGGGCTCTGCACCGCGGCCGAGGGCGTCCCCGCCGGGGTGTTCGTCGCGGTCCGCCCCGACGGCACCGCGCGTCGGGTGGCCGGGCTCGCCGCGCCCCTCGCTCAGCGCGCGCTCGGCGTCCGCCACGAGCCGCTGAAGCCCGGCCGCACCCAGCTCGCCATCGGCGTCCTCGCCGCGGCCGGGCCCGCGGGACTGGATCGCGAGGAGCTCTTCCGGCGCATCTACGGGTTCGGGTTCGACGCGGAGCTCCACGACGGCACGTTCCGCACGCTCCAGCACCGCATGCGGCGCTGGCTGGGCGTCCGCGGCGAGATGGAGGTCGACGGTGACCGGCTCGCGCTCCGCCTGGTCGAGCCCCTGCTCCTCGCCGATCCTCGCTGCGAAGAGTCCCTCGAGGATCGGATGCTGCGGTTCCTCGCGCGGGCCGAGCACCAGAGCGCGCGGGACGCGGCCAAGGAGCTTGGCGTCCCGCTTCGCACCGCGCAGACCGCGCTGCAGAGCCTGACCGAGAGCGGCGCGGTCGAGGGGCGGCGCGTCGGGCGCCGCATCGAGTACCGCGTGGAGGACACGACGTTCTCCGAGCCCACCCGGTGGCGCTGACCGCGCGCGATCCGCGCTAACCCGGTAACAGACCACCGCGCGAGCCCTCCGTAGGGTCTTCGAGTCGCCAGGCGCGCGACGGAGGAGGCACACAGATGGACGTCGAACGATGGTGGAGGCCGGCGCTCGTGGGGGCGACCGCTGTGCTGTCTGGGGGGCTGCTCGGGGGGTGCGTCGGCGCGCTCACGGAGCCGGGCGGCGGCGCCGACGTGGAGGTGCCTGGGCCGCGCGAAGCCGCCGAGACCTTCACCTGCGACGAGGCGGCCCAGCCCGACGATGGACCGCTCCGGCGCCTCAGCGCGGTGGAGCACCGTAGGACCCTCCACGACCTCCTCGCGCTCACGACCGACGACGCGACCGCCCGCGCGGTGCTCGCGGACGTGGATGACGCGCTCACGCGGCTCCCCGCGGACGCGCGCAGCGAGCCCGTGCCGGCGGGGGCCGGCGCGGTGGAGGCCCGCTACGGGCGCCTGGTGCAGACGGTCTCGCAGGCCCGGGTGGACGGCCACTACGAGCTCGCCCTCGCGGTCGGCGGGGCGCTGGCGTCGGACCCGACCCGCCTGGAGGCCCTCATGGGTCGTTGCGCCACCGACGCCGATCCCGCCAACGACGCGGCCTGCCTCGACGGGCTCGTCGACTCCTTTGCGTCGGCCGCCTTCCGCGCTCCGCTCGACCCCGACGAGCGCGCGTTCCTGCGCGACGAGGCCTACATCGACGGCGACGTGGTGAGCCCCGAGGGCGTCGGCGAGCTCATCGCGGTCGTCCTCATGTCGCCGCGCTTCCTCTACCGCGTCGAGCTCGGGGCCGGGCCGCCGGACGCGGGGCGAGTCGCGCTCAGCGATCACGAGCTCGCGACGCGGCTCAGCTACCAGCTCTGGGGCACGATGCCCGACGCCGAGCTCTTCGCCGCGGCGGAGGCGGGCGAGCTCTCCACCGCGGCCGGGCTCGAGGTGCAGGTCGATCGCATGCTCGACGACCCGCGCGCCGAAGAGGTGATGGCCGGCTTCGTCGAGGAGTGGCTCGGGGTCGCGGAGCTGGAGCCGCTCGACACCGGCGTCGGCAGCCCGCGCTTCGACGCCTTCTTCGGGGGCCTGGTCCCCGACGCGACGCTGCACGAGGACATGCGGCGGGAGCTGGCCGACTTCACGGTCCACACCGTGTTCGCCGCGGAGGGCACGCTCGGTGACCTCTTCACCTCGACCGCGGCCTTCCCGCGGACCGACGGGCTGGCGTCGATCTACGGCGTCCCGCGCTGGGAGCCGGGGCAGGCGCCGGTCGCGCTCCCTGCCCGCGAGCGCGCCGGCCTCCTCACGCGGGCGGCCACCCTCGCGGTCCCGTCGGTGAGCCCGCACCCGATCCTCCGCGGGGTGGAGGTGCGCCGCTACGTGATCTGCGACGAGCTCCCCCCGCCGCCCCCGGACCTCGAGATCCCCGACGTGGACGGCGCGATGGGCAGCCGCGAGACCGCCGAGGTGCTCACCTCTCCCGCGGCGTGCCAGGCGTGCCACCGCGACATCAACGCGCTCGGCTACGCGCTGAGCCACTACGACGCGCTCGGCCGCTACATCACGACGGAGCGGCTCCTCGACGAGGACGGCGCGCTGGTCGGGGAGGTCGCGATCGACGCGTCGAGCCGGCCGGCCATCGGGCGCGGCGACGACGAGACGGTCTCGGACGGCGTCGAGCTGAGCGCCTTGCTCGCGACGAGCGGCAAGGTCGAGGCGTGCTTCGCGCGTCACTACTTCCGCTTCACGCACCGGCGGGTCGAGGACCTCGACCGCGATGGCTGCGCGCTCGAGCGGATGCGCGAGGCCCTCGCGGGGGGCGCCTCGGTGCGCGAGCTGATGCGTGAGGTCGCGCTGAGCCCGGAGCTGCGCACGCGCGCGGGAGGAGAGTGAGATGAAGAAGATCGGCAAGCTCGGACGTCGCCACTTCCTCCTCGGGGCGGGCGGCTTCACCCTCGCGCTCCCCGTGCTCCCGTCGCTGCTGACCGAGACCGCGCGGGCGCAGGTGCGCCAGAACAAGCGCTTCGTCGCGATCGCCTCGACGCACGGGGGCGCGGCCGCGGCGGACATGTTCCCGCCGGACGCCGCGGCGCCGCAGACCGAGCCGCTCTTCCCCGGCCACGTCGCGCACCACGGCCCGCTGCCGTACTCGACGAGCGGCGGTGTGGCGTCGATCACCCGGGTGCTGCGGGGCTCGGAGGGCGTGCTCACCCCCGCCCTCGCCTCGAAGCTCAACGTCGTGCGCGGCCTCGGGATCATGCAGTACATGGGGCACCACCACGGGGGGCACCTCGGGAGCATCGGCGAGACGGGTGTGCCCACGATCGACCAGGTGCTCGCGTGGAGCGACCGCTTCTACCCCGACCTCTCGGGGGTCCTCGAGCGCTCGATCCAGATCGACAGCGACCGCAACGGCAACGGGCTCGCGTGGGGCTTCACCGACCCGGCGACCCGGAGCGGGGCGATCGTCGGGCTGCCAGCCGAGCAGAGCTCGATCGGCCTCTTCGACCGGCTGTTCGGCGACGTCGGCGCGACCGCCCCCTCCGAGCCCCGGCGGCCGGTCGTCGATCGCGTGCTCGATCACTACCGCGCGATGACGAGCGGTCGGTTCGGGGACGCGCAGCGGCTCTCGGCCGCCGATCGGCGGCGCCTCGAGGAGCACATGCAGCGCATCTCCGAGCTGCAGCGCCGGCTCGAGAGCCGCGCGGCGGTCTCCTGCGGTCAGCTCACCCGACCCGGGAACAGCGCCGGGTTCACCCGCGCCGACGACGTGCGGCTCCAGGTCCGCCCGGTGGCCGAGGCCCAGAACGCTCAGTGGTTCGCGCTCTTCAATGACGTCCTCGCGACCGCGATCATGTGCAACGTGACCAGCGTCGCCACGATCTACCCGCGCGCGATCCTCGTTGACGGTGTCAACCAGTCCGACTGGCACGAGTCGGTCGCGCACGCCGGGGACTCGGCGACCCTCGGTCAGCAGGCCTCGCGGGTGTTCGAGCACGTGTTCCTCGATCTCGTCAGCAAGCTGGACGTGGAGGAGATGGACGGCCGCACCTTCCTCGACAACTCGCTCGTGCAGTACACGCAGGAGTCGGGCTTCCTCACGCACTTCTCCCTGGAGATGCCGCTCGTGACCGCGGGGAGCGCGGGGGGGCACTTCCGCACGGGGCGCTTCATCGACTACCGCTATCGCGAGAGCACGCTCCTTCCCGCGCGGCACTGGTCCGGCCTGAAGGCCGAGTTCCGTGAGGGCCTGTCGTGGAACCAGTACCTCGCCAACGTCTTGATGGCGATGGGTCTGCGCCCGCAGGACTTCGGCGACACGACGCCCGGCCCCGGCTACGGCGACATGACGGTCGAGGCGCGACACGCCGCGGGCTACCACCAGGGCATCGTCGACGCAGGCGGCGACCCGCTGCCGATGCTGGTGGCGTGATGCGCGTGTTGGCGGTGATCCTGGGCCTCGGGCTCGCGGCGTGCGACGGCGCGCCGGCGACGGACGACGCGGGCGAGGCGACGGACGACGCGGGCGAGGCGACGGACGACGCGGGCGCGGTGACGGCGGACGACGCGGGTGAGGCGACGGCGGACGCGGACGCGGGGGAGGCGACCTCCGACGCCGGACCGCCCGAGGTGGACGCGGGTCCCCCGAGCGACGCGCGCGTCCCGATGTTCGTGGCCTACGGGCACGCGGCCCGGACCCTCACGTCATGCGACGGCGGCGCGACGTGGATCGCGGAGCACTCGTTCGAGCCCGACGGCCACGATCACTCCGAGTACTCCGGGCTCGGCCGCATGGCCTACGGCGACGGGAAGTTCGTCGGCTGCGCGGGCTGGGGCAACCCCGCCCGCGTCGTGTGGAGCGACGACGGCGTGACCTGGGAGGACATGCCGGACGAAAACTTCGTTCACGAGGACGGAACGGTGGATCGTCCCGTCGGCTGCTCGGGGATCGCCTGGGACGGGACGCAGTTCGGGATCATCGCGGGGAGCGCCTTCCACACCAGCCCGGACGGTCGCGTGTGGACGCGGCGGTCCGTTACCCTCCCGGGGCGCGGCGAGGGAGACCTGCGCGCGCTCGGCGGCGGCCACGGGCTGTTCGTCTTCGTGCGCGGCCCGCGGGCTCACCTCAGCGACGACGGCGGCGCCACCTGGTACTCCGGCACCGGCTACGACCTCGCGTGCACCGACTCGGTGCAGCGCGGAGGGAGGCACCTCGTGACCGCGGACCGCGTCCTCGTCGGCGGGCGCGGGGGGACGGTCTGCGTCTCGGACGACCGCGGCCTCACCTGGCGCGCCACCCCGGTCACCACGACCATGCGCTCCATCGAGTGGGACGGCGCGGAGTTCGTCGGGATCGGGCGGACCGGGGAGTCGTTCCACTCCGCCGACGGAGTGACGTGGCGCGCGGTGCCCCACGACGCGGGGGTCGACCTCGCCGCGATCGCCTACGGCCCGGGCCTCGGCTGGGTGGCGGTCGCGCGCGACGCGCAGCGCTTCTTCTCGAGCCCTGACGCCGAGCGCTGGACCGCGGCGACCTCGACCGGCACCGACAACGACTATCTCTGGACGATCGTGTTCGGCCACGCCCGGCCGTCGCCGGCTTGTCCGGCTCCCTGAGCGCATCCGCTCCGGGGGGTTGGCATCGGCAGCCCTGGCGCGTATCACTTGGGGGTCATGCCTCGCTGGGTCCGACGCCTGGGCTTCGCCGCCGTGCTCGCGCACGGGGCGCTGTTCTTCGCGTGGGTCGGCCACCCGGACGCGTGCATGGACGTGTGGTCCATGGAGGACCACCGCGGCGGCTGCTGCGCGATGTCGAACCAGACGCGCTGGAGCCGTGAGGGCGGGGACTGCTGCGACTACGGGCGCGTCGAGGACCGCGAGCACGGCGCGTCGACGAGCGGGCCGAGCGTGCCCCCGGCGGCGGCGGCGCTGCTGCCCGCTCCGGTCACGGTCGCGGTCGCGCCCCCCGCGAGCCGGGTTCGCGGCGTCGCCCACGCGCCCGAGCGACCACCCGATCGCGGGCTGAGAACCACGATCCTCCTGATCTGATCCGAGGCGGGCCGCGCGCCGTGCATGCGTGCGCCCAGCGTGTGCTGTCTCGCCTCGGAGATGATCGATCGTGCTCACGACAAGACTGAGCGCCGGCGCCCTCGCGCTGGTGACCCTGGGCTGCGCCGCGGCCCACGAAGACGCGCTGCGCGCCGACCTCGCGAGGGTCGAGCGGGAGCTCCGCGAGCCGGACGCGGCGCCCTCGGACCCGCCCGACGGCGCGCTGGCGGGCTACGTGCGCCTCGCGCTCGAGGGCAGCCCCGCCATCCGCGCCGGCTACGAGCGGTGGCGCGCCGCGGTCCACCGCATCGCGCCGGCGCGCCGGATGCCCGACCCGATGGTGACCTACGCGTTCTACGCGCTCCCCGTGCAGACACGGGTGGGTCCGCAGCGCCATCGCCTCGGCGTCCGGCAGGCGATCCCCTGGCCGACCGCGCTCACGCAGGCGGCGGACGCGCGCGGTCACGAGGCTCGCGCCGCCCAACGCGCCTTCGAGGCCGAGGCCCTCGCGGTGCGCGAGCGGGTGGGGCGCGCGTGGTGGGCCGCGTGGTCGATCCGCCGGCGCCGCGCGGTCCTCGACGATCAGCTCGCGCTCCTGGCGTCGCTGGTCGACGCGGCGCGCGCCCGCCTCGAGATCGGCCGGGGCTCGCTCGCGGACGTCTCCCAGCTCGAGCTCGCGCGGGCCCGGCTCGCGGATCAGCGCGCGGGCCTGGACGAGCGCGAGGTCGCGGCCCTCGCCGCGCTGCGGGCGGCGGTCGGCGCGCCGGCGGACCTCGCGCTGCCCATCGCGGACGAGGCGCCGATCGCGGCGCGGCCCGCCGAGTCCCTCGCCACGCTCACCTCGGAGGCGCGCGCGCACCCGCGGCTAGAGGCGCTCGAGGCGAGGGCGCGGGCCCACGACGCGGCGGCCGGGGCGGCCGAGGCGGGGCGCTTCCCCTCGTTCGTCCTGGGGGTCGACTGGATCGAGACCGGGGACGCCGCCACGCCGGTGCCGGGGAGCGGCGACGACGCGCTCCTCGTCAGCGTCGGGGTGAGCGTGCCGATCTTCGGTCAGGACGCGGCGGGCGAGGCGCAGCGCGCGGCCGAAGCCGAGGGGGCGGCGGCGCGGGCCGATCGCCGCGCGGCCGAGGACGCGGCGGTCGCCGCGCTCACCGAGGCGTGGGCCGGTGCGAGCGACGCGTCTCGACGCCTCGCGCTCTACGACGCGACGCTCCTGCCTCAGGCGGAGGCCGCGCTCGAGTCGGTCACCGGCGCCTACGCGGTGGGTGAGGCGTCGCTGCCCGACGTGGTGCTCGCCGTGCGGGCCCAGCTCGAGATCGCGCTCGACGCGATCGAGGCGCGGCGCGACCACGGCGAGCGGCTCGCGCGCCTCGAGGCGATCGTCGGTCGCCCGATCGCGCTGGAGGCGTCCCGATGAGCGCCCGCGCGACCCGCGCCGCGGCGCTCGTGGCGGCCCTCCTCCTCGTCACGGCCGCGTTCGGCCTCGGTCGGTGCACCGCCGCGCCGACGCCCGGGGGCGGCCCGGACGGCGCCGCGGCCGACGACAGCTACACGTGCTCGATGCACCCGCAGATCCTGCGGCCCGAGCCGGGGGAGTGCCCCATCTGCGGCATGGACCTGGTGCTGGTCTCCTCGCTCCAGGCGGGCGAGCCGCTCGCGGCCAACCAGGTCGCGCTCAGCCCGCGCGCGAGGGCCCTCGCGGGGGTGCGCACCGTGCGCGTCGCCCGGGCGTCCGCGCGGGCCGGCGGGCTTCGCCTGTCGGGGCGGGTCGCGCTCGACGAGACCTCCGAGCGCCTCGTCACCGCGTGGATCGGCGGGCGCATCGAGCGCCTCCACGTCCGCGTGACCGGCGCGCCCGTGCGGCGCGGCCAGACGGTGGCGACGCTCTACAGCCCCGAGATCTACGCGGCGGCGCGCGACCTGCGGGCGGCGGCGCAGCAGCTCGAGCGGCTGAGCGGCGGCACCGCGCTCGCGCGCACCGCGGCCGAGGCCACGCTCGCCTCGACGCGGGAGCGCCTGCGGCTGCTCGGGGTGCCCGCGGCCGAGATCGATCGGATGCAGGCGCGCGACGACGCGGCGCGCCGCGTCGCCATCCGGAGCCCGGTCGCGGGTACGGTCCTCGAGCGCCTCACCACCGAGGGCGCCTACGTGACGCCTGGCGCCCCGCTCTACCGGGTGGCCGATCTCGACACGCTCTGGGTTCAGCTCGACGCCTTCGAGGCGGACCTGC